>DASXXX010000331.1:0-31432 GCA_036502765.1 Acidimicrobiia bacterium | reverse complement strand
GACTGCTTGCCCTGGTCAACTAACGTCGGCGGCTGCGCCCAGGGCGGCCGGAGCCGCGATACTGGGGTCCGACGAAGGAGTTGCCGGTATGGACACGCCCCGCATCATCTCGGTCGACGACCACGTGGTCGAACCGCCGACGCTCTGGACCGACCGGATCCCCGCCAAGTTCAAGGATCGCGCCCCGCGCGTCGAGCGCGACTCGGCGATCTTCCAGTTCGAGGGCGGTGTGTTCTCGTACGAGAAGGGCGTCGAGGGCGGCGAGCCGTGCGACTGGTGGATCTACGACGACCTGATCTACCCGTTCCCGAAGCTCTCGGCCGCGGTCGGCTTCTCCGAGCTCGACGTCACGCCCACCACGTTCGACGAGATCCGGCCCGGCTGCTGGATCCAGTCGGAGCGGCTGGCCGACATGGACGCCAACCACATGGACGCGTCGATCTGCTTTCCGAACACGCTGCCGCGCTTCTGCGGTCAGACGTTCCTCGAGCGCGACGACAAGGAGCTCGCGCTCCTCTGCGTGCAGGCGTACAACGACTGGATGATCGAGGAGTGGTGCGCGGGTGACGGCAAGGGCCGCCTCATCCCGCTCACGATGGTGCCACTGTGGGACGTCGAGCTCGCGGCGGCCGAGGTGCGCCGCTCCGCCGCCAACGGCAGCTTCGCGGTCACGTTCCCCGAGAACCCCTTCCCGCTCGGCTTGCCGTCGATCCACGACAAGGACCACTACTGGGAGCCGTTCTTCCAGGCGTGCCAGGAGACCGAGACCACGATCTGCATGCACATCGGCTCGAGCTCGAAGATGCCGACCACCTCGCCCGATGCACCGTTCATCGTGAGCTCCACGCTCACGTTCTCGAACGCGATGGGTTCGATGTGCGACTACATCTTCTCGGGCACGCTGGAGCGGTTCCCCACCCTCAAGATCGCGTACTCCGAGGGCCAGGTCGGATGGATGCCCTACGTGATGGAGCGGGCCGACAAGCTCGCCGCTGAACGGGCGTCGAACAGCTTCGGCACGTCGTTGCCGCAGCCCCCGTCGAGCTACGTGTCGCGCATCTACGGCTGCATCTTCGACGACGAGATCGGCCTCGCCAACCGCGACGTCATCGGCATGGACCAGATCTGCTTCGAGACCGACTACCCGCATGCCGACTCGACTTTCCCGCACTCGAAGAAGGTCGTCGAGGACATCTGCACCCAGGCCGGCCTGAACGACGAGGAGCGCTACAAGCTCCTCCGTGGCAACGCGATCACCGCGTTCGGCCTGGAGCGCTTCGGCATCACCAAGTAGTTCGCGAGTGACCGCCGACGACACGCTGCTCGTCGTCGACGATCGCGACGGCGTCCGCACGATCACGATCAACCGACCCGAGGTCAAGAACGCGCTGACCGCGGCGATGCGCACGCAGTTCTGCGCACTGATCGACGACGCCGACGCCGACGAAGCCGTGCGTGCGGTCATCGTCACCGCGGTCGACCCGGTGTTCAGCGCGGGCGTTGACTTCAAGGAAGTGGCCGCGGGCGGTGGCGCGCCGTCACCCGACACTCCGACGGTGAATCCGGGGGCGGCGCTCCGGGCCGCGACCACCCCGGTGGTGTGTGCGGTCAACGGCGCGTGCGTCACCGGCGCGCTCGAGCTCGCGCTGAGCTGCACGTTCATCGTGGCGTCGGCACGGGCGCGCTTCGCCGACACGCACGCGCGTCTCGATGTCGTCGCCGCGTGGGGACTCACTGCGCTGCTGCCGCGGGCGGTGGGCGTGCGCAAGGCCGCCGAGCTGTCGATCACCGGCAACTTCGTCGACGCCGGGGAGGCACTCCGGATCGGCCTCGTGAACCACGTCGTGGCGCACGAGGAACTGCTCCCGTTCACGCGTGCGCTGGTCGACGACATCGCACCCACCGGCGCGGTCGCCGAGGTGCTCGACCTCTACCGGCGCGGCGACGGCCTCCCGCTGGCCGATGCGCTCGCGGTCGAGGCGGTACACGCTGCGGGTCGGCGCGTCGATCCGGCCGCGTTCGGCGCCGCGGGCGCGGCCGCGGCCGCGAGGAGGCCACATTCGAAGGGCGTGCCATGAGCGACGAATCGACCCGCGCCCGGGTCGTGGATGCCGCCGTCGCGTGCATCCTCGACGAAGGCTTCTACCGCGCCAGCTCCAACAAGATCGCCAAGCGCGCCGGGGTGACGTGGGGCGTGATCCAGTACCACTTCGGCACGCGTGAAGCCCTCATGCTCGCGGTGCACGAACGCGGGCTCGAGGAGCTCGACCGCGCGCTGGCCGACGCCGTGATCGAGGGTGACTCGATCGAGGCGCGCCTCTCGTGCTTCGTCGACGCGCTGTGGGCGTATTACCGGCGCCCGGAGTTCCTGGCGTACATGCAGATCGTGCTCAACCTGAGCCACGATCCGACCACCGCCGATTCCACGCGACTCGCCTTGAAGGCGTCGCACGACCAGGTGGGGGTGCGGCTCCCGGCCATGGGCCGCGCGGTGCTCGGCGACGGGCCATCCGATGCCCACGTGGTGGAGACCAGCCGCTTCCTCTACAACGTCGTGCGCGGGCTCGCCCTCGACCAGGATCTGCTCGACGCCATGCCGGTCGAGCACTCGGGGAGCGCAGCGTTCGACGCGCAGCGCGAAGAGCTCGTGAGGGTGCTCGCGCTCGCGCTCAACGCCGGGCGCTGAGCGCGCCCGCGGCGAGCGCGAGGCACAGCGGCGAGTAGACACGCCGATCGAGCCGACGGAAGCGGACCGACGCACTCCCCGGCGACACTGCGTCGGTGCGGCCCGCGAACCCCAGCGCGGCACGTGAAGCGAGCACGACCGCGACGCCGGTCACGCCGAGCCGCTGGATCGGACGGGGGAGCGGTGCGACGTCGGCGACCAGCGCGCCCGCCATGGTGAGCGCCCCGGCGACGGCGAGGCACGCGCTGGGCGGCGGCGTCGAGGCGCGTCCGACCACGGTGTCGTTCAGACCGTCGCGATCGGCGAACGGGAACGTCGAGCCGCGACCCCATGCGACGTGCAGTCCGGCGAGCACGAACAGTGTCGTGGCGGTCGCACGCGGCGCGGCGTTCATCGTGGCATCCGACGGTCAGAGACCGGTCGCGTCGCGGAGCGCGGCGCGCGCTTCGAGGTCGTCGAGTGAGGCCTGCGCGCGCTCGAGGAAGTGGTCGGCGAAGATGCGTCGCGACTCGGAGATGTCCGAGGGGAACCGCACCACCTGGCACGACGCAGTGACGTTGTACGCCGCGTGGATGCGATGAGCTCGCCACGCTTCGTCGAAAGTGATCTCCGTGACTCCGGCCGCGCGCCGCACGTCGAGGTAGAAGCGCAACAGGTCGCGCTCGTGCGTTCTGCGGTCCTCGATCGACATCGCCATCGTCAGCAGGTAGCTGATCTCACGCATCGGCGTGTTGACGTTGATGATCCCCCAGTCGAGGAAGCCGACCCGCCCCTCGTCGAGGAAGAGGTTGCCGATGTGGGTGTCGCCATGGATCACCGTGTGCGGCCCCTCGTGCCAGACCCGCTGCAGCTCGTCGTGATGGGCGATGTAGAGCTCGGCGATGTCCACGAACGAGTCGGTCAGCCGGTCGCGATGGTGGTCGATGCCTTCGCGCAGCATTCCTGCGGCGTAGTCGCTCGTCGGTCGGCTCACGTGCACCCACGGCGCCTCGGCGGCGCGGCGGGCGGGATCGTCGAAGCGGATGTGCAACGCCGCCAGGTCTTCGATCGCGCCCGCGGCCGACTCGACCGGAATGCCCCAGGTTCCATCGGACACCTCACAGCCTGCGGTCACGAGATCCTCGAGCAGCAGGACGAAGCGGCCGTCGTCGTCGGTGCGCGCGACGTGCGCGGCGGGAACCCGCATGGCGATCGACGGCGCGAGCTCGGCGTAGAAGCGCGCTTCCCGGTGGCCCATGCCGGTGGCGATGATCTGGGCGCGACGGTCGTCGTTGGGCGGCAGCTTGCAGAACATCACCTCGGGCGCGTCGGTCTGGTGCGAGTACGTCACGCGGAGGCGCGCGTGCGCGTTCGTGACCTCGTCGCGTTCGAGCACTTCGACCGCATCGACCTCGATCCCGGGGTGGCGCTCGGCGAGTGCCGCCGTGAGCCACTCGGGCGTGACGTCGGCCGCGGTGGTCGGCCAGTCGAGCGCGCTCATCGAACCTCCTCCTCGGCGCCGGCGGGAGTGCGGAGCCGGCGATCCACCCAGGTCGCACCTGCGGCGACGGTACGTGGGTTCAGGGCGACAGGACCAGACCGCTGCGACCTGCCGACACGAGCACGTGCTCGGCGCCGGTGACCTGATTGGCGGCGGTGCCGCGCACCTGCCGCACGCCCTCGAGGATGTTGTTCATCCCGTGGATGTACGCCTCGCCGAGGAGTCCGCCGTTGGGGTTGACGGGGAGCTTGCCGCCCACCTCGATGTTGCCGCCGGCGATGAAGTCGGTGGCCTCGCCGGGGCCGCAGAACCCGAACGCCTCGAGTTGGATGAACACGATGGGCGTGAAGTTCTCGTAGATCATCGCCACGTCGATGTCGTCGGGCGTGAGCCCGGTGGCCTCGTAGAGCTGCTCGCCGAGGAACGCGCCTTCCTCGTAGCCCGCGAGGTCGCCGCGGTAGTAACCGAACATCTCGTCGCCGTCGCGGAGGTGGCCCTGGCTCGCGGCGGCGACGCGCACGGGCGCGTGCGGCAGGTCGCGGGCGCGGTCCATGCTTGTGACGACGAGCGCGACGCCGCCGTCGCTCTCCTGGCAGCAGTCGAGCTTGCGCAGGATCGGTTCGACGATCCAGCGCGACTGCTGGTGCTGCTCGAGCGTGAGCGGCTGCTGGTAGTAGAACGCGTTCGGGTTCGTCGCCGCGTGCTTGCGCGCCACCACCGGGTACAGACCGAAGTCGACGTTGGTGATCCCGTAGGTGTGCATGTAGCGCTGGTACCAGAGGGAGTACACCTTGGCCGGGGTGTCGAGGCCGAACGGGAGGTACCAGCTCCATCCCGGCGGTACGACGCGCGACTTGTTGTTCTCGGAGATCGGCTGACCGAAGCGACGGCCCGACCGTTCGTTGAAGGCGCGGTACACGACGACCGCGTCGGCCGCACCCGACGCCACCGCGGCCGAGGCGAGCTGCACGGTTGCGCACGCGCCGCCGCCCCCGCCGCGCGTGCGGGCGGTGTAGCGCAGCGACGGGATGCCTGCGCAGCGCATCACCGCGAGCTCGTCGTTCACGTCCATGGCGAAGGTGACCGCACCGTCGATGTCGGCGGGCGTGAGTCCGGCGTCGGCCACTGCGGCCGCGACCGCTTCGCCCGCGAGTTGGAGCTCGCTGCGGCCGGAGTGCTTCGAGAACTCGGTCTGGCCGATGCCGACGATGGCGGTGTCGCGGGACAGTGCCATCAGGTGGCAGGCCGGAACTGGGGGAGGACGACGCCGTCGACCTCCTCGATGCTGACCTGGACTGCCATGCCGTTCTCGACCGAGGCGGCGTCGACGCCGAGCAGGTTGGAGACCAAGCGAGGTCCGTCGTCGAGCTCCACCAGCACGACCACGCGTGGTTCGGCGTCGGGCTTGGTGGGGTGGTGCGACACGATCCACGTGTACACGTGCCCGTGTCCGCTCGACTCCTGCGTGTCCCACTCGACCGAGTGGCAGTCGCCGCACATCGGCGCCGGCGGGTGGCGCAGCACACCGCACGACGCGCACCGCTGGAACACGAGCCGGCCCTCGGCGATGGCGTCCCAGAAGAACTGGTCGTCGAGCGTGGGGGACGGCGGGATCACCGACGGCACGTCAGGGCCTCCAGTCCAGGATCGCCTTCGCTTCCGCGAGGGCGTCGATGCGCGCGTCGTCGTAGCCGAGCTCCTGCAGGATGGCGCGCGTGTCCTGGCCGGGCACGAGTGGTGGTCCCTGCACGACACCGGGCGTCTCCGCGAAGTCGAAGAGCATGCCGAACTGCTCCATGTCGCCGACGATCGGATGGCGGTACTTCGTGACCCAGCCCTTCTCGATCATCTCGGGATCGTCGAACAGGTCGAGCACGAAATCGGGGTTCGAGACCTCGCAGGGCACTCCCGCGGCATCGAGGCTCGCGAACCACTGCGCCGCGCTGCGCGTGCGGAAGGCGGGCTCGAGCGCGGTGAACGCGGTGGCGTCGGTGACCTTGTCCACGCCGACGACCGTCGCCAGCGCGCTGCGCTGCCCGTCGGTGGTCGCGGCGATGCACAACCAGCCGTCGGCGGTCTCGTAGAGCCGCTGGGTCGCGTGGTGACCGAGTTGCATCGCGTCGAGGCTCGGACGGTCGCCGTGGCGGCTGCCGTCGGCCAGGCTCCACGCGATCGACGCGTTCAGCAGCTGCGCGTACATGATCGAGGTGTCGACGAACTGCCCCTCACCGGTGCGATCACGGTGGTACAGCGCCTGCACCATCCCGATGGCGGAGAGGAAGCCGTTGCCGGTGTCGCCCAGCGACACCACCGGCCACAGCGGTATGCCGTCGTGGTCGAGGCCGCCGTCGAGCCAGTCGGGACCCGCGAGCGCGGCGCCCGTCTGGTCGTTGCCCGGCAGTCCCTCACGCGCGCCGTGTTCGAAGCCGCGCGTGTGGCAGTAGATGAGGTCGGGCCTGATCGCGCGGAGGCTCTCGTAGTCGACGCCGAGGCGGACTGCCGCGTCGTAGCGCATGTTGTGCTGCACGATGTCGGCGCCGGCGACGAGCTCGTGGAGGATCTCCATCGCCGCGGGATCCTTGAGGTTGAGCGCGATGCTGCGCTTGCCGCGGTTGCACGCCATCGCGATGTGCGTGCTCATCCAGTAGAAGTCGTGCAGTGGGTTGACCTTGATGACCTCGGCGCCGAGGTCGGCGAGCATCATCGTGCCCCACGGTCCCGCGACCGCGAGCCCGAGGTCGACGACGCGCACACCCGCGAGCGGCGACGACGGCGCGGGCGTCGACGTGCGCGTGGCAGCCGTCGCGTTCTCGAGTGCGTCGGCTTCGGCGCGCACCGTGTCGGTGTGAGCGCCGACGGTCGGCGGCGGGGCGGGCGCGTCGGTGGGGCAGGCGTGCAGCTCGTACACGCGGCCGACCTGGCGGACCGGGCCGAGGTCGGGATCGTCGACCTCGACCACGCAGCCGTCGGTGACGAACGCGTCGTCGTGCAGCGCCTCCTCGGGCGAGCGCAACGGCTGCAACGGCACGCCGACCTCGGCGCCCAGCGCCACCCACGGTTCGGACGGGAACTTGGCCACTGCCGCCGACATGAGCGGCTGGTAGTGATGCAGCAGGAGCATCTCGTTGACGTCCATGCCGATGCGGGTGGTCGCCTCGCGCGGTCGGGTCGTCTTCTCGGTGCGCTGCACCCGGTCGCCCTCGGCGGCGCTGATGACGAAGTCGGGGAGCGGCACCCACTGGTGGATCCACCGGCCGTCGGCGCAACGGAACACGCCCTTCGGTGCGCGCGGGTCGCTGATCCAACTCTGGTAGTTCGGGGTGTCGACGTGTTCGACGCGCTGCCAGGCAGAGAGGGTGGTGGCGAGGACGCCCTGGAACAGCGACGTCGACACGCGCTGCCCGCGCCCGGTCTGCTCGCGCACGCGGAGCGCGGCGCTGATCGCGAGCGTGGCGAGGTAGGCCGACGCCATGCTCACCCAGGGGACGCCCGAGTGGAGCGGACCGGAACGGGGCGCGGCGACCCAGCAGTCGTCGGGCACGACGAGGTCGGGGAACGCGGGCGGCACACCGGCCAGACGGGCGAGCGTGCCGCCGGGGACGCCGCGGCTCTCCCACTGGTGGCCGGTACGCGCCGCGACGAGCGCGTCGACCGGGGGACGGTCAGCGTGCGCGCCGTCGTCGCCGTACGCGGTGATCGAGCAGTACACGAGCCGCGGGTTGCGCGTGAGCAGCGTCTCGTGGTCGATGCCGAGCGCGGCCGCAACGCCCGGCGCGAAGTTCTCGACGAACACGTCGGCATGCGACGCGAGCGCGCGCACCCGTTCCCGGTCGTCGGCGTCGCGCGGGTCGAAGACCGCGCTCCGCTTGCCCCGGTGCCACACTTGGGCACCGCTGTGGGCGCGGGTCGGGTCGCCGCCCGGCGGCTCGATCTTGGTGACCTGCGCACCGTGGTCGGCGAGCAACATCCCCGTCACCGGACCTGCGATCCCCTGGGTGAGGTCGAGCACGGTCAGGCCGTCGAGCACACCGGTCATTGCGGTACCGCCGTTCGGTAGACGTCGGGGTTCGAGAACTCCCGCCAGCGAACCACGAGGTCGTCGCGGAAGTACAAGAACATGATGTAGTGGTTCTGGTAGCGCTGCTCGCTCCCGCGCACGCGGTTGTCGCCGCGCACCTCGACGATCACGAGGTCGGGGTCGACGGTGGGGAAGTCGTCGACCACCACGTACGACACCTCGTCGAAGCGCTCCTGCACCGAGGCGAGCATGGCCGCGAGCTCGGCCTTCCCGTGGCGCTCGATCGCGTAGTACGGGGCCTCATAGACGACGTCGTCGGCGCAGAAGGCGAGCTGACCCTCGGGGTCACCGGCCGAGAAGCAGGCGAGCATGTGCCGGACGGTGTCGAGGCGGGACATCGGCGGGGAGCATAGTAGTCACTAGGTACCTTGGCGCCCGGGGACCTTCCGGAGCCCGAGAGCCAGAATTCGAGACAGCGCATCGGTGTAGGTTTCGCGCCATGCCCGAGCAACCCGAATCACAGGCCGCGGAGCCGTTCGAGGAACCGCCCCGGGAGGAGATCCCGGGCATCAGCCGTGGCCACGTCGAGTACATGGAGTCGTCCGACGCGGAGGACGTGTGGTGCATCGCCGGCATGCACCACGTGATCCTCCACACCATCGGGCGCAAGAGCGGCAACGAGCACAAGGTCGCGCTGCCGTACTGGGTCGACCGTGACGGCAACCGGGTCGTCGTGGCGTCGTTCTCCGGTGCGCCCGACCATCCCAGCTGGTACCTCAACCTGAGCGACCGCGACGCCAACCCCGAGGTGAAGATCCGGGTGCAGCAGGGCCCGTTCTGGGCCGACGCGCAGGTCCTCGACGACAGCGACTACGCCGAGACATGGGCCGGGCTCACCGCCGATCGCCCGTGGTACGACGACTACCAGAGCCGCACCGACCGGCAGATCCCGCTCGTGCGTCTCGTCGAGCTCCGTCCGGCCTGACCGCGACGGCACGAACGAACCGTGGACGTCTCGGGCATCATCTTCGCGTCGGTGGACTGCGACGCCGACGCGATCGAGGACTGGAATCGCTGGTACGACCTCGAGCACCTGCCGCCGAACATAGCGCTGCCGGGAATCATGTCGGGCAGGCGCTACGTCGCGCCGCCGGCGCTGCACGAGGTCCGTGCACCGGTTGACCGGCTGGAAGGCTTCGCCGACGGTCGCGGTGTGCACGTCACCGTGTACACGCTGCACGGCACACCTGCGCAGGTGCTCGCCGACATGACCAGCACGCGCGACGTGCTCGAAGACGCGGGCCGCATGTTCGCGCCCGAGAAGAAGATCGTCCGGGCCGGCGACGCGATGACGCTCTCGTGGGGCGTCGCCGATCCCGCGCTGAAGGCCGACGCGATCGACGTCCCGCACATGCAACACACCGCGATCCGTGTGGTCATGCGGCGCGGTGGCGACGACGCCGCGCGCGACTCGATCGCCGCGACGGCGGTGAGTGTCGACGGTGTGCATGCAGTCCTCGGGCACCGTTCGATCAACGACCCGTCGCTCGACCTCGACCTGTACCTGCTCGAAGGTGACCCGGTGGCGGTGACCCGCGCCGCGCGTGCTGCGGCACCGTACGGCGACGACACCGAGGTACTGCTCGACGCGCCGTTCCAGGTGATCGTGCCCTTCGACTACCGCTTCGCCGAGGAGATCCGGGCCAGTTCGTTGCCGCAGAAGATCGACGGGAGTGCATGAGCCAGTGAGCACGCCAGCATGAGAACCATCGCCATCACCGGGTCGGCGTCGGGGATGGGGGCCGCGCTCAGCGAGCGCCTCACCGCGGCGGGCGACCGCGTCATCGGCGTCGACCTCCGCAATGCGGACGTCGAAGCCGACCTCGGCACACGGGCCGGACGCACGGAAGCGATCGAGCGTGTCACCAAGCTGTCGGGAGGCGCGCTCGACGGGTTGGTCACGTTGGCGGGACTCGCGGGTCTGCCCGAACGTCCGGCGTCGTTGCTGATCTCGGTGAACTACTACGGCACCGTCGAACTGCTCGCAGGCTTGCAGCCATTGCTCGCGCAGGGCACCGACGCGGCCGCGATCGCGATCAGCTCCAACTCGACGACGTGCCAGCCCGGTCTCGACGAAGACCTCATCGCCAGCTGCCTCGAGGGCGACGAAGAGGCGACGCGTGCGCTCGCGGGTGATGGCGAGTCGCTCAGCACCTACCCGGTGACGAAGACCGCGCTGAGCTGGTGGGTGCGTCGTCACGCGCCCACACCCGAGTGGGCCGGTGCCGGCATCACGCTCAACGCGGTCGCGCCCGGCGCGATCGAGACCCCGCTGCTCCAAGAAGGGCGTGACCACCCGACCGTCGGTCCGCTGATCGACGGCTTCAAGTCGCCGCTCGGTCGCAACGGTCGGCCCGAGGAGATCGCGGCACTGCTCGAGTACCTGCTCGGTCCGAACGGACGCTTCTTCTGCGGATCGATCGTCTTCTGCGACGGCGGGATGGACGCGCAGTTCCGGGCCGACGACTGGCCCCGACCCTGGAGGCCGTGATGGCGACCCACGACGAGCTCGACGCGATCGAGCTGATCAAGAAGCTCAAGGCCAGGTACTTCCGGTGCATGGACACCAAGGACTGGGACGGTTTCCAGGCCGTGTTCGCCGACGACGCGACCATGGACACCACGCAGGAGGCACCGAACATCGAGGTGGTCACCGGCGCGCCGGAGATCCGGCAGTTCGTCGAGGGATCCGTCGGCCCGGTGGTCACCGCGCACCACGGCCACATGCCCGAGATCGAGATCACGTCACCCACGACCGCGCGCGGGATCTGGGCCATGCAGGACTTCCTCCAGATGCCCGAAGGCTCACCGCTCGGGGTGAAGAGCCTCACCGGCTGGGGTCACTACACCGAGACCTACGAGCTCGTCGACGGTCAGTGGAAGATCACGACGTTGGTGCTCACGCGCCTTCGCCGCGACGTCGAGATGGCGTGACCTGACCTACGACCCGCGGTTCCGTCCGCCGCAGCCCGAGACGCCCGCGCCCGACGCGTTCACCATCCACCGCGCGGTCGTGCGCGACGAACTCGCGCTGGCGTACGTGCACGAGGGTGTGGGTGGCACGCCGTTGCTGCTGCTCCACGGCTACCCGGAGACCAAGCGGATCTGGTGGCGCAACATCGCGCCGCTCGCGGCAGCTGGCTTCGAGGTCATCGCGCCCGACCTGCGCGGCTACGGCGACAGCGACCTCTCGGCCGACGACGTGTACGACCTCGCGGTGTACTCGCGCGACGTGCACGCGCTCGTGCACGACGTCCTCGGCCACGAGCGGTGTCTGGTCGCGGGTGGTGACATCGGCGGTGTCGTCGGCGTCGACCTGGTGCACCGCTTCGGCGGCTTCGTCGAACGGTTCTGCTTCTTCAACACGGTGCCGCCGGCGGCGATCGACGAGTACGCCGCCGCGGGGCTCGACTACGGCTCGATGAGCGCGTTGCGCGAAGGCCCGACCGGTGACTACCGCGAGCTGCAGGGCGCACGGCCCGAGGAGCTCGCGGCGATGCTGCCGACCGAGGCGGCGCGGCGCCAGTGGATCGCGGGGATGTACACGAGCCGGCTGTGGGCCTCGCCGGGCACGTTCGGACGCGCCGAGCTCGACTTCATGACCGAACCGTTCGCCGACGAAGCCCGGCTCCGCGCCGGCTGGTCGGCGTACCAACTCGCGCACGGTCGGCCGATGACGGAACCGCCGTTGCTCGCGGGCACCGTCGACGTCCCGACGCTGCTGCTCTACGGCACCGACGACCATGTCGTCGACGACGACTTCGTGATGTTCTGCGAGCGCGCGTTCACCGATCGGATCGGCCCGTTGCTGATCCCCGGTGCGGGCCACTTCCTCCAGTGGGAGCGCGCCGACATCTTCAACCCGCTGCTGATCTCCGTCTTCGGCTGACGCGGTCGCGCGCCGTCAGCTGCGGAAGTGGCGCGAGAGATCGCCGACGAGGTTGATGTGGAACTCGCGGTCGGCGAACTGCCAGCCGTTCGGTCCCCGGCGGTAGCGGTCGAGGTAGCGACCGGAGAGGATCGGCGCGATCGGCGTGCCGGGCTCGCCGCCTTGCAACACGGTGTAGTAGCAGCGCCCGGATGCTTCGTCGGCGCCGTCGACGAGATCGATGATCAGGTTGTCCATCAGGTGACGGGTGCGGGGCACGCCGTCGTAGAGGATCACGTTCTCGTAGACCGCGCGCACGTCTTCGCGCGTCGTGAGCGCCGCGCCGGTTGCGGCCGAACGCCAGGTCGCATCGGCGAACATGTCGGTTACGCCGTCGAGGTCACCGCCGTCGAGGAGCTCCGCGTAGCGGTACACGAGTGCGCTGATCTCATAGCGGTCGCTCACGGACCGAACCGTATCCCGCTGCCAACGGGCACGCGTTATTCGCTCCAGAGCGGGCATCATGTATCTGTGCTTCTGGTATCTGCATCCACTCAACGACGTATCGCATGTCAAGTCGCGGCTCTCTTCGGGCTAGCTGGCCTCGTGTTCATTCCAACGGCGCTTGGCGGCTCAGCGGTAGCGGATTCGGCGGCCACCCCGACAGCTACGAGGACGTTGAAGGCAACGGCGATCGCAAACGCAAATGCTTGGCTCACAGGAACCGTGGACGACATCAACAGGTATCAAGGGCCGGAATGCGCTGCGACGAAACAAGCCGACGCGAGCCCCGCAGAGAAGGCAGCAGCCCTGAAGAAGCTGCGGGCACCGTGGGCGCAAACGCATGGGTCGACCTCTGAAGAGAGTCAAGATTCAAGGTGCACAAGTACGGAACGTGACGGCCACGAGTGGTGAAGCAGAGGTCGAGTACGACCCGGCGGCAGTGATGGGCAACTACAACTGGGTGACCTTCAAGCGACACGACGGCAAGTGGAAGGTGGCGGACTGCCGTTTGCCCTTTAGCGGCAGCTCGCAGAGCGCGGTGCCCGTGACGCCCACGACCTGATGGAATCGAACCAGAGGAACGGGGTGGTCGGCGCTCTGATCGTGGCGGCGCTTGGGATTGCCGTTTGGTGGATACCGGACTTCACGGCGTTCATCTTCTTCCCACCGCTGATCTTGGGAGTCGGCGTCGGGTTCGTGGCGAGGTTTACAGATGCGCCACGAAGCGTCCTCGTGATCACTGCGACCGCCAGCACTGCGATCATCTTTGGCGTGTACGTGACTCGGGTTACGTCGTTCGGTGCTCATGGTGATGCGTTAGGGATGGTGGTCGTGTTCTCGGCGCTGATCGTCGCGGAGGCTGCACTCGCAGCGGGCGCAGGCGCAGCTCTAGGTCGGAAGCGACGTAGTCGGAACACCGCAACCACGCCCCCGGTGACCGCGCCCTAACTGCCGCACTGCTCTCGCAGCGGTCATCCTCGCGCTTCGGTGCAAAGAAGCACCGGGCCTGCTCCTGTAGTGGTCGTGGCAAGAACCTCGGCACAGCTCGAAGGGTTGCCCTTCAGCGTTGATGCCGGGTGCTTCGGCTTCGTGTCCGACGGAAGCACCACGTTTCCGTCGCCGCTACATGCGGCGAGTCCAAGACAGCTCACGAGGACGCCCGCTGCTACCAGACTCGTCGCCCTACCCCGCATGGCCACCAGCTTAAGGACGACGGCGGAGACCACACAGAACTGCCGCACCGGCCTCTTCCAGCTGGGCAGTGTGGTGCGGGTGTCGTTGTTCTTTGGCGCACGAATCTGTCATAACAGCGAGCGCTTCACGGCTCTACTTGTGTAGTGAGCGACGATCGCGCGGAGACCTTCGAGTCGTTCTTCGAGACGGCTGAGCCGCGCCTTCGTCGTGCGCTGGTGGCTGCATATGGCCTGGAGCGAGGTCGCGAGGCAGCGGCGGAGGCACTGGCGTATGGGTGGGAGCGCTGGGACAAGGTTCGAGGTATGCGCAATCCGTTGGGATACCTGTATCGGGTGGGGCAGAGCCGAACGCGTGCCCGGAAGCATCCGCCGGTGTTCGACGTGCCAGCTCAGGCGGGTGACATCTGGTTCGAGCCCGGTTTGGCAAATGCGCTGAGCGAGCTATCGGAGCGTCAACGACTTGCCGTGATGTTGGTGCACGGATTCGGTTGGCAGCTTGCCGAGGTAGCTGAGGTGACGGGCATTCGGGTGCCGACTGTGCAGACCCATGCCGAGCGCGGACTGGCGCGACTGCGTCGGGCATTGGAGGTTCGTGATCATGTCTAGTGGGCTCGATGTGCGGATCCGTGAGCTAGTTGACAACGGCGCGCCGCCGCTCACGCTGGCGGAGGTCGACGCGCTTCGTGCGTTCATTGCGCCTCGTCGCCGCTCGAAGGGTCCGCTCGTGGCGGTAGCGATCGTCGCCACAGTTATCGTGCTTGTCGTGGTGCTCGCCCTCGCGACGGGTGACGATGGCAGCCAGTCGGTACGGGTTCCTCCGGCGCAGTCGGTATCCACCTCACCTCCGCCAACAAGGCAACCCTCTGGGACGCCAGCTGAGCGCACTGCGCACGCCGCGGACTACGTCTACGCGGTCGACAACCGACACCTCGTCGTCGGTGCTGGATGTCCCGACGACACACCAGCAGCCGATGTCACCGAGACGCGCACCGCGGTACGCATCCGTGTCGTCTACACCGACAGCCACGCGTTCTGCCTGACGGGCAGCGTACGCATCACGCTCGATTCGCCACTCGGAACGCGTCGAATCATCGATGCGACAACCGGACGTGCGATCCCGAAAGGTCAAGAAGCGTGTGCGGATATGCGCGCGAGCACGAAGGCGCACAGGTCTCAGATCCGCGGCAGGATGTTCCTGAGCGCTGCCGAGAGTGTCCCCATGCAGGGCCTAGTGACAGCGACCGCCGTTTCGCCGAGCACGTTCCGCTGCTCAGTCCAAACGGACGAGGACGGACAGTTCACCATGTACGTGCCGACGCCCGGTCGGTACGTCATCACCGGACTCAGCCCGCACTACTTCGAGGGACATAGCGAGTGTGTTGGGACCACGAGCGGCGGCCTCGCACCCAGTACACCAGTGAGCATCAGCAGGACGAACAACGTCGTGCACATCGACGTGTTGTGTAACGGCGTCTAGAGAACACGAACATTCCAAGCGCGCCATAACTGCTGTGATCTCAGGGCATGAACGCAACACCTCGTCGATGATGGTCTGTCGGCGTGGAGGTGTGGCGTGGAGGGGTTGTCGGAGCGTGAGAAGGAAGAGATCGTCCGGCTCTCAGCGATGGGGTTGCCGAGCCGGCTGATTGGTCAGCAGATCGGTCGTCACCATCGGTCGGTCTGGGGTCATCTCCAAAGGCTGAGGCGGCCGGCGCCGGTGGAGCCGGTTCGTTCGCTGTTGCGGTTGTCGCCGCGTGAACGTGAGGAGATCTCGCGCGGACTGGCGGCGGGTGAGTCGCGTCGTTCTATCGCGCGACGGTTGGGGCGCTCGCCGTCGACCATCGCGCGTGAGGTCACCCGCAACGGTGACGCGCGTCGTTATCGGGCGTGCACGGCGGATCGAGCTTCGTTGGCTCGAGCTCGGCGCCCGAAGGTCGCGAAGTTGGCGGCGTGTCCGCGGTTGCGGGCCGTCGTCGAGTCGAAGCTCGAGCTGCGGTGGTCACCGCAACAGATCTCGGGGTTGGCTGGTGGGCGAGTTCCCCCACGACCTGGAGATGCGCGTGTCGCACGAGACGATCTATCTGTCGTTGTTCGTGCAGGCACGCGGCGCGTTACGCAAGGAACTGACTCGCTTTCTGCGTTCCAAGCACACGACTCGCCGGCCGCGTGGCCACTCGGTGATGAACGGTCAGGGCCAGTTGCGGGCCACGCTCAACATTCGAGAGCGGCCCGCTGAAGCGAACGACCGTGCCGTTCCCGGCCACTGGGAAGGCGACCTGCTCATGGGCAAACGTATGCACGCGATGGCGACCCTCGTGGAACGCAAGAGCCGCTTCGTGATGTTGGTCGCCCTGCCGAACGGGCACTCCGCTGACGTCGTCGCCGACGCGCTCGCTTCGAAGATCACCGAGCTGCCCGACCAGCTCCGTCGATCGCTCACCTGGGACCAGGGCAAAGAGATGGCCGCGCACGCGCGCTTCACCATCACCACCGATATCCCCGTCTACTTCTGCGATCCGCGCAGCCCTTGGCAGCGCGGATCGAACGAGAACACCAACGGGTTGTTGCGCCAATACTTCCCGAAGCGCACCGAGATCGCGCACTACACCCAGGCCGACCTCGACGCAGTCGCCGCCGAACTCAACGACAGGCCTCGACAAACCCTCGGCTGGCGGTCACCATCACAAGCACTCGACGAAGCGTTGCGATGACCACCTGAAACCGCCGCCGTGCTGTTCGAGTTCTCGCGGTAGGGATCCCGGTCTGATGGCTTGACTCTCACGCCGCAGAGTTGGGGGTTGCGCGGATCAGTTGACGATCGGCACGTTTGCTCGACCCGGGCGGGGTGTCGGTCAGTTGCGGGTCGAGCGCAATCCTTCGTCTCAGTCAAACGATGTCCTCGACCTTGTGGGCGCTGATTGCGCAGCCGTTGGCCCATGCCGGCGGCTCGCGAGTTGGAGCGCGCGGCGGAGCAGCTCGCCGACGTGGAGCCGGACGTGCGCCGCAAGCTGCTCGGCACCAACGCGGCCGAGCTCTACCGAATTTCGCTGCCCGCCTAGTGCGCCTTCGTCGTTCGGTGCGCGGTCCGGCGCCGCGCGTGCCATCATCCAGGCATTCACCCGGTCGACGAGGTCATCATGATCGAGTACGACGAGCTCCTCCTGGACGCGTACCGCGGCGAGGTGGTCGGCGCGGCGCTGTTCGGCGCGATGGCCGACGCGACGTCGGACGGTCGGCGACGCGAGCGGCTCCAGGCGCTGCAGCGGATCGAGGCGCGGACCGCGGCAAGGCTGCGTGACCTCGTAGATGCCGCCGGTTTAGACGCTGATGCGGAAGGCGCGACGCGGGACGGAATCCAGCTGGCAGAAGGTGCCGGCGGCGACGACTGGCCGGCCTTCCTCGCGGCGCTCCGCAGCGCGCTGCCTTTGTTCCTCGCCAAGTTCGAGCGGCTGCGGGCGATCGGCGTGCCGGACGACCCGGTGCTCGCGGATCTCGTCGCCCACGAGCGCGCAGTAGATCGGTTCGCCGAGCTCGAGCTTGAGGGTCGTCACATCGAGGCGCTCGACGTGCTCGAAGCGCACCTTGCCGCCGCCTGACGGCACTTCGCTCTCGCGACCGGCTCGAAGCGCAACTCGACAGAACTGCATAACTGCCGCACTGCATTCGTGACATGCGGCAGTATGCGAGGGTGAGTCTGTCTTGGGGATCGCTCGTGCGTGTGATCGCGGTCGGTCAAGCGGTCGAACTGCCCACGGGTGGAATCTTGTACGTCACCGCGCTGGAACTCTGGGAACGTGGCGTCGTGCTGCACGCCGCCGAGCAACTTCCGGAGTTTCTTCCGCCTGGCGAACCGATTCCACCGACTCGACCTTTGTGGCTTCTCTCCGACGACATCGGCACCCAGTACGTGCCTCTCGGTGGTGGTGGGGGCGGGACGCAGTCGCAGCACCGCAGCACGTACGAGTGGGAGTCAACGGTGCCGCCTGACGCCACCACGCTCTATGTCGTCGGTCCAGGGATGCAGACCGACGAACCGATCCGCGTGCCGTTGCAAGCCGACTAGCGGCGCGCCAGAACTGAATGCACTGCGTCGCCGAGCCCGCATGCTGCCTGCGGTCAGGTTGGATGAACTCCCGCTCGCGGAAGGTCGGTCAGTCTGTGGTCTTCGCGGGGGTGAGGTAGCGGGCCTCGAGCTTGTAGGAAACACCCCAGAGCAGTACGACGGCTCCCAGAATGAAGCTGTAGGCAATCGAGAACGATGTCGCCCGATCAAGACTCGCCACTGTCCCGGCGAGCATCAATGATCCGAGTGCAATCGAGGCCGTGCCCTTCCTCATCGTCGCGAAGATCACGAGCAGGGCTACCGCGCAGAAAGCAACCATCGCCCAAACCATGCCGGGATCGTAGAACCAGAAGGCAAGGTGTGGCGGTTGGAGCTTCGGATTCGGCGTCCATAACTGCCGCACTGGCGTGCGCCGGACCGGGCATTCTGGCGCGGTGCGATCCGAAACGCGGATCGCGGTTTCCTGTGGTCGCGATCCTCGTGCCGGTCCTTGCAGTCTGCGCAGCGGTCAGTACCGCGATCCTTGCTCTTCGCTCCGACTGGTCACGCGCTCCCGAGTGTGTGCGCCGATTACGCAGCCGCGGTCTCTAGCTATAGCCATGCCGGCGCGAGCTTCAGAGACGGCGCTTCAGATGTTCACGAGTTTCAGCTCGCCAGACTCATTTGGTCCCCGTGGGCTGTCGTAGACGACGATCGATTTGCCGACAGCCGTGATCCGCAGGATCGGCGGGGGGACTCCCGGAAGTTGATCCGTCACCCTGACGTTGCTCCAAGCGCCGTCCGCAAGGACGACGAGGTCGGTGCCGGACGCCACGAGTTTGCCGTCGGCGGTGAGCACACTCTCCGTGATGCCGTAGATGGACGTCGTGATCGGGCGTCCGATCCAACTCTGGCCGTCCCATTCGTAGCCTTGGTCACCGAGCACGAGCACGAAGCCATGCGAACCACACATGATCCCGCTGAAGAACGGATTGGGTGCGGCGAGCGTTGCGGTCTCCGAGTTCGGTAGTGGTTGCCAGGACGTGCGCGCGCCGGCGGCTTCGGCCTGCACCAGCATCGAGGTGCCTCTCGGATCGGTGACCTGCTGGAACTCGGGCAGATTCGCCGCTTCCGCGCTGACGGCGAGCGCTTGCACGGCTGAACCGACGGCGCAGAACCGATACGCGTGCGTCGGAGGGAGTGGCAGCTTCTGTGCTTTGAGCCGTGGCGACACGGTCACGAGATCGAGGTTGATGTAGTACAGAAACTCGCCATCGAGTTCGCCGACGGCAGCGGCACCGAAGCTGTCTGCCTGTTGTGGTCCGACGGGGAGCTGCGAGGTCGTCCACGAGGGCGCATCGGCGTGGAGATCGAGCGATGCGGCGGCAACGGGTGCGGGCACGTCTTGCGCGCACGCTGGTGCACAGTCGAGTCCAACGAGGATGACTGTTGAGCCAACGCTTCCCAGAGACACGTTCTGGAGCTTCGGGGGAGTGGGCAACTCGGTCCATGTCTGGTCGACAAGATCGAACACTGCGGCCTGTTGACTCGATCGAAGAAAGAGGTAGCGATCGCCCACGCCGCGCAGTGCGATTGTTGGATCGGTCAGCGGAACCGGTGGGCTCGACAGGTTGCCCGGTACTTGCGCCGCAGTGCCACCAGGCTCGTTGGCGGCGTTGGGCGACTCGGCGCAGGCTGCGGTGACCACGATCACAGCGACAGCGATACCGAGCAACGCTCGCACACGCATGCCCATTCAGCGCCCTCCTAGCCGGTGGCCAATCACCGACATTTGGTCCTCACAGGATTCGCCTGCTCGCGTGCCCGCCCTCCGGCTAGGCCGCATCTACCGCACTGGCCCGCGTGGACCATCATGTTCGCATGTCGCTCGTGATCACTCGCGTCGGCGACCTCTACGAGGCGAAGGTCACTCCAGCGCACGGCGGGGGCATTGCGTGGGGTACGCACAGCCGATGCCGAGAGAGACAGTGTGATCGCAGCGAGGTTGCCATCCGACCGACATTGTGGACGCGTTCTATGAAGCCGATCCCGAGTGGCAGATGCGGCGGTAGCCCGACGCCATAACTGCCGCACTGGCTGCACGCGATCCTCTATCAGGGCAATCTGGCGCGTCGAGCCAGCTCGGCGAGACCCGGCTGCAAGAACGTCCGATTTTCCTACGCGTCGCCCCACGCGAGTTGGCAACGAGCGTGTGCAGTGCGCGTCATGGCGCGTCCCTGATCGGTGTGGTACTCCGGGGATTGGCCTGGGAATCACGCGGCGATCCCTCGGTCCGCCGGTCGCGTGACGGAGTGGTGGAATCCCCTAACGTCCGTGGTTCCAACGAGGGGATTGGCTATGAACGTGCGACTTCGCCGTGGTGTGTGCTCGATGACTCTTGCGGTCGGTATGGCGCTGTCGGGTGTGGCGCTGTCGTCGGTGTCCGCCGCGACCGCGGCGAAGCCGACGCTCGACTCGGCCACCCGCAAGCAGCTCGAGCAGGCGCTCGACGACGCGATGAAGCAAGTGGACGCGCCTGGCGCGATCGTCGGCGTACGCGTGGGCAACCAGACCTGGAAGGCGACGCGCGGAGTCAGCGACACCACGACACAGGCACCGGTCGCGCAGAACGGGTACACCCGCGTCGGCTCCGTCACCAAGACGTTCACCGGCACGTTGATCATGCAGCTCGTCGACGAGGGCAAGCTCAGCCTCGACGACACCATCGACAAGTGGTTCCCCGACGTCCCGTTGGCGGACCAGATCACAGTTCGCATGCTGGGCGACATGAGCAGCGGTATCAACAGCTACACCGCCGACGACGCGCTCACGTCGAAGTATTTCGCGGACCCCGAGGGAGCGTGGACACCCGAGGAGCTGATCGACGCCGGCGTTGCTTCTCCCAGAAAGTTCGCGCCGGGCGACGGCTTCTTCTACTCCAACACCAACTTCGTGATGCTCGGGATGATCGTCGAGCAGCTCAGGAACCAGCCGTACAACCAGGTGCTCCAGCAGCGCATCCTCGATCCGCTGAAGCTGCACGCCACCAGCTTCCCGGACGCCGCCACGATGCCCACGCCGTCGTGGCACGGCTACACCGACCAGCTGACCACCTCCGACGGTCAACCGGTCGACGCGACCACCTGGAGCCCCACGTTCGCGGCGATGGCTGGGCAGATGCAGTCGAACCTCGCTGACGTGATGACGTGGGCGAAGGCCGTCGGTACCGGCGCGACCCTCACCAAGAAGGGGCAGGCCGAGCGGCTGAAGGGCAACCCGGCATCGAAGAGGCCGCCGCGCGAGGAGTACCTGTTCGCACTGGGCCGGGACAACGGCTGGCTGGCGCACGACGGCGACATCCCCGGGTTCAACGCGCAACTCGCGTACCTGCCGAAGGGCGACGTGACGATCGTGGTGATGACCAACTCCGACATCGCCACTGGCGGAGCGACGCCGGCGCCGGTGATCTGGAAGGCGCTCGCGACAGTCGTGACGCCCGACAACATTCCCTGAGCGCGCAGACCTCTCGCCATCCCGGAGGCATTCCTCTGGAGCAATGTCTACGTGGAGCCCGATGACCTGGCGGTTTCGGTGCTGGAAGAGATCGTGATAGCGGTCATCGTCGTGATCGCCACGGTGATCGTCGACCTCTACCTGACGAAGGGCTGGCCCTTCCACCGTTCAGCTGAGCCCAGACTCTGAGTGAGTGAGCGCACGCCAGAACTGCCGCACTGGCACGGCCCGGCTTCGGACGGGTCAGTCGCGTCAGGACATCCAGTGCGACGGTCGTCTCCGGGGTGCGGACAACCGCGACTGGTCGCAGATCTGGCCAGGAGAGGGTTCGAACGAACCACGCATCACCCGAGCAGGAGGCCGCGGTGTGCGGCGGCGATCACGCTCCCGATTCGGTGGGTGTGGGGCTTGACTCTCTTGTTGGATGAGGGTGCATTGTTGGTTCGGCATGCTGAGGATTGGCGAGTTCGCTCGTGTCGGGTCGGTATCGGTGGCGACCCTGCGCCACTACCACGATCTCGGGTTGCTGGTTCCGGCGGTGGTCGATCCGGCCACTGGCTATCGGTGGTACTCGGCGGCGCAGCTCGCGCGCCTAAGTCGGATCGTCGCGTTGAAGGACCTCGGGTTTTCGCTCGATCAGATCGAGCTGCTCATCGCGGAGGTCACTGCCGATGAGCTGCGCGGAATGTTGATGCTCCGCCGAGCACAGGTCGAGACGGACCTCGGAGCTCAACGCGACCGGTTGGCGAGGATCGAGACGCGGCTTCGAATGATCGACAAGGAAGGCACTATGCCGAATTATGAGATCTCGATAAAACCACTTCCCGTCGAACACGTAGCTGTGCTTGGAGGGCCAGCCCGGAGCTGGGAACCGGATGCGCTCCGGCCGATACTCGAACCCGCGTACGCGCACCTGGTCACGCTCCTCGCCGAACACAACATCGATGTCGTAGGCCCGCCGTTCGACTTCTTCCTGGGTGATCCGGATGCGGGCGATCTCATGGCGTACGCCGCGGTACCCATCGCGTCGACGGTGGAAGAGGTTCCCTCCCCCGCCCGAGTTGCGGATCTCGCCGCCGTCGACGAAGCCGTGAGCGTCGTCGTTGCCGATGTTCGATTCGAGACGTTCGTCGAGGTGTACGCCGATTTCGCTCGATGGGCCGAGGAACACGGCTGTGAACTTGTCGGCTGGCCACGCGAACGCCTGGTTACCATCGACAGGCCTGTCAACGACCGCGACGCCGTTCTCGAACTACAGCAAGTCATCCATCGGCCCGGCTTCGCCGAGCCAGTGGTCACTCCCGTCTGGCGACCCACTCGACGGGACGACCTCGACGGTCGCGGCGTGGCCGATCGGACTCACTGACGACAACGCCGTCCGCCTTGATCTGCGCGGGCATATAGCCGCACGCCGGGCGGGCTGGGGTCTCCTCGCTCGGGTCGACGTCGAGTCCGTTGGACGCGCCATATCTGCCGCACTGGCGCGCTGTGCCGTGCATGTTCACGGTCGGCCGGCGTGCGGGGCTGCGACGGGTTGGGTCAGCACGATGCCGTCCGAGGCGCCGAGGTCCGTGTAGTGGTTGGCCACGATGAACAGTGTGCGACCGTCTTCGCCGCCGAGCATGCACGCGAAGCAACCGCGGTCCGCATGGATGGTGTCCAACACGTCGCCGCCCTCGGCGACGCGAGAACAGCGCTGTCCGGGAACGCTGGCGTACCAGATCGCGCCTTCGGCGTCCGCGCAGATCCCATCCGGGGCGGAACCCGGTCCGAGGTCGGCCCAGACCCGACGGTTGACCAATTCACCGGATTCAGTGATCGTCCACGCGGTCAGCCGGTCGGCGTGCGACTCGGCGAGCACCAGCGTGTCGTCACCGAGGACGACCATCCCATTGGGAAACCAGACGTTGCCGGCAACCTGACGACTGCTGCCATCGGGCAGCACCACCGCCACGATCCCCGGCTTCGGTTCCTCCCACGGCATCGAGCCGGGCATGTTCACCCACGCCCGGCTCGCCGCGTCGACGACGATCTCGTTGAACGGCTGCCCAGTCGCGCCGTACGGCTCCAGGTCCGAACCTGTCGTCACTCCACCGTGCGTGGTGGCGATGAGCCGGCCGTCGGGAAGCCAGTCGATCGAGAACGGCAACCCCTTCACCCGCGCGACAACCTCGCGGCTCCCGTCGGCGTCGAACACCAGCACCTCGCCGGCGATCCAATCGCACATCCAGAACCTGCCGTCGTGCCAGCGTGGCGACTCGCCCATCTGAATTCCGGTCGCAAAGATCTCGGTCATATCCGAACAGACTCGTACTGTTGACCGTTCTCATCGGTGCTCGTTCGCACGTCCGCGAAGCACCGTTCAGGAACGCTGAGCTGCGCCAGAACTGCCGCACTGGCGTGCGCGGACCGGGCATTCTGTGCGGGTGCTAGTTCCGAAATAGTTGCTTGCCGTGGGGAACCAGACCGTCCCAATCGTCGTCAGATGAGCGTGCTTCCGAAGTCGCTCACACTGGTGGCCTGCATCCTTCTCGGCTGCGGCTCGTTGGTCGCATCCGCCACTGCAGCGAATTCAAGCCGAGGTCGCACCGCGCATCCCGCGGTCAATGTCGCAGTCGTCGACAGCCGTCATCTTGTAGTGGGCGCTGGGTGCCCATCGGATACCCCCGTGGCGCACGTGACGGAAACACGCGCCGCGGTGCGCATTCGAGTTGTATCCACGGCGACGTCGAATCTGTGTCTGCGGTCCGTACCTGTCACGCTCAAGTCTCCGCTCGGAAAGCGTCGAATCATCGATGCAACCACCGGTCGTCGAATCCCGAAGCTCGACCAAGCCGCAGCCTGGTTCATTGACCGCAACAGCGCGGTGTCCGCTGCATCGACGGAGTTCACTGCTGACGTCGTTCGGCTGAGCTGCAGCGGCGGCGTAATCGGCACCGTCCAGCAACCGAGCATCCACGAAGATGCCGCGCAGGTCGTTGTCACTTTCATGGTGGAGGCGATGCCTCCCGGCAACTACGCCTGTCCCGGAAACGGTCGGGTTCCGACCGTGGTCCAACTTCACGATCCGATCGGGCAAAGACAACTCGTCGATGGCGCATGTCTTCCAGGCGGTGCAGCAGTATCGACCAGCGACTGTGTGGCTGCTCCGGCAGGCCCGATTCGTTGGCAGCCTTCAAGCGCGAGAACTGCCGCTCGGCGTCGTGACGTTCTGTCGCGACGTTGATGCTGGTGGCGCGAGCGCAGTGCGGGCAATATGCGTTTGATGAGAGAGGCTGACAGACCTCCCGGCGAGCGCGTCTCGGTGCTGGATCGCCCAGAAGTGGACGCCGACCGCCGAGCGGTGGAATCTCAGCCGTCGCTGAAGCGCTTGGCTGAGCAGCGATTGGAACGCGTTCGCGTTGCCGTCGAGCTTGGCGACTGCATAGTGCTCATCGGCAATGGCAGTGACGACCACCTGTATCTCATGATCCGCCACGACGGCGGCGGTGCGTCCTGCGGGAGCTTCCGTTGGGTGCTTCGCGAGCACGGCGCGATCGTGCTCAACTCGTCCAACGATCGCGGAGTCCGCGTGTGTGGCATCGTCGCTGACGAGGTGACCGCGGTACGGGTTGGTGACGTACCAGCCCATCTGCAGAACAATGCGTTCTTGGCGGAGATTGGTCGTGACGCCAGTCCCGTGCCAGTGATCACCACCGCCGAAGGCGAGCGAGAGGTTGGGCCGCCTACGCCATAACTGCCGCACTGGCTTCGCCGGATCAGGCATCATGCCCGGGTGCCTGATGCATCCGAGCCTGGTCCCGATCCGCTGTCGATGCTGTGTCACGTATGCGGCTCAACGACCTTCGAGCAGCTCGACGAATCGCACATTCGTTGTGTCGAGTGCGGCCATGGCGCGACGTTCACTCGTCTAGTGGCAGTTGCGAACCCGAGTCCCTCTCCGACAGACATCGCGCGAGGCGAGGAACTATTCCGCGATATCGATGCCCGAACGTTGGGAGCCTTCACGCGGGCAACCTTTCTTCCCTTCGCGCTTGACCATCGTTGGCGCGGACTCCGACGCTTCGACGGACACGGCGGGAATGGCGATCGGACAACGAGCCTGACGTTGGCGTTCGGCGAAGACGTTCGCGACCTGAAGCAGCCCGAGATTCACGTCGAGACGCGCGTCCCTGCTTTCGATCTGATCGGCGATCCGACGAGCGCAGCGACGATGGACGCCTTCATGTTGGCGCGTACTCAGGTCGACCATCTCTGGCGGCAGACCGGCGTGCTGCGAGACGACGTTCGTCGGAGCGTGTTCCCGCGCGACGGGGTGGAGGCGGACGACCCCACCGCGCTCTGGGAACGCGCTTCCCTCACGGTCGATCACGATCTCGTGGACTTCGCGGTGCTCAGTGAGGGGGAGCATTGGGTCGCGCAAGCGATCGTCGGCAACAGCGTCGTAGGGATCCAGGCGCGCAACTGGACGCCTGAGACGACCGGGCTCGTCACCGAGAAGAACTTTGATCCCTATCGCGAAGGCGCCAAGGAGATGCGCCGCCGCATGACGCCTTAGGGCCGGCGCGCCAGAACTGCCGCACTGGCTTCGCCGGAGCAGGCAATATGCGTGGCGTGGCCGAACCACGCGTTGACGGCTCGACGGTGGAGCGATGGCTCGCCCTGCTCCGTGTGCTCCTTGTGTTCGTCATCGTGCTGCCGTGTGCCGCCGCTCTCGTGCTGATCCCGTTCTTCGATTGGCACATCAACAATCCATTCACGTTCGTTCTCTGGACCGCAGTCGACCTTGTACTCGTGAGTTTCGCGTTCCGCCGTCCGGGCGGCGTCGCCACCTGGCTGCTCGCCGCGATGTTCGGCCTGCAGGCCGCAGGTGCAGCCGTACTTGTGGATCGTTACGACGGTGTCGCCTTGGCGTGGGTTGCATACGACGTGATCGCCGCTGCTCTGGTGATCGCCACGCTCGTTCTTGCGCGGCGCACTTCTCGACCAGCGACCGCTACGAATCCGTCGGTGTTCGGCAACTAACCCGATGCGCCAGAACTGCCGCACTGTCGGCTCGGCGAGTCAGCTTGGCTCTCGATCAGATTCGCTTTCGAGGGCTCGTTCGGCAATCGCGCGAATCGCCTGCAAGAGCGTGTCATCGCGCAGCCGCTCCTGGTCGTGGTCGCAGAACCCGACGATGGACCGGAGCGCCTCCCTGAGCGGCTGCTGCTTGACTCGCCCGTCGCTGAGGCCCATACGGGCGAGGTACTCCTGGAGCGCGTCTTCGCTGTGCGGACGAACCAATTCCTCCATACCCGCGACCGTAGTTCTACCGTGGGCAGCCATCGATCGGTACGAGCCGGAGCTCGCGCCAGAACTTCAGCTACGCGCGCCGGATGCGCGCGACCGTGATTCCGTACGCCGCCGCGAAACCCACTGCCGATGCGGACCACGCGGTGCCCTGAACCCATGCCCCCGCTGCGAACTGCGCGACCGCCAGGCCCGCAGCGAGCACGACGTAGAAGGCGAAACAGACGAGGCCGATCTTCTGCCTGCGGCTCAGCACGAAGGGAGTGTACGGCGACTCTCGTCGCGCCAGAACTGCCGCTCGGCAGCCGCGGTCAGGCGATGGTGCGCGGAAACCAAACGCCGAGGACAGCCGGATTACCGATACCGGAAAGTACGCGGTCCGGGTCGAGCGTGCTCACATCAATGTCCAGCACGACATCGCGAACCTCTGGGAGTGGCCGCTCTCCGAAGACGCCACGGACGCGTCGCCAGCAGTCTTCTTCGTCGAGCCCAGTGACGCCGCAGCCAGAGAGGATCACGTCGCCGAGGTAGCCGCCCGTGTTGCCGAAGACTGGCGGCATGCCGGTCTGGAACGTGACCCAGAGACGACGAGGCTGACCGGGAACATCTCCCACTGCGCGCTCGACCACGGGAATGACCATAGAGCGACGATGGGCACAGCAGTACGCCACATGTGCCGCACGGGCGCGCCGGACAGGGCAATCTGGCGCGTCCCCGATCGGCACTTTGGCGATGCTGCAAGTAGTCGCTGCAGCGCGTTACCGGGCGTTGACGCCGCCGCGGACCGTCCGGTTCGACCCATGTCGTGCCATGATCCCGATGTGACGGACCGGGTCGAGTCCTTGCTCGAGGAGGGCCGGGCCGCGCTTCGCTCGGGCGATACGGCATCCGCGCGCAGCGCGTTCGCAGCCGTCGGTGCTGTGCCGCAGTCGGGTCAAGTGCTCGAAGGCCTAGCTCGCTGCTCGTACATCGAGCTCGACTTCCAGCCCGCGATCGCGGAATGGGAACGCGCGTACGCGGCTTACCAAGAAGGCGACGACCAGATCGGCGCGGTCCGCGTCGCGCGCACGCTCGCCTACATGCATGGAACGATCAATGGCGACCGTGCGGTCATGGGCGGCTGGATCGCACGCGCCCAATCCCTGCTCGGCGACGACAACGCGTCGGCCGAAGCCGGATGGGTAGCGCTCAACGCCGGCATGTTCGAAAGCGACCGCGAGCAGAAGCACGAGCGGTTCCGAACGGCGCTCGAAGCCGGTCGACGTTGGGACGACAGCGATCTCGAATTCGTCGCGCTGGCCTACCTCGGTTCCAGTCTCGTACACGCGGACCAGACCGAGGAGGGGATGACGCTGCTCGACGAGGCACTCGCCGCGGTAGCAGGCAGCGACGTCGACGACTTCTGCGTGCTGCAGGAGATCTTCTGTCAGCTCTTCGCGGCGTGCGAACGCGCCCAGGACGTCTCGCGCGCCGATCAGTGGATCCGGATCGGCGAGGCGATCGCGGCGAGACGCAATCTTCCCGCGGTGTCGGCGTTCTGCCGCACGCATTACGGCGGCGTACTCACCGCGGCCGGACGCTGGCCCGAAGCCGACGCCACGCTCACTGACGCCGTACGCTTGTGGGGGCTCGGGCACCGCACGCTGCGCGGCGGAGCCCTCGCCCGACTCGCTGACCTCCGCGTGCGCCAAGGTCGCTTCGAGGAGGCCGAGCAACTCCTCGAAGGTCTCGACGGTCACGAAGACGCAACGCGTCCGCTGGCGGCGATCCAACTCTCGAAGGGAGAGACCGCGCGCGCCAAGGAGACCCTCGAGCGCACACTCGACCAGGCCGACCTCGCGAGCTCGGCGGTTGTCCCCCTTCTGATGCTGCTGGTCGACGTGCACATCGCAGCGAGAGATCTCGACGCGGCGGAGAACACCGTGCAGCTGTTGATCGCGTGCGCGGATCTCCACCCGAGCGACTACCCGCACGCGTGCGCCGCACTCGCTCGCGGTCGCCTCTGCCTCGCGACCGGCACCGGCGAGCCGCGCACCTGCCTCCGAGAAGCTCTCGCGGGATTCGACCGCGCCCAGCTGCCCATGGAACTCGCGCACTCGCGCTTCGAGCTGGCGAACGCGCTCGTCGACACCCAGCCCGAAGTGGCCATGGCCGAAGCCCGCGCCGCCCTCGCCGCTTTCGAGAAGCTGCAAGCGGCCCGACACGCGGACCAGGCGGCGGCACTGTTGCGATCACTGGGAGCTCGGCCGACGACTGGCGGGAGCGGCGACGGGACCCTGACCAAACGCGAGGCCGAGGTGCTCGAGCTCCTCGGGCACGGTCTCTCGAACCCCGAGATCGCGGAGCGCCTCTTCATCAGCCGCAAGACAGTCGAGCACCACGTCGGCAACGTGCTCGCCAAGCTCGGCCTGCGCAGCCGGGCCGAGGCCGCCGCCTACGCCACCCGTGTCAAACAAGGCACCGAATAGGGGACTTGCCCGATGCGCTCGTCGCTCAACCGACTCATGATGAGTGGACACCGAGCCGGAGGAACGAGAGATGACCGACAGCTATGACGCGATCATCGTCGGGGCACGCTGCGCAGGATCACCGACAGCGATGTTGCTTGCCCGCAAAGGGTTCCGGGTGCTCGTGATCGATCGGGCGTCGTTCCCGAGCGACACGGTGTCGACGCACTTCATCCACGCTCCCGGCGTGGCTGCACTGCACCGATGGGGACTCCTCGACCAGGTGATCGAGTCGAACTGCCCGCCCGTCGACACATACTCCGTCGACTTCGGCCCCATCACGATCAGCGGAAACCCGCGGCCGAGCGAGGGGATCGCGATCGCGTACGCACCGCGCCGCACCGTGCTCGACAAGATCCTCGTCGACGCGGCCTCGCGCGCCGGCGCCGAGGTGCGCGAGCACTTCAGCCTCGAAGAGGTCGTGATCGAGGACGGCACGGTGGTGGGCATCCGGGGCCACGGCGACGACGGCAAGTCGGTGACGGAACTCGCGCGTGTAGTGATCGGCGCCGACGGTCGCAACTCGCAGGTCGCCAAGGCTGTTCGCGCCGAGCAGTACAACGAGAAGCCCATGCTGATGTGGGCCTACTACACCTACTGGAGCGGCCTCCCGATCGACAGCTTCTCGACCACGGTCCGGCCCGACCGCGGCTGGGCTGCCTTCCCCACGAACGACGAACTGACACTCCTCGTCGTCGGCTGGCCGAACGCAGAATCGACCGCCTACAAGTCCGACGTCGAGGCCAACTACCTGAAAACTCTCGAGCTCGCGCCCGCCTTCGCGGAGCAGGTCCGTGGCGCCAAGCGCGAGGAACGGTTCGCCGGCGGCGCAGTGCCCAACTACTTCCGCAAACCGTACGGCCCCGGGTGGGCGCTCGTAGGCGATGCTGGGTACAACAAGGATCCCATCACCGCGCAAGGGATCAGCGACGCATTCCACGACGCCGAACTCTGCACCGACGCACTCGACGCAGCCTTCACCGGCGAGCGCGCGTACCCCGACGCAATGGCCGATTACCACCAGACGCGCGACACCAACGCGCTGCCGATCTACGAGTTCACGACCCAACTCGCCACGATGGAGCCACCGCCGCCCGAGATGCAGCAACTCCTCGGCGCGATGTGCGGCAACCAAGACGCCATGAACATGTTCGTCAGCATCACCGCGGGAACCGTGTCGCCGATCGACTTCTTCGCGCCGGAGAACATCGGCAGACTCATGAGCACCGCGCACTCCGCCTGAGGCCGGCCTCGGATCCGTGCACGAGGGACACGCGACCGTCAAGCAATCGTTACGAGAAGTATCCCGAGCGGGCGCCACGAATCGCGCTCTCGTTCGCCGGGACCGCGTTGCTCAAGTGGTGCTCGGACGTCCGTCGTGGTTCGCGTGCATGCGCTGTCTGGCCGTTGCTACCGTCGAGTCATGCGCCCACAGCCACTCCTTGCCGTCGACGACGTCGAGTCCTCGAGCGAATGGTTTCAGCATCTCCTCGGGGCGCAGAGCGACCACGGTGGACCCGACTATGAACGGCTCGTCGACGGCGACGGGCGGCTCGTCCTTCAGCTGCATCGCTGGGAAGTCGAGCACCACCACGGTTCGCTGGGCGAGCCCGACGTCCGGCCTTGGGGCCATGGAGTATTGCTGTGGTTCGAAGTTGAAGACTTCGACGCGGCTGTGGCTCGGGCCCGAGAACTTGGAGCCGAGATCGAGCTGGGTCCCGTGCGAAACCCGCCCGAGGGGCCGGGCGGACCTGCCCATCGCGAGCTGTGGCTACGCGACCCGCACGGCTATGCAGTGGTCCTGGCCAGCCCCGACGGCGAAGCGGCGTAAATCGAAACAGAAGATCAAGTCGACAACCGCACACTCGCCCATGAGGTCCGGATGATTGAAGAACAGGCACGACGGAGGGTCGCCGCGGCGCGCGTTGGGCGACTGGCGTCGGTGGATGCGAACGGGCGGCCGCACGTCGTACCGATCTGTTTTGCGATGTCCGGTGATCAAGTGGTGTCGGTCGTCGACGAGAAGCCGAAGCGGACGTTGCAGCTGAAGCGACTGGAGAACGTGCGTCGGACGCCAGATGTTCAGTTGATGGTCGATTACTACGACGACGACTGGTCATTGTTGTGGTGGGTACGGATCTCGGGGCGTGGCCGGGTGATCGAGCACGGCAGCGCGCGCGAGGACGCAGTCGACCTGCTGGCCGCGAAGTACGGTCAATATCGCGAGGATCGTCCGACGGGGCCCATGCTGCTCATCGAGATCACCCGG
>DASXXX010000330.1:0-4466 GCA_036502765.1 Acidimicrobiia bacterium | reverse complement strand
TCGATGCACTGGACGTCGAACCAGATCGGCAGCAGATACTTCACGTAGAACGCGTGCGTGGTCACTGTAGGTGAGACGAGATCGTCGTAGATCTTGAGGCGCATGCGGTCGTCCTTCTCCGCGAACCGCTGGCACTCCTCGCGGATCGCGTCGACCTCCTCGCGCGTGTCCATCAACAACCCGAGGTGGTCGTACCCCGGCGAGGAGATCGGCTCCTTGCCCTCGGCGAGCAGGATGAACTGGCCGTCGTCGGGGAGGAGGAGGTGGCACAGCTGGCCGACCACCTCGGTGTCGAGCGTGCGCCACCCGAGCACATCGCCGTAGAACGCGTCGACCTCGTCGCGGAACTGCTGGGTCAACGTCCCCTTCTCGAACGAGAGCTCCATGTGGTTGAAGCGGAACTTGGGCATTGGACGCTCCTTCTCGAAGGTCAACCGATTCCCATGAGATCACTCAAACCGGTGCGCGTGCCAGCGAGGTAGCCGCCGTCGACGGGCAGCGCCACGCCGGTGACGAACGACGCGTCGTCCGACGCCAGGAAGAGGGCGGCCGCCGCGATCTCCTCGGGCCGCCCGAACCGCCCCAGCATGTGGTCCTCGCGGTACTCCTCGCGGAACTGGGTCATGTGCTCGCTGCCCATGACCGCCCGGAACATCGGGGTGTCGATGAAGCCGGGGCAGATGGCGTTCACGCGGATGCCGGCGCGTCCGTAGTCGATGGCCATGTTCTTCGTGAGCATGACGACCGCGCCCTTCGACGCGTTGTACGAGCTGCCGCCCTCCGTGCCCTGGAGACCTTCGACGCTGGCGATGTTGACGATGCTGCCCGACTTCTGCTCGAGCATCGGGCGCAGCGCGTGCTTGTTGACGAGGAACGTGCCCTTGAGGTTGACGTCGAGCACGCGGTCCCAGTCGTCGGCGTCGACCATGTGCACCGGTCCACCGCCGGCGACGCCCGCGTAGTTCACCACCACATCGAGACGACCGTGCTCCGCGACGATGGCGTCGACCAACGCGCTCACGGCGACTTCATCGCGCACGTCGAGCTCGCATACGCCCTCCGCGGCGGTGACGTCGGCACCCACCACGACCGCGCCCTCCTTCGCGAAGCGCTCGACCGTCGCCAGTCCGAGCCCCGACGCCGCGCCCGTGATCAGCGCGACCTTCTCGTTCAGGCGCCCGCCGTCGCTCACTTGACCGACCTCACTTGAACTCCGGGAGCACGTGCTTGCCCATGAGCTCGATGGTCTGCATGACGCTCTCGTGCGGGATCTTGTACGGGTTCACCAGGCACAGCAGCAGGTCGCACCCGACCGCTTCGTAGCGCTTGGCCGCGGCGATGCACGCGTCGGGATCACCCATGACCGCGGAGCCGGAGTCGCGCAGGTAGTCGATGGTGAGTTGACCCAGGGCACCGTCACGCTTGTGCTTCAGCGTGTCGCCCGTGTACTGGTACGTACCGAGCGCGTCACCGGTGATGCCGCGCTCTTCCTGCCACTCGGCGACCGACGCGATCAGGCCGCCGCCGTACTTCGGGTACCACTCGAACGATTCGCGCGCGACTTCGGTGGCTTCCTCGTTGGTCGGCGCGCACAGCACCATCGTGAACGTGGCCGCGGTGTCGTTGACGAACTTGCCCGCGGGTTGCGTGCACGCGGCAAGTCCCTTGCGGTACATCGCGATGTTCTCGGCCAGTTGCTCCGGCGGCAGGCCCACGGTGAACGAGCAGAGGCCGATGCCGCGCTGACCGATCTCCTCGTGGCCGGGGAGGCTGCTGGTGGCGCCGAAGATCGGCGGGTGGGGTTGTTGCAACGGCTTCGGGATGACGCGCCGCGGCGCACCCATCTGCCAGTACTCACCCTGCGCCTGGTATTCGTCCTCGGTCCACGCGCCGACGATGTGACCGAGCGCCTCGCGCCACATGGCGCGGGTCTGGTCGGGATCGACGTTGAAGCCCTCGAGCTCGGCGCGTGTGGACGACCGGCCGGTGCCGAAGTCGACGCGTCCGTCGGAGATCAGGTCGAGCACCGCGACCGACTCGGCGGTGCGGATCGGGTGGTTGTACGGCGCCGGGAGGAGACGCACGCCGTACCCGATGCGGATGTTCTTCGTGCGCGCCGCGACGGCGCCGTAGAGCACCTCGGGGTTCGAGCAGTGCGAGTACTCCTCGAGGAAGTGGTGCTCGACGGTCCAGAAGGCGTGGAAGCCCATCTGGTCGCCGAGGATCGCCTGTTCGAGCGTGTCCTTGTACGCCTGGTGCTCCTTGCCCGGCGTCCACGGCTTCGCCACCGGGATCTCGTAGAAGAGCGCGAACTTCACCGGTCGACCTCCAGGAGTGCGTTAAGGAGCGGACATTAACGCGCCCGGTGGTCAGGTGAAGTGGGGCCGGAGGGGCATGCCGCTGGCGCCCCCCGTGGTGGCGGTGGCGAGCACCTGGTGGATCTGGTTGTCGTCGTGCTCGAAGCCCATGGCGGCGGCAGCCATGTACAGGCGCCAGACGCGAGCGCGTCCCGGCCCGACCTCGGCGACCGCCTCGTCCCAGTGCGCCTCGAGGTTGCGGACCCAGGCGCGCAGTGTGAGCGCGTAGTGCTCGCGCAGGCTCTCCATGTGACGGGCCTCGAAGCCGGCGCGTTGGATGGCCGACACGACGTTGCCGATCTCGTGGAGCTCACCGTCGGGGAAGACGTAGCGCTCGGTGAAGTTCCGGCCCAGGAAGTTCGGCGCCCAGCGATGGTGGTGCTTCTTGCCCGCATGGTGCGGTCGGCTGATGCCGTGGTTGAGCAGCCGACCCTCGGCCCGGAGCAACGCGCGACAGCGCTCGAAGTACGCGTCGAGCTCCGACAGCCCGACGTGCTCGAACATCCCGATGGAGCTGATCGCGTCGTACGGACCGTCGGTCACGTCGCGGAAGTCGGCGAAGCGGACGTCGATGCGGTCGCTCAACCCCTGCTCGGCCACGCGCTTGCGCGCGAGGTCGGCCTGCGGGCGCGAGAGCGTGACCCCGACGGCTTCGACGCCGTGATGCTCGGCCGCGTGCAGCAACATGCCGCCCCACCCGCACCCGACGTCGAGCAGCCGCATGCCCGGTTCGAGCCCGAGCTTGCGGCAGATGAGCTCGTACTTGTTCGCCTGCGCGTCCTCGAGCGTCGTGGCGCCGTCGAGCCAGACCGCGCAGGAGTAGGTCAGCGACGGTCCGAGCACCATCTCGTAGAACGCGTTCGACACGTCGTAGTGATGGGCGATCGCCGCCGCGTCGCGCGCGCGCGAGTGACGGCGGCCGTGGAGCCGAGCCTCCTCGGGGGGCGGCGCCAGCGGCTTCAGGCCTTTCCAGCCCACGAGCTTTGCCGCCGCCGCGATCTGGCGGGGGCCCAGGCGGAGCTCCTCGATGTAGTTGGCGACGGCCATGACGTCGAACATGTCGCCGTCGACTTCGAGCTCACCGGCGACGTAGGCCCGTCCGAAGCCGAGCTCGTCGGGCGCGGTGACGATGCGGCGGAGGGCGTCGGGAGAGCGCACGACGATCGTCGTTCGAGCGTCCGACGGACCGAAGGTCGAACCGTCGTAGGCACGGAACGCGACCGGGACATTGTCACCGAGTACGTCGGAAAGGAGCTCCGCGACGCTCATGGGGTGGAGTGTCCCCGATCGGGACGATTTCAAACCAAGATTTCCCGGACCCGGCGGGTCAGGCGCGCACGAGCATCGCAACGAGCGTGAAGTGGCACGCCGCCGCCGCCACCGTCATGGCGTGCCACACCTCGTGGTAGCCGAACACCAACGGCCGCGGGTTCGGGCGATTCAACCGGAGCCCGATTGCTCCGACGGTGTAGAGCACACCGCCCGCGAAGAGCAGCGCGAGCTCGGACGAGCTCAGTGAGGTGACCACCGCGGGCAGGGCGATCACGACGATCCAGCCCATGCCGATGTAGAGGTAGCCGCCCAGCCGGTTGAGGGCCCCGAACCGGGCCAGGGCCAGGGTCACGCCGACCACCGCCACCGTCCAGACGATGGCGAGCAGCGAGATGCCCCACGCGGGTTGGAGGGCGAGCAGCATGAGCGGGGTGTACGAGCCGGCGATGAGCACGAAGATCATCGCGTGGTCCATGCGGCGCAGGCGGGCCTTCACGTCCGGAGCCCAATTGCCGGTGTGGTAGATGGCGCTGACGCCGAACAGCCCCACCAGTGACACGGCGAAGATCGCGGCGCCGACGTGGGCCGAGACGCCCTCGCTGAGCAGGACCAGGGCGAGCCCCGCGGGAATGGAAACCAGGAAGGCGACGAGGTGGATCCGGCCTCGCCACGTGGGCTTCGGGAGGAGATCCTCGGTCGTCATTCGCATCGATTCAGGCTAGGACGGCACTTCTGCATGCCGCGCGCGCGAGAATGATCGACCCCGCCCGCAATTTCTGGAGTTCTTTTCGTGCTGTCCGTTCGTGGCCTGGTGGTCGAGGTCGGCGGAAAGCGGAT
>DASXXX010000329.1:0-2729 GCA_036502765.1 Acidimicrobiia bacterium | reverse complement strand
CATGGAGGTAGACGGTCACCATGTCGTGCTCGCGCCGGCGCACGAGGAGCCATTCGGCAGCCACGGGGAGCTCTTGCCAGTGCCGTTCGACGCCCAGCGCGTCGAGCCCGTGGGTGGCGACCGCGTCGATGCCGGCTCGCTTCTGCTCGAGCGTCTGGTCGCGTGCGGCCGGCAGCGCACGCAGCATCGTGGCGATCCGCGCCCGCGCCGGCGACGGAACGTCGTGGCGGCGGAACTGCGGTTCGGCCACCAGCCCGGCCACAGCTCGGTCAGCGGAGGTCGGTCAGCCGCCGGCGGTCAGCGGGCAGCGTTCTTGACGAAGTCGTCGAGGCCGTGGTTCGGCGCGAGCCTGGTGCCGCCGTACCACCCGCCGCGCACGTGGCGGCGGATCGCACCCTCGCCGTCGTCGGTGGCGCGGGCCGCGCTGTGCCACAGGTCGGAGTGGTGGAGCAGCACGTCGCCGCGCTCGCAGTAGACGGCCATCTCGCCGGGCACGTGCTCGAAGCCGAGCGGCATGTCATCGGTGCCGCCGAGATGCGAACCCGGGAGGATGCGCAGGAAGCCGTTGCGCGGTGACGTCGCGTCGACGTGGATGGTGAACGCCACCGACGGCCAGATGTCGAGGGTGGGGCCCGACTGGTGATCGGAGTGCCAGCCGATGCGCGAGTACCCCGACTGATCCCCGGGACGGGCGTCCTGGTACACGACGCCGAAGCGGTCGTCCTCCAGCAACCACCGGTCGGGTCCGAGGAGACGGGTCACCGCGTCGACGACGCTCGGCTGCAGCACGGCAGCGCGCGCGATCTCCGACACCTCGGTGAGGTGGCACACATAGTGCGCGAACGCCTCGCCGTCGATCACCGCGTCGGGATCGTCGAGGATGACGGTGCCGCACTCGATCGGGAGCTCGCCCACGAGCAGTCGCTGCTGCTGGCGCTCGAGCTCGATCTCGAGCTCCTGGAGCTGCTCCTCGGTGTAGAGCCCGCGGATGATCGCGAAGCCGTGCTCCTCGAAGAACGGATCGAGGCCCTCTCCATCGGAGCTGGCGAGGTTCGAGGGGCTGAACACGCCGACCTCACGGGCGAGCGCGCTGCGGGTGGTGGTGCTCACGTCATTCCTCCGGACACGCTGGTGTCGTCGGTTTCGTTCAATTGGAGCGCACGGCTGCCCAACACCTTCGCGCGCAGCCACTCGCCGGCGTTGACCGGCTCGTAGCGGGGCGGATGCTCGTCGTCGATGCACGACGCGATGGTCTCGACCACGAGGTCGGGCGGGCAGTCGAGGAAGCGGGCGATCGACCGCCGGCGCACCGCGCCGGTGCTGTCGAGGGGCGGCGGGACCACGCGGTGCAGCGTGGAGATCCAGCGGTCGTTGGTCCAACGGGCCAACATGTCGCCGAGGTTGCACACGAACGCGCCGCGCGGTGTCGACACGTCGTGCCACACGCCGTCGCGGAAGACCTGCAAGCCGGGCACGTCGTCGGCGAGCAGCACCGTGAGGATGCCGTAGTCGGTGTGTGCGCCCATGCGCATCTGGCCGTCGACCGGATCGGGCGTGTCGGCGCGGCGCTCGTAGTTGATCGCGCGCGTCGTGATGATCGCGTGCTCGCAGCGTTCGACGAACCACTGCTCGGGCAGGTCGAGCGCGAGTGCCATCGCCTGCAGGATGGTGTCGGCCAGTTCGGTGACGGCGCGGTCGTATTCGCGCCACGCGTCGCGCAGGTGGCCGGGTTCGTTCGGCCACCGGTTCGGCGCGTAGAAGGAGCGGTGGCGCTCGTGGTACTCGTCGTGGGTGTCCTCGCTGCCGAGGTTGAACGCCTCGAACAGGTCGCGTGGGCTCTCCTCGCCCCGGCTGTACGAGAGGCCCTCCTGCCCCAGCGCGCTGTAGCCGCGGTTGGCGGAGGGATCCTCGACCACCACCGCCCGCTTCTCCTGCTCGGGGCGGTCGAAGAAGGCGGCGAACGCATCGAGCGCGCCGTCGCACGTGGCCTGCGGGATGCCGTGGCCGGTGACCACGAGGAAGCCGGTGTCGCGACACGCGGCGTCGAGCAGGTGCGCGACGTCGTGGCGCGCACCGGGCCCACCGGCGCGGAACGGCTCGAGATCGATCGGGTGCACGGGCAGCGTCGTGCGCATGCTTCCCATCTTCAACAATCTGTTGACGCGGGCTTTACCGCCGTGTCACGGCTGCGTGAACGATGTCCGCCGAGGTTGACTCCCTGCCCGCGCACGCGCTCCGATGCACCCATGGACACCACTGACGCGTTCGTCGTCGATCTGCTCGTGACCGGGGCCGAGCTCGTGGCCACGGTCGACGACGAGCGCCGCGAGCTGAGCGGCGGCTGGGTCGCGATCGACGGTGGCTTCGTCCACTCGCTCGGCGACGGCGCCAGCCCACCGCCCGAGGCCCGGCGGGTGCTGCGCGCCGACGGCTGTCTGGTCACACCCGGTTTGATCAACACGCACCACCACATCTACCAGAACCTCACCCGGAGCTACCGCCCCGCCGTCAACGGCACGCTGTTCGAGTGGCTCACGACGCTGTACCCGCGTTGGGCACTGCTCGACGAAGAGGCGGCGTACGTGTCGGCGTGGATCGGGCTCGCCGAGCTCGCGCTGGGCGGCTGCACGACGTCGACCGACCACCTCTACGTGCACCCGCGCGACGGCGGCGACCTCATCACCGCCGAGATCCGCGCCGCGCAGGAGCTCGGCTTCCGCTTCCATCCC
>DASXXX010000328.1:0-30496 GCA_036502765.1 Acidimicrobiia bacterium | reverse complement strand
CGCACGAGCTTGCCGGTGGCCTTGGTGCCCTCGGGGAACACGAGCACGAGTTGGCCCTCGTCGTGCAGGAGCCGGTACGCGTTGTCGGGGTGCGCGGGGACGCCGCCCGCGCGCGACCACAGCGTGCCCAGCACCGGGAGTCGGCGGAACAGGTTCTCGGCCAGGCCGTAGACCGGCCGCAGGAGCTCGGTCTCGATGCCGTGCATCACCACCGGCGCGTCCGACGGGATCGCGCCCGCGTGGTTGGCGATGAGCAGCGCGCCGCCTTCGAGCGGGACGTGCTCGAGGCCGTCCCACTCGGCCCGCAACCAGTGGCGGTAGACGGGTTCGTAGAGGGTGCGGGCGAGCGCGCGCACGGCCTCGCTCCGGCCCCACGCGTCGACGCGCAACAGCTCGTCGAGCGGCGCTTCGTCTGCGGCGGGCGCGACCGGAGGCGTCGCGTCGGCGTCGTCACCGACGAGATGCAGCGCCTTCTCGGGAGACGGTTCCGGAGACGCGGGCACCCACGAACGGTACTGCCGCCGAGGCTCAGGCGCGCGTGGCGCCCTCGACCTCCCAGTGGGTCGTGCGGAAGCGGCCGGCCATGCCCACGAAGCGGGCCACCATCCACAGCGCGAGCGCGCCCCAGAGCCACAGCAGCCCGCCGTCGAGCACGGCGACGAGCAGCGCGGCGGGGAGGTACACGCCGATCGTGGCCACCAGCATCGCGACGGCCAGGTACCCGGCATCCCCCGCGCCGATGAGCACGCCATCGAGCACGAACACGACTGCTGCCACCGGCTGCAGTGCGGCGACGATCCAGAGCACCTCCAGCACGAGGTGGCGCACGCCGGCGTCGTTGGTGAACGCGCCCGCCAGCCACGGGCGCAGCAGCACGACCGCGAGGCCGAACAGCACGCCCACGACCACGCCGAGCTCGAGCAGGCGTCGTCCGACGGCGCGCGCGTCGTGCGTGCTCGACGCGCCGAGGAATCGCCCGACCATCGCCTGGCCGGCGATCGCGAGCGCGTCGAGGGAGAGCGCGAGGAACAGGAACACCTGCATGCAGATCTGGTGCGCGGCGACCGCGTCGTCGCTGATGCGTGAGGCGATGGCGGTCGTGGTGAGCAGCGCGAGGATCAACGACGCGGTCCGCACCACCAGCCGGCTGCCGACGGACGCGTTCGCGCGCACGCCCGCGGGTCGCGGCCGGAGCGACGCGTCGGCGCGCCGCCCCGCGCGCGCCACGATCACGAGGTACGCGATCGCGGCGCCGTACTGCGCGAGCACGGTGCCCCACGCCGAGCCCGCGATGCCGAGGTCGAGCGTGTACACGAACAGCAGCTCGACGAGCAGGTTGACGGCGTTGGCGAGCACCGCGATCACGAGCGTGGTCTTGGTGTCCTGCATGCCGCGGAGGTAGCCCGCGCCCGCCAGCGCGAGCAGCAGTGCCGGCGCGCCGAGGATGCTGATGCGCAGGTAGGTCACCGCGAGGGGCGTCACGCTCGCCGACGCGCCCATCACGTCGACGATCACGGGCGCGAGGGCGAGGCCGAGCACCGTGAGCATCAGCCCGAGACCCACCGCGAGCCAGCATCCGTCGACCCCGCTCTCGGCCGCATCCCTGCGACGTCCGGCGCCGAGCTGGCGGGCGACGCCGGCGGTCGTGCTGTACGCCAAGAAGTTGAAGACGCTGAACGCGGCCGTGAGCACCGATCCGGCGACGGCCAGGCCCGCCAGCGGGCGGGTGCCGAGGTGACCGACGATGGCGGTGTCGGCGAGGAGGTACAGCGGTTCGGCCGCCAGCGCGCCCAGGGCGGGCACCGCCAGGCGGGCGATCTCGCGGTCGTAGGTTCGTCCGGTCGGTCGTCTCGGCATCACTGGTGCGCCCCATGGTGGCGGATGGGGGTGGCGGACGGGCGGGGATAACTGTCACACCCGCGTGCGATGCTGGTGACCGTGAACGACCGGACCGTCACCGAGACCATCATCGAGTTGCCCGCCCTCCGCTTCGCCGACGCCGCGCGCCGCCTCGGCGCCGCCGCCCACGAGGCGGGCCTGAGTGTGCCCGCGTTCCGGTCGCCGCCCCGGGTCGCCGATGCGGCCCGCACCATACGGCGCTACCCCGCGGGTGCCGTGGTGTCGGTGCGGCTCCGGGGCCGTCCGTTCCCAGAGGTGATGGCCGACATGGTCGACGGCGTGCTGGCGGCCAACCAGGTACCTCCGGCCGACGCTCCCCGGGTCCGGGCCCGCCTCACCGCCGCGCTCGACGCGCCCGAGCCCGCGCTGGCCACAATCCCGGCCACCGCTCGGGCCGCCTGACCGCGGTCGGGGGTTGGTTCAGGTCGCGAAGGGGAAGCGCTCGGTGTAGTACGCGAAGCGCGTGTGGAGCTCGTCGTCGTTCAGACCGAACTCCTCGGGGGTGTAGTGGTGACCGCCCCCTGAGCTGCGATCCTCCTGGCTGCCGTCCCACCACGCCTGCATCGCCGCCGCAGTCTCGGGCGTGAGGTCTTCGCCGAGCCAGTCGTACAGACCGCGCACGGAGCCCACCGGGTCGGTCTGCATGTCGGTGAACGCGATGTCGTAGAACCGGTCTTCGCCCACGCGGTCGCGGAATGCGAGGAACCGCCGCAGCGCGCGGTCCCAGTCGTCGACGCAGTGCTTCCCGAAGTAGAGCGGGTCGGCCTTGCCGGTGTACATGCGCACGACGGCCGTCTCCACGCTCGCCACCGACGCCATCACCTTGGCCGGGTCGCGGTGGGTGATCACGAACTGCGCGTCGGGGTAGACGGCGTCGAGTGCGTCGATGGCGAACATGTGCGCCGGGGTCTTGAGCCGCCAGCGGTTGGGTGGGCGGTGCCATTGCAACAGCTTGAGCACCCGCAGGTGGTAGCGGTACGCGGGTCCGTAGTCGCAGTCCATCAGCCACTCGCCGTACGAGGGCGTCTGGGCGACGGTGTCGAGCATCGCGCACCGGAACGACAGGTTGAGCAGGTCGAGGCACTCCGACGGGCCGTCGGCCGACGACGGCAGCATCGACTTCAGCTCGGGCGGCGCCAGGCTCATCATGCCCATCGCCTCCTTCGCCGCCACGAAGCGCGGGTCGTCGTCCTCACCCTCGAGCTCGGGCGGCGGCGTCGGTTGGGTGCCTTCCCACATCCGCAACGAGCGGACCGACTTGTCTTGCGCCAGGAGGTAGCTGAGCGCGGTGGACCCGGTGCGGGGGAGTCCGACGCCGAAGAGCACGGACGCGATCTCCTGGTCGTCGATCTCGGGGTGCTCCGCGTACCAGTGCTCGATCTCGAGCCGGCGGGTGAGCAGCGACACGACCATGCCGCCGAACACCGTCTCGCCCTGCTCGGAGAGGTCGGCCTCGTCGTTCGCCGACCGCACGAGCACGGTCAGTGCCTCGACCATCGCATCGGCTTCAGGCCCGTAGTCGTCCAGTCCGGTCTGGGCCTGCGCGGCCTCCATCGACGCGGCGACGTCCATCGTTGTTCCCCCCAGGTTTACAGTTTGGTCTCACTTTGTCACGCCGGGAGACTGCGGCGCTACTCGGCCATATGGAATCTCAGGCCGTGGGATCATGGTGACATGGCGACCTCACGGATCATCTCCGCCGACTCGCACGTCAGCGTCCAGCACGACGACGTGAAGGCGCACCTCGCAGCGCGCCTGCACGACGAGTACGACGCGGCACTGATGCAGGCGTACCGCGAGATGCTCGGCGGCAACGCAGCCAAGGCCAACCAGGGCGGCAACGAGATCCGTCACGCGTCGTGGAACCGACCCGGCTACGCCGAACCGCACGAACGGCTGCGCGACATGGACGTCGACGGCGTCGACATCGAGGTCCTCTACTGCGAGGTGAGCGCGTACCGATACCTGTACCTGCTGCCCACCGGTGCCGCGGGAGCGACGCGCGCGTTCAACGACACGTTGCACGACTTCGCGTCGGCCGACCCGTCGCGGCTGATCGTCACGTACCAGGTGCCGATCCACGACATCGACCTCGCGGTCACCGAGATCGAGCGGGTCGCATCGATGGGGGGCAAGTCGCTGCAGCTGCCGGTGTTCCCCGCCGAGCTCGGCCAGCCCGACTACTTCCACGAGCGTTACGACCGCATGTGGGCCGCGATCTCCGCGAGCGGGCTGCCGGTGTGCTGCCACATCGGTCTGAACACCGCGCTCGACCAGCTCGCCGACCGCGATCCCACGCCGCGCCTCGCGTGGACGCTGTCGTGCATGCCGCTGTCGGCGTGCGAGGCGCTCGGCATGTGGCTGCTCACCGGCATCCTCACCCGCTACCCCGAGCTCAAGATCGTGTTCGTCGAACCCGGGCTCGCGTGGGTCGCCGGCTACGTCGCGTTCCTCGACGACATGGTGCTGCGTCAGGGCTACGAGTTCCCGGTGCTCGAGGGCGAGTTGCCGAGCTTCTACTACCACCGCAACCTGGCGATGACGTTCATCGACGAGCCCGACCCGGTGCGCAACCTCCGTCACGTCCTCGGTGCGCAGAACCTGCTGTGGTCGAGCGACTACCCGCATCCGGTGTCGACGTGGCCGAAGTCGCTCACGGTGATCGAGGAGACGTTCGAGGGCGTGCCCGAGGTGGAGCGCGACCTCATGGTGGAGGGCAACGCGGCTCGGATCTGGAACCTGTAGCCGCGAGCCGGCTCGGTCTCGACTCCCACCATCTCCTGATGCGGGAGTCCGTCGCGCGCCGGCACCTCGCACGTCGGTATCTCGCGACGGGGTCACTGCTGCTGTTGGTCGCGTCCTCGCTCACCGTTCGCGAGTGACCGTGGTTGCGGACCGGGCACAATGGACGGATGGAACATCGTGACGGCGCGGCGACGCCGGATGTCGTCGATCGCTACCTCGAAGCACAGGATCGTCGTGACACCGAGGCGGCTATCTCCACGTTCGCAGCCGACGCTCATGTCCTTGACGACGGCAACGACTACCCCGGCCTGGACGCCATCCGCGCCTGGCTCACGCGAGCGGCGTCAGCGTTCACGTACACGCGTACGTTCCTTGATGCCCACGAGGACGCAGCCAATGTCTGGGTCGTTCGCAACCGGCTCGAGGGTGACTTCCCCGGTGGGGTCGTCGATCTTCGATATCGCTTCACGCTCGTCGATGCACTCATCGCGGACCTGGTGATCGCGCCCTGAACTGCAACGCCGTCTTGCCGGAGCGGTCCGAGTTCGTGAAGCAGCAGTTCTGCGGCGCGTGGCGTAGGGTCCGAGCATGTACATCGGAATCGGAGTGTTCGCGGTGCTCGCCGTGATCGTCGTGATCGCCGGTGCCGTCGCGATGAAGCGACAGCGCGACTACGGCGACAGCGACGGCGAAGGCGAGATGGGCGAAGCCGAGTTTCGCAAGTACGAGGGCTTCGACGACTGAGCGCCGACGAACCGGGCGCGCCGACACATCAGGTGCGCGGGCGAACCGGGCGCGCGGGCGTCAGGCGAAGTCGCCCAGGTAGTCCCAGAGGTCGATCGAGTCGAGCGCCGGGTTGCGCCGCGAGGGTTCGGGAGCGCGCGAGCCGCAGCTCTGCCCGAGGTAGACGCTGAGCAGGTCGTCGACCGGGGGGTAGTAGGTGCTGGTGTCGAGAGCGGTGGCGATCAGTGTGTGCATCGTGGACCTCGCAGCGTCGGAGGTGCGGTGTCCAACCAGTCAACGCGATGCGGTGCCACGACTGCCACCCCAGTTTGCCGTGAATTCACCAACCTGTTCGCCGCCGGTCGGGCGTTGATCACCCGGCGAAGATGTTGACCGCCCGTGCGATCGCCAGGACCGCGATCATCAGCGACACCAGCGACTGCAGGAGCATCGTCAGCTTCGCCCAGTGCTTCAACGGCATCACATCTGTCGGACTGAACGCCAGTGCGTTGGTGAACGAGACGTACAGGTAGTCGACGTACTCGGGTCTCCAGTTCGGCACCGCGAGCTCGGGCTTGTCCATCTGGGGAACATGAACGCCGGGAACGGGTCCTGCGCGTCAACCCGGGCATACGGCCCACCCTGGTCGAACAGCCAATACCAGAGCGAGAACACGATCACGTTCGTCGAGCCAGATCGCGCCGCCGGTGGCAAGCAGGTTGCCCGCGTCGCGGATGCCCTCGCCGTTCACCAGGTCGGCCACCACTCCGCGCCGGAGATCGCGTTGCCGAGGCTGAGCGCCGCGACCGCCGCGACCGCCACGAGGGTCACGGCGCGCAACGAGACGTGACGCCGGGTCCACGACGGAGTCCTGCACCCGGTGCGCGATCACCACGCTGGGGTCGAGGAGCGTTCGAGCCACGGACGCATCAGCGGCGACCATCTCCGGCGTCTCGCCTACCCTCGCGGCACCCGGCCCGGATGGCGGAACGGTAGACGCAGGCGGCTTAAACCCGCCGGCCCCGCAAGGGGCGTGGGGGTTCGACTCCCTCTCCGGGCACCTGATCTGACCTGCAGAAACGTGCATTTTATGTCCGCTGAGTGCGGCCGCGTCCATAGGTGTTCCGTCGGTTTTGTGCACCCGTTGCTAACGGATTGCTAACATCGCATTCGTGCGAGGTCATGTGCATCGACGCGGCAAGAGCTGGGCGTACGTCGTCGATGTCGGCCGCGACCAGGCCACGGGTCGCCGGCGCCAGCAGACCAAAAGTGGGTTCCGCACCAAGCGAGCTGCCGAAGACGGCATGTCCGAACTCATCCGGTCGGTCGGCGACGGCACCCACGTCGCACCCGACCCTCAGACAGTCGGGGAGTGGATCGAACGATGGCTCGTCACCATCGCTCCGAAGATTCGAGCGTCCACGCTTCGGGACTATCGAAATGGGCTCGGAAGAGTGAAGGATCGGCTCGGCCGCGTCCGGCTCCAATCACTACGACCCCTCGACGTCGAGGAGCTCTACGCATCGCTCCTCGTGGAGGGTCACCGCTATGGCGGAGGGCTCGCGGCGAAGACGGTTCGCAACGTCCACATCGCCCTACGCCGCTGCCTCGCCGATGCTGAGCGTTTCGGACTGGTGCAGCGCAACGTCGCCGCACTGGTGAAGCCTCCGACCCCGCAACGCCCGGAGCTCTCGACGTGGGACGCCGCCGAGATGCGGACGTTCCTTGCGGCGATGCAGGGCGATCGCAACGAAGCTGCGTACCGACTGATCGCTACGACGGGAATGCGTCGCGGCGAAGCCCTTGGCCTTCGGTGGTCAGACGTCGATCTCGGTTCGGGCCGCGTCACGATCAATCGGGCGTTGAGCGTTGTCGACGGAGAGTTGGTGTGGTCGTCGCCGAAGACGGCGCGGTCGCGACGCACTGTCTCCCTCGATTCCGAGACTGTCGCGATGCTGAAGTCGCATCGCGCGCGTCAACTTGAGGAGCGCATCGCCGCGGGAGACGCATGGGAAGACGCCGGCCTGGTGTTCTGCGACCAACTCGGTGCGCCGCTGCACCCGGACCGCTTCACCCGCGCCTTCGGTTCGGCTGCGAGGCGTGCAGGCGTCAACCAGATCCGCTTGCATGATCTGCGCCACACATGGGCGACCCTTGCGCTTCAAGCGGGCATTCACCCCAAAGTTGTTAGCGAGCGCCTCGGCCACGCGACAACCGGCATCACACTCGACATCTATAGCCACGTTCAGCCTGAACTGGACGCGAGCGCAGCGACGACCGTCGCGCAGCTCTTTGCCGATGATACGGCGGCGCGGTCGCCCTGACGACTAGCAAAGTGTCTAGGCGGAATCCAGCTTGGCTGCCCGTGGCTCGACGCCAGGGGACTCGACATCGTGAACCATCGGCTATGCAGGTTAAAATCGATAGCGAGAAAGGCGCTACCGCGCAAATTGAGTCGTCAGCGCAGCTCGTACCGTCGCAACGGAGTCGAGTTCATGCTGGAGATCTTGGCCCACCGGAATAATGCTAAAGCGCGTACATCCGCCGGAAACGTACTCGACGAGCTGGGCTGCTACGTCGTCGGGCTTACCGCAGGGGCAGTATCGAGCGAAGCGCTCGAAGGGAACCTTGTACAGGGACTCCATTTCCTTTCTGAGACGTGCACGGGCATCGTCGGGCTCACCAAATCCGCACCAAACAACGAGGCCGTGCTCGAATTCAACGTTGCCTCGACCGACGCGCTCTGCCTCGGCGGCGACAAGTTTGAGGCCTTGGGCGAAGCGTGCAGGTGAGCAGGCAAATCCGAGCCAGCCCTCGCCGGCACGGGCTGTGCGCATGAGCGCGATATCGGAGCGACCTCCCACAAGAATTCGTACGCGCTCTACCGGCGCCGGCTTGATGGTCACGTCGCTGATCGTGAAGAAGTCGCCGTCGAATGTGACCGCTTCCCCACTGAGAAGCTGGCGCACGATTGTCAGGGCCTCGTCCATACGGCGACCCCGAGTTCGGGGATCGATCCCAGCGGCGGAGATCTCGTGGCGGTCTTCACCGCCAACACCCACGCCAAGCACAAGGCGACCCGGTGCGAAAACCGACAACGACGACACCTGACGAGCCACGGTGACCGGATGTCGAATTGGGAGCACCATCACGGAGGTCAGTATCGGGAGCCTGGGATGTGCTGCGGCGAGCGCCGTGGCATTGATCATGGCGTCGAATCCGGAACCATCCCAGAAACTAAGGTGGTCGAGAACGGCCGCGAAATCGACCCCCATTCGCTCGAGGTCTTCGCTGAGATCTTGGAGCGCACCGACACCTCGCGCGAAGTGCCGTTCCTGGATCGTGAACCCGACTCGAAGCTCTGCCATGGATCCGGCACGCTAATGCGCCGAAATCCTGCAACTCCCCGATCCTTCTGGCCGCCGCGCACTGTCGCTCGACGTCGCGGCCGAAGCCGCAAGAGCGCGCGAGCGGCATCGCTACTCGTCGCGTCCTTGCGCAAACCAGGACCGAAACCTGAGCCCGCCGGTCTGAAGCGTCGCGAGCAGTCTGCCTCGTGAGATGGCCTCAAGGAAGCACGACTCTTCGCGTCCTCTGGATACACGGAGTCACCTGCCGTACTGGGCAGCTGCGTTAGCAATCCGTTAGGACGCGGCGCGATGGATCTGTGTGCGGTGGATCTGGCGCAGTGGATCTCGGGTCGTCAGCTGGGCTCTCGATGGCGAGGTCGAGGCGCCTCAGGGTCGAATTCTGCCGAGGTCACGAAGCGCACCGATCTCTCTGGCCCGCGATCGAGCGAGTAGGGACCGAAGGGTAAGGAGGGGCTCATGCCGTACGACCCAACAGGCCTCGAGATGCTCAAGGTCGTCTCGCCGCTACGCGAAACGGTCCGGGCTCTTGTCATCGGCGGTCAAGAGCTCAATGGTACGAACGGTGTGACACCCGCGGCTGACTCGCCTGGGATGCGCGAGCTCGCGGCGGAAGCTTCGTTCGCCGGCGCATGGAGCGCGGACCCACTGCACCTCGCCCAGACGATCGCGGGCATGTGTGTGGCAGCAGCGGAGGACCATGTGTTGACCTTGTGTGCCGTCTTGAGCGTCTCTGCGGACTCCGAGCAGTTTCGGGGTCCGGTCTTCGGACACCTCGCTCTCGCCAGAGCAGCAGCCGAGGCCGCGGGGCGAGGAGCGTGGTTGCTTGAGTCCGGGATTGGCTACGAGCAGCGAGCTGCGCGAGCCGTTGGAGAGCTCCTCTACAGCCGCGTCGAACAGGCGCGAGCAACTGGCGACTGGAGCACCGTCGAGGTGTACCGGTCGGCTGTACGTGACGAGTGCACAGCGCGTTCGCTTGCGTTCAAATTTGATAAGGGCGGAAGGATCACGGTCGGTGAGGATCGACCGGGAATGCTGCGGTCGTGCGGCACCTCTTCCGTTCGATGCCGCCAGAGTTCGCGCGCCGCATGTACGGGTACTACTCGGGAGCAGCTCACGGGGTTGCCTGGGCGCTCCTCGAAAGCATCGACATGGCGACACTCCCGTCATCTGGGTTGGAGGCGAACACCCGCTATCTCTACTCGAGTGCGCGTGGCTTGTTCGCTGCGCTCGCTGTCGCCGCAGAGTCGTACCGACGCGCCTTTCAGACTCGTCTTGAGTACATGCGTTGGGACGATACGGACTGGTTGGAGCGCACTGTCGCGCTCGAGACCGAGGTCAAACGCGTGACCTTCGTCGATGAAGAATCTGCGCCATGGTCGCCGCCTTGCTGAGGTCGCGTCGAGCGAGGCTCGGCATAGCTGCTATGGCGACGCGACGTCGCCTGCAGCAAGTAGTGATTCGAGTGCCTGCTTCGGGATGACGAGTCGACGCCCCAAACGCAGATGGGGAAGGTCGCCACGAGCAACGAGTTCATACGCGTGGGCCCGGGAGATGCCCAAGCGTCGACCAGCCTCTTCGACCGACCAGACGAGTCGTTCTTGATTCGAGCTTTGTGAGTCGAGCATTCGGCGTCTCCTTGCTCCTGTCGTCGTTTGCCGGCGAGAGACCACGCATCCGACATGCGTCGTTGCTCAAGCTGGCTGACCCGCTTGGCTGTCCAGCGATTCCGCTCGGTTCGCTCGATCCAGGGGCATGACCACCCCGGCACAGGTGGCAGCGGTGCGATAGGTCTCACTCGTCACGAGGCGGCCTTCCGTGTCTGTTCAGACAGTCGTCACGCAAAGCGGCCGTGTACTGACGTTTCGTGGGTGCTTAGCGTGGGGAGAAACACGCAAGCCCGCATCGAAGCGGGCACAGTCCGTATCAGCGGCAGGGTCGTACGGCACGGGCGCTGGCTTCGCTGCCATGGCCAGCTTCCGGGCCCTTGCCACGATCAGTGGCAGCCGCACTGGATCTTCCAGGTAGGTCCGTGACCGGGGTCCCCGGATCCTTGGTGCGGGTGGAGGTCTTCATGCGGAGACGGCCCGTCCCGGCATCTTCAGGAGATCGCGCCGACCTTGGGTTCGTCGCGCTAGTCGCCACGCTCACGGGTGCGCGTCGTGACAATGGCGCGCGTTCCTCGTCCATACATGCGATGCGTACGACGCGGCGGTGTCGGGGGTGGTGGACGTTCGCCTCCCTCGGTTTGCTGTTTATGCTTGCAGCCTGCGGCGGGTCGGATTCCTCCGCGAAGTCCGCGACCTCGTCGACTCGTGTGAAGCCGACGTCGACCTCAGCTGTCTCGGCCCCGGCGGCGCGCAAGCAGGCGATCGCCGCCTACAACGCGATGTGGTCGGACATGGCAGCGGCAGCGGAGACGGCCGACTACCAATCGCCGCGACTCGCGGAACACGCCGATAGCGACGCGCTGTCGCAGCTTGTCCGCGGCCTGTATGCAAACAAGCAGCACGGGATTGTCGTGAAGGGCGATCCGCGTACCAGCCCCGAGGTCACAAGCGCGACTCCAGCCGAAGATCCCACGGTCGTGATGATCCGCGACTGTCTCGACGGCACCCGTTGGCTCAACTACGTCGAGCAAACGGGGAAGTTGGAGAACGACACGCCCGGTTCAAGGCACGCAACGACAGCAACAGTTCGTCGCGACGGCAGCTCGTGGAAGGTTACGGACCTGGCAGTCGGAGCTGACGGCTCATGCTGAATCGCATCGCGTTCACAGCGTTCGTCGCGGTCATTGTCGGTGTCGGCGGAGCGACGGCGGCTTTTGCAGACGATGGTTTCAGTTCCGTCGAGTGTCAGCAGAGCAGCGCGGCGGGCTGCACGGTCACCGCTGGGTCTGGCTCGTCGACGCCGGCATCGACCGGTGGTGCCCAGCCGCAGGCGGGTGTCTCGGGCAACGGGACGTGCACGGATTTTCAAGGAAAGGCCGCGCCGTGTACGGATCCGGTCTGGGGCTTCATGGGGTCGAACGGCTGCTATTGGAAAGTCGACGCGGACTATCACCCACCGGCGTTCGATACCGCGGATCAGCATGCGGGCGAGGCGGGTGCCTGGTACTTGGTGAGCTGCACGAGTAGCTCCTTCTCAGGTACTGCGGGCGGGATCGTGTGGGTTCCAGCCTGGAGCGCGGCGCCGCTGCCGGCACCAGAGGTGCTCGCGCGCCAAGCGGTGAACCAGTTGTCGCTGTCCGGCCCTCAGGTGGTGACGTCACCGCCGCCGGATCGCATGCAACTGGTGAATGTTCCGACGTGGCTTTGGCTTGATCAGTCCGCGTGGGCGCCGGTGAGCGCGACCGCGTCGGTGCCGGGGGAGTCGGTGACGGCCACTGCGACGCCGATGTCGGTCACTTGGGTGCTGGGGGATGGGTCGACGGTCGTGTGCGACGGTCCGGGGACGCCCTACCAGGCGGGTGGAGATCCGACGGCACCGTCGCCGGATTGCGGTCACACCTACTCGCGCAGCAGCGCGGGTGAGCCGGGTGATGTCTTCGTCGTGTCGGCGACGGTGTCGTGGGGTGTGAGTTGGGCCGGTGGTGGACAGTCCGGCGCGCTGCCGGCGCTGATGACCACGAGTTCGGTGCAGCTTCGGGTGGGTGAGTCACAAGCGATCAACACGAACGCGACAGGCGGATAGCGACGAGCTGAGCCAACACGAGGAGGTCGGGCGTGGCGACGACGACCACGACGAGAGGTTCTCCGAACGGGCGTGTCCGTGAGCGCGCGCTCGAGCCCGAGCGTGCGGCGGGTGTCGTCCGGAGGCGGCAGGTCCGGTGGATCGTGGCGGGCGTGCTGCTGGTAGTCGGCTCGGCCTTGGTGTTCGCGACGATCTGGGCCCGCGCAGGCTCGGAGACTCGGGTGCTGGTCTTGACGCGATCGGTCGATGCGGGTCACGTCCTCGAGTCGAGTGATCTGCGCGCCGCGAACGTCTCGGCGGGTGGGGGCATTGCGACGGTGCCGGCAACGTCGGAGGCGAGTGTCGTGGGTCGCACGGTCGCGGTGCCGCTTGCGGAGGGATCGCTGCTCAATCCGGAGGCACTCGGGTCCGGACGCGCGCTCCGATCTGGCGAAGCGATGGTCGGGTTGGCGTTGAAGCCGGGGACCTTCCCGTCGAGCTTGGCGATCGGCGATCACGTGCGTGTGGTCGATACGACCTCCGCGTCGTCGACGTCGGGAACCGTCGCGCAGTCGCGCAGCCTATCGAGCGACGCGACGGGTGTGGTCATGGCGATCGAGGCCAGCGCGTCGGCCGGTGATGGCTCGGCGGTGGTCTCGCTGCGACTCGATGAAGGCGAGGCCGACGGCGTGGCGCAACTCGCCAGCGCTGACCACGTCAGCCTCGTGCTCATCCCGGCCGGATCCTGAGATGGCGGTCGTCGGGTTCGCCTCGGTGCGTTCGTGTGGCGTCACGACCACCGTCGCCGCGCTCGCGGCGGTCTGGCCGGACGATCGTCGCCGCGTCGTCGTCGAGCTGGACCCTGCGGGTGGAACGCTCGCTGCCTCCTGTGGATTGCGCGTTGCGCCGGGTCTCGTGAGCTTTGCTACTGCATCTCGACGGCACATGGAACCCGATGCGCTCTGGACTCACAGCCAGCAGCTGCCGTGTGGCGGCGCGGTTGTTGTCGGACCGCCGTCGGCCGCGCAGGCGGAGCGCGCGCTGAAGTTGATGACGAATGCTGTCGCGCAGTTCGCGGATTTCGATGCCGACGTGCTGGCTGACTGCGGTCGCCTCGATCCGGCATCGCCTGCGCGTGCGGTGTTCGACGGGGCGGCGGTGCAGGTGCTGGTCGCGCGGCCGCAGCTTCCCGATCTGCACCATCTCGCCGCCTGGCTCGAGGATGCGTCCTCGAAGTCGGCGCAAGCCATCGTGGTACTCGCTGGGAGTGGCCCGTACCCGGCGGAGGAGATCAGCGCGGCCTTGGGTGTCGAGGTCGCGGCGCGGATGCCGCACGATCCTCCTGGAGTGGCTCGCCTCGCCGAGGCGCCGACCGCACGAACGGCCGGACGCACTGCGCTTCTGCGAGCGGCGCGGTCCCTCGCGGCGACCATTGTCGAGCGCCTCACGCCGCAGACCGAGTCGTCGCCGTTCGAGTCGCTGAGTTCGGACGAGGGCACCATCGAAGCTTCAGATTCGGCGCCGGAGGCGGCAGACCTGCAGACGGAAGAGGCGCGGTCGTGACGGCGTCGCCCGAGGTCGTGGCCCAGGTCCGCGGCGAGGTGTTGGCGCGCCTCGAGGAGTACCGACACGCTCAGCGCGACCAGGGTCATCCGGCTTCGCCAGTCGAGGAGGAAGCACTCGGGCAGCGGCTGATCACCGATGCCCTCGAAGGTGTAGCCAGCGAGGCGCTCGCGGCGGGTCGGGACATCCTGTCGGTGAGCGAGGAAGACGAGATCGCGAGGAGCGTGTTCGACGCACTGTTCCGGCTGCATCGCCTGCAGCGGCTCCTCGATGACCCGACCGTCGAAAACGTCAACGCCAATGGGTGCGACAACGTCTTCGTCCGCTACTCGGACGGGCGTCGCGAGCGGGTCGACGCGATCGCGGACAGCGACGACGAGCTCATCGACCTGCTGCGCATGGCCGCAGCGCGACTCGGTATCGGTGAACGAAGGTTCGATCTCGGCTCACCGCGCCTGTCGCTCCCGCTGCCGGACGGGTCGCGACTGTTCGGGGTGATGGCCGTGACCGCTCGGCCCAGCCTCTCGATCCGCCGTCACCGCTACCTCAAGATCACCCCAGACGATCTGATCGGCATGGGCACGCTCGACGTCGTGCTGCGCGAGTTCGTCGGCGCGGCGACGCGAGCTCGGAAGTCCTGTGTCATCTGCGGTGGCACGGCTGCCGGCAAGACGACGCTGCTGCGGGCGATGGCGGCGGACATCCCGACGTGGGAACGACTGATCACGATCGAGGACTCGTTGGAGTTGGGTCTCGAGCGCTACCCGGACCTCCACCCGGATGTGGTCGCGCTCGAAGCCCGGGAGCCGAACATCGAGGGTGAAGGGGGCGTGAGTCTCGCGGAGCTGGTGCGTTGGGCGCTGCGAATGTCGCCGGATCGGGTCATCGTCGGCGAAGCCCGCGGTGAGGAAGTCCTCGCGCTGTTGAACGCCATGTCGCAGGGCACCGATGGGTCGATGACGACGCTCCACGCTTCGTCGTCACGAGGCGCGTTCTCCAAGCTCGCTACCTACGCGATCCAAGCTCCGGAACGCCTGCCGCTGGAAGCGACGAACCTCCTCGTCGCCAACGCCGTCGACTTCGTCATCTTCCTCGCACAAGACAGCGACGGTTCCCGGTTCGTGTCCTCCGTCCGCGAGGTCGTCGACGCCGAGGGACCGATGGTGGTGTCCAACGAGGTGTTCCGACCTGGCCCGGATCGTCGCGCCGTCCCGGGCGTCCAGTTCCGCGGCGAGACCCTCGAGCAACTCGACGCGGCTGGGTTCGATCCCACGTTGCTGGAACGTCCATCGGGCTGGTGGGACACATGATCGCGCTGGCCGCGCTCTGCGGTGCGCTGCTCGGTCTCGGTGTCCTCCTTGTCGCCGCAGGTGTGCGGGGTGTCGAACCCGTCGCGCTCCGTACCCGGCACCTCGACGTGCATGTCGAGCATGGGGTCGTGCGCAGTGCGGGCGCGGTCTTCGCCGCAGTTCTCGTCGGCGCTGCCACCGGCTGGCCCGTCGGTGCCGTACTTGCCGGCGCGGCCGCATTCGCGCTCCCCGCACTGTTGCAGGAAGACCGTGCCCACGCCGTACTGGTCGCACGCGTCGAAGCGATCGCCGGTTGGGCCGAGATGCTGCGCGACACCATCGCTGCAGCCGCCGGATTGGAACAGGCGATCGCGGCGACTGCCCCGATCGCGCCACCGCAGATCCGTCGCGACGTTGCGATGCTCGCTGCCCGCTTGGAACGCGAACGGCTCTCGACCGCGTTGCGGGCCTTCGCCGACGACGTCGCCGATCCGACCTGCGACCTCGTCGTCGCCGCCTTGGTGCTGGCCGCTGAACATCAAGCACATCGCCTCGGCGAGCTGCTCGGCAGCCTCGCCCAAGCTGCGCGTGACCAGGCAACGATGCGACTCCGCGTCGAAGCCGGCCGAGCCCGCACCCGGACCTCAGTGCGGGTGATCGTTGGTGTCACCATCGCACTTGCCGCGGCTCTCGCACTGTTGAACCAGACCTACCTGGAGCCCTACGACAGCGCGGTCGGGCAACTCGTGCTGCTCGTGATCGGCGTTGCGTTCGCGGCTGGGTTCATCTGGCTGGCGCGCATGACCAAGCCGATACGCCCGGAGCGGTTCCTATTGCCGACGGAGCCAGTCGCATGATCGTCGCGCTGATTTCTGGCGCCACCGCGGGCACAGGTCTGTGGCTCGTGGCCAGAGGTTGGTATCCGCCGCGCCCGTCCCTTGTACAGGCACTCGCGTACCTGCGCGCGGCACCCGAACCGCAATACGTGGCCACTGGCGACGCGCAGCCCGGGGGTATGGCTGCCCGGTTTGGGCAGCCCGTGGCTCGAGCGCTCTCCCGTGACGAACCATCTCGCCTTTTGCTCGGCCGTCGCGTCCGCCAAGACCTCGCAGTCGTAGGTCGAAGTCCCGAAGTCCACATCGCCGAGAAGTGCGCGCTAGCGCTCTTTGGCCTCTTGCTCGTGCCAGCCGCGAGTGCGCTCGCCGCCCTCGGTGGTCTCCATGTGCCCGTCATCATCCCGCTCTGGGGATCGCTCATCTTCGCAATCGTGGGCTTCTACATTCCCGATCTAGGGATACACGCCGAGGCGCAAGGCCGCCGCCGCGACTTCCGCCATGCCCTCGGCGCCTTCTTGGATCTTGTCGTCATTGCTCTCGCGGGAGGCGGTGGTGTCGAGACCGCGCTCACCGACGCGTCGAGCATTGGCAACGGATGGGCGTTCGGGCAGCTCCGCCGCGCGCTCGACACCGCCCGCCTCGCGCGTCAACCACCCTGGCATGCACTCGGGCAACTCGGCACCGACCTCGGGGTCCCCGAACTTTCTGAGCTCGCCGCGAGTGTCAGCTTGGCCGGCACCGAAGGCGCCAAGGTGCGCGCGTCCCTCGGTGCGAAGGCGGCATCGCTCCGTACCCACGAGCTCGCCGACGCCGAATCCGCTGCGCAAGCGGCCACCGAGCGCATGAGCCTGCCGGTCGTTCTCCTCTTCGCCGGCTTCCTCGCCTTCATCGGCTACCCGGCAATCGAACACGTACTCACTGGACTCTGAGCGTCCGCAACGAAAGGGAGGATGTGGTGTTTCCAGAACTCACGATCATCCAGAGGGCAATCCGCTACCTCCGAGACCGTCTCGCCGTCGCGCGTGCCGAGACGGAGGCTGGCTACTCGACCGAAGCAGTCATCGTGATCGCGTTGCTCTCGGCCATGGCGATCGCCGCAGTCGCGATTATCGCCGCCAAGGTCCTCGCTAAGGCCAACAGCGTCGACACCGGCCCTTAAACGACGATGACACGCAGAGCGATTCGCCGCCGCGAGTGCGAGCGCGAGCGCGGCTCGGTGTCAACCGAACTCGTCATCGCGACTCCATTCCTCCTGTTCCTGCTTTTGGCGATCGTGCAGTTCGCGCTCTGGCAACACGCCAACCACGTTGCGCGCACCGTCGCGCAACAGAGCGTCGCCGCTGCCCGCGTCGAAGGCGCCAGCGCTGGGACCGGGCAAGACGAAGCACATACCGTCCTTGCCCAGATCGGTACCGATGAGCTCCGGCACGCGCAGGTCAACACCACGCGCGACGACGACACGACAACCGTCATCGTCACCGGCGAATCGTCGTCGGTGCTCCCGTTCTTCCACCTCCCCGTACGAGCCGTCGCCACCGGACCCACCGAACGATTCCGACCACCGGCGACCACACCATGACCCGAACCGCAATCGTCGACCGCGACCATGAACGGGGGAGCGTCACCACCGAGCTGGTGATCGTCACTCCGCTGCTGCTCCTCTTGCTCCTCTTCGTCGTCGCGCTCGGCCGCACGGCCGGATCACGCATCGACATCAACGGCGCCGCCGGCGAAGCCGCTCGAGCCGCGTCCATCGCCCGCACTCCACTCGCCGCCCAAGACGCAGCTCACCAGACCGCCAGCGCCTCGCTCGCCGACCAGCACGTCACCTGCGCCAGCCTCGACGTCGCCACCGACACCTCCCGCTTCCAGCCCGGCGGCACGGTCACGGTCAGCGTGCGCTGCGACGTCAAACTCGGTGACCTCACCGGCCTGCGCCTCCCCTCATCCAAGACGCTCACCGCGACCGCGACCGCACCGATCGACCGGTACCGAGGTATCACCCCGTGACCCGGCCGCTCCGCCGCCGTTCGGTACCGCGTTTGCGAGGCGAGGACGGCACGGTGACCGCGTTCGTCGTCATCTTCACGCTCGCGCTCATCCTGCTCGCCGGTCTCGTCGTCGATGGCGGTCTCACCCTCGCCGCACGTGTTCAAGCGATCGACGAAGCCCAAGCCGCCGCCCGGGCTGGCGCCCAAGCGATCAACCTCGCCACCTACCGCGCCGACGGACCGCTCACCCTCGACCCCGATCAAGCCCGCCAGGCCGCCCTCGACTACCTCGCGACCACTGGTCACGACGGCACCGTCGACGTCCACGACAACCAAGTCGACGTCACCGTCCGCATCACGCAACCGATGCAGATCCTCGGCATCGCCGGCATCGGCAGCCTCAGCGTTACCGGCCACGGCAGCGCGCGACCCGAACACGGCGTCGAGGCGCCCGAACCATGAACCGCACCGCGCGCATCACGCGAGCGCTCGGCGCGCTCGTCCTCCTCGGCGTGCTGGTCGTCGGCATCCCCTGGGCGCTCGTGCACTACATCGGCTCGCCCCTCCCGCATCACATCCCCGGGTGGCAGGAGATTCACGACACGCTCGGTCAGCACGGCATCCCCGACGACGTGCTCCTCAAAGCGCTCGCGATCGTCGTGTGGATCTCTTGGGCGTTGCTCGTCGCATCTCTCATCTCCGAAGCGGTCGGCGTACTCCGCGGCAAGTCCGCACGAGACCTTCCTCTCACCAGCCCGTTCCAACCAATCGCACGGTGGCTCGTGGCCTCGATCGCCGTCGGGATCCTCAGTACCTCGACTCGCCCCGTACCAACACCGCAACCTGCGCTCGCTACGAGCCTGACCACAGTGCGCATGAACACCCCGACCGCTGAACTCGTGGTCGATCTGACCGCTCCACCACCGGCGATACCCGCAGTCGGTGCGGGCAATGGCGCAGCCGAACCGACTGTCGTGCCTCAGCCAATGGTCTATGTCGTCCAGTCAGGCGACACGCTCTGGGACATCGCGCAGCAGCACCTCGGTGACCCGTACCGCTGGACTGAGATCTATGACCTGAACCAACGCCAGCCTCAGCCCGACGGCGCGAGCCTGACCGACCCACACTGGATCTATCCCGGCTGGACACTCCAACTCCCCATAGCGACGCCGCCAGTCAGTGCGCCTGCGCCGATGACGCCGGCTCCGCCGCCTGCGCCCGTGACGCCCGCACCCGTCGACGTCCCGCAGCCGAGCGCAGTGCCAAACGGATCCACCGACACGATCGTGCCATCAACGTTCCCCACCACGATCCCCTCGCGCGGCGCCGAGCACGAACACGCCCGCCCCGAGGCCACCGAGCACGTTGCCGACGGCACGACGATTCCGTTCGGCGTCGCCGGCTCGGTACTCGTCGCCGCAGGCAGCCTCGGACTCATCACCCTGTTGCGTCGACGTCAACTCCAACGCCGCCATGTTGGTCACGCGCTACCAAGACTCTCGGACGAGTTCGCCGCGACAGAGATCGCTATGCGCGCTGCCGCGGAAGGGACATCGGCGCCATGGCTCGACCTGGCACTACGAGCGCTCGGCGCGCAGCTCCGAATCCCGCCAGGCGAACCTGCACCGCAACCCGTCGCGGCCCACCTCACCTCCGACGAACTCGTCATCACGTTGGCCGAACCGAACGCCCGAGCGCCCAAACCCTGGACGACCAGTGCGCCGGGCTGGCGATGGCACCTCCCATTGTCGACCCCGACGGCCGAGCTGGAGCAAAGCGCGGCCGACGCATGCGCACCAATGCCCGCGCTCGTCACCATCGGCAACAGCCCCGATGGACCGGTCATGCTTGACCTCGAAGCCTGCGGCCTCGTGACCATCACCGGCACCGCCGACGAGGCTCGCGGACTCGCTCGGAGCGCCGCGCTCGAGCTTGCAGTCAGCCCTATCGCTGACGAACTCGACGTCCTCGTTGTCGGTGAGGACCCGCTGGTTCTACCGAGCGGAACGCTCAACCGCGTGAAGCACGTCCGCACGATCAGCGACGTAGTCGCACTCGTCGCCGAACAAGCTCACGCATCAATCCGGGCTCTCGACGATGTGAAGCAACCGACCACGTTCACCGCACGGTGCGCGAACGATGGATCTGACCCGTGGGCACCGACAGTCCTGATCCTCGATGTCGCTCCCGACGCGAGCGAACGCGAACAACTCGAAGCGTTCGTCGAGACCGGCGGACGTGGTCTCGGCATCCTCGCGATCGGGAACTGGCCCGACGCTCCATGGCATCTGCATATCAATAACGGGCAGATCGACGCGCCTCGCCTCGGACTCCACGGCCTCACAGCAACCATCGAGGCCCAACGCGTAGAGCCGACGGTCGCGAACGCGACGGTCCAACTCTTCGAACAGGCGAACGACGACAGCGATGAACTGCTCGTGCAGTACGACGTCGTCGATCCAGCGCCTCGCACTGACGAGCAACTTCCCGCAGTCGATGCACCGATCAGCGTGCACGTGTTCGGTGCCGTCCACGTCGTCGGCGCGACACGCCCACTCACCGACATCGAGACCGAACTCGTCGCCTTCCTCGCGACCCGCGAACACCCGGTCGACGCCGACATCGTCCAGACCGCGCTCTGGCCCGACCGAATGGTGTCGCCGAAGCGCTGGTGGAACCTCGTCAGCGAAACCCGCAAGGCGCTCGGAGTCGATAGGAACGGCGAGTTCCATCTACCGCCACTGTCGAAAGGGCAGCCGCTCCGACTCGCTCCTGGCGTAGCGACGGATCTCACGCGCATCGAGACCGCATTCCGGCGAGTCCGCAACGAAGCAACAGCGGACGCGGCTTGCGAACTCGGCCGTGCACTCGGAGACGTGCATGGGCGCCCGTTCGACGCCAAGCGTGGGTACGCGTGGGTCCACGCCAACGGCCTCGCGTCGTACGCGGAAGCCCTCATTGCTGACGCAGTCCACGCGATGGCTGTGTGGTGCCTCGACCACGGGGATGTCGACGAAACGCTGCGCGTGATCGCGATCGGCCTGCGCGCTTCACCCGGCAACGAGATCCTCTACCGCGACCTCATCCTCGCCCACGAGCGGTCGGGCGACACGCGAGCCGTCGAGAACGCGATGCGAGACCTTCTCGAGACACTCGAGACGACAGATCCATACTCTGACCTGCAGCCCGAAACGCTCGGCCTCTACGAACGCGCCTCCGGACGCCTTCCGAACGAAGGTGTTTCCTCCTTGAGAGGCACGGCTCGCCCTCGACCTTCGTCACGTTGATTACCTGACCGACCGGTGCGGCTCGTTGCTCAGCGACCGCGTTCGTCGCCCCATAGAAGAATGTGGAGTCTGCTCGACATCGACCAACTGCGCGTCAGCACGCCGTCGATCAAGGCGATCGATCGGCGAATCACATCGTCGGCGACGACACCCTCCGGCGAGATCCACACGTCGCTCAGCCCATGGCGCCGCACAATTGCTTCAACTTCATCGAGTTCCTGCGGAGCCCGTACGACAAACTTGAAAATCGCCTTGCCAGTTGCCTCGAATGCTTCGAGAACCGATGGACGCAGCCGGCGTTCCTCAGGCAGACCCGAGTTCGCCAGCTTCGGTGACACGTTGAATCGGACACCCTCTTGCATGCGGTGAGGGGCAATCGTGCCGTTGGTTTCGATCTCCACCTGATGGCCAACAGCCGTGAGGAGTTCGACAAGATTGGTGATGCCGTCCCGTTGGAGCAATGGTTCGCCGCCGGTGATGACGACGAGCGGTGCCGCAATCGCACGAACATCTCGCGCCACCTCTTCGACCGGAAGCGTTCGGAGCTCAGCGGCGCGCTCAAAGCGTGACCAGTCCCACGTGTACGGAGTGTCGCACCAGCTGCATGCAAGGTTGCAGCCACCAAGCCGCACGAATGACGCACGGCGCCCGGCTGACGGCCCCTCACCCTGAATGGTGGGGCCGAAGACCTCCGAAACCACGAGGTGGCCGGGAGAACTCGAGTTCATCTCGGCCACCGTCATCGTGCCTCGATGCGTCGACAACGGACTAACTGCGCCATGGTTCAGAGACTACGCATCGACCTGGGCGCCATGCGCGTCCGAATGGCGTCGCCGTCGACGCGCGACGGAACTCTGGTCAGCGACCCACGGCGACAGCGCCGACATCGATTGCGTTGTCGGTCTCGTCTCCGATCTGACCCCCGATGCCGACAATCGAGCTTCGCAGGCCAATCGCTGCTGCGACAATGTGAACAGTCGTCAGCATCGCGCCGGCGTCGCGCCACAAGTGCGCAGTTCCCGCGGGGTAGCGGCTCACGGTGCGATCCGGCTCTGCGATGGCCACGACGAGAGTGGGCGGAGTGACGCCCCCGAGCGCCGCGGTCGCGGCGCCCACGATGCGTGCGACGGTTTCGGCATGCCAATCGCTCGGCTGCAATCGACAGTGCACCGGGTCGAAGTCCCAAGCTCCTGCCGCAAGGCCTTCGACGTCGTTTGCTACGACCGTGATTCCGATGGGGTGACGAGCGCCAGCCGATGGATAGGGCCGGTGGGCAAGCCGGGTGCCATCCTCGCTCGACCACTCGTCGATGGTCCGTGCGGAGTGAAAAAGCAGTGTCGCCAAGTCGGCGATGTTGCACGGGCGAGTAGGTCGTATCGAGCGGCGCAACCGAAGGACCTCATGTATCGCTTTGATCTCACTTACTCGCGGGCCGAGGTCAAGGCCGCCGTCCTCCGGCGGTCGGATCGGATCCGCACCTCTTCCGAGGGGGATCGGGCTTGGCCGCGGCCGTACCGCGCGTGCCTCCGCGATAGAGGCGATCAGAGCTGCGGATCGAAACGTTGGCTCGCCCGTGCCGAACTGTTCGAGCAGGCTCCGAAGTTGTGCCGCTTGGGCTCCGCCGAAGCTTGTCGAGTCTCCCGCGTCCGTGGAGACCACAACGCGATCCCGCCGCAGACGGATCGCGAGGCCATCGTTCAGGTCCATCCGCGGTCGCTCCATAGCTGGGCTCGCTTCCAGCAGCCGGGGCACTGCCCGCAGGCGAGCGACGCGCGGTGACACGAGTGCGTGAGTGCGACGACGTCCGGGCCGAGACCACTACGTTCCAGCAGTTCGAGCGGATCCATGTCGACGGCTGGCGCGCGGACCCGAATGTTTCCCTCCTGGAAGCTAACAAGACTGTCCGCGAGGGCGTAGAAGTTCCCTGTACCGTCTCGGTGTCGATCGCCGTCGCCGCGGACCGATCCAAGGTGCACTTCGTCGAACCCGTGCATCGTGGCGTATGCAGAAGCCAGGGTGAGTAGCAGCTGATTCCTGAATGGCCAGGTCTCAGGCGCACCGGCGCGAGCAACGGTTGACTCGCTATGAAGCAATCCCGCGCCAACGTCGCTGGCGTTGACCGAAATTGTGCGGTGCTCGAAGCTGAGGCGAGAGGCGATTGCGGCCGCCGCCCGACTCTCTCCGGCGGCAGGACGCTGGCCATAGTCGATTGTCAGGCCGACGGCGGGACGGTCGAGCGCCGCTAGGGCTGTCGAGTCGACCCCACCGGAGAGTAAGAGGAGAACTTCTGTCATTCGCTACGCGACCCGCTGGGGAACCACCGGCATGCCGAGCGCGGCCCACACTGCCCGGTAGACCGCGGTCGACAAGTCCCGGTGCAATTCCGCGCCGTTTCCGACCAGCATCTTCGCGGCCTCGGAGTCGAACTGGTTCCCGAGGGCGATGATTGGTATCCCCGCGCGTGCTGCCCAACCACACTCATATACGGTGCCCGGGTCCCAGCCATCGACGAGAGCGAGGACTGCGTCAGCGCCGTTCAAGCCCTGCAAGTCGGCGACCGCCACCTCGTCACCCCCGACGCCGACGTCGTGCAGAGGTGAGAACACGGACGCGCCGAGGGAACGAAGCGACTCCCTAACCAGCTCTACGAGCCAACGTTGTCCTATGTCGAAGAATGGCCCGGCCAAGTACACCTTGGGGTCGCCGTCACCCACGAGTGCCTCGGGCGCGATCGTCGCGATAGCAGGAGGATGTCCGTCGAGGACATCGATCGGGACTGACGGACTGAGCGTGCCGCACCACCAGGCCGCTGAGGCAGACGCAGAGCGCGCCGCGTCTAAAGCAGTCGCACCAGCGCCCCAGCTGCGGGCGAATGCTCCTGCGAACACGTCGCCAGAGCCGATCGGGAACACCTTCGAGGTCGGGTGTGCTCCGATGCGGTGGACATCGTCATCGACTACGGCTGCTCCGACGGCGCCGAGCTTGACGACTACAACCTCGGCGCCGTGACGCGCCCGCACCGCCTGCGCAGCAGTGATCGGATTGGGGTCACCGCCGAGAGCGCGTATCTCCGAGAGGTTGCACACAATCGCGAGCCGCTCGAAGTCTGCGGCCGACAGGTCGAGGCCGCTGAGGTCCCGTGGTCGCTGCGGATCGACAGTTAGCGAGCGGCATGTCAGTCTGAGTCGACCACTCTCGATCAACCCGAAGGTGAGGATGTTGTCGTCGGTTGCTTCGATGGCGTCAGCCACGGCCGACGGGCCGTCAATCGAGGGGCTCGACATCGGTGTGAAGTACCGGAAGCCGACCGGCTGATCCCGTTCGACCCGAGCAGTGGTTACTCCGAGGCCACCAGCGACGGTACGGGCGTCGTCCAGGGTGGCGCTGTCGATCGCGGTGTGCAGGACGAGGTTCGGGGTGCCGCTTGCTATCGCGCCCGCGGCGCGGAGCCCCGAGCCAGCCAGGGCGTTGAACCGCGGGATCTCGCAGCTCTCCGCGTACACCCCGCCGACGATCCTCACGCAGCCGCGCCAATCTCGACTTCAACGGCGGCGCCCTCGATCGACACGATGACCGCCTCATAGCTCTGCCCGCGCTGCAAACACTCTCGGAGTTGCCTGGCCTGGTTCGACACGATGGTCCCAGTCAGAGCTCCAGTTGCAGTCCGGACTGCGATGATCGAAACGTCCGCCTCGGCTTCCAGCCGAACGACGAGAGCATCGTCTACTTCCAGCGAGGCGATGACCTCCAAATGCGGCGACGCGAGAGTCGTGCTGAACCGCAGCGACGCGCAGTCTGGCTGATCAGGACCACCGCCTGCTCCGTCGTACCCGCCGCCGCCCCCTCCACCACCGCTCATGTGCCACCTCATTTCCGAACCCCGTCGTGGTGGGGCTGGTTCCACCACTCTTGCACGGACTGAGCACCCCGCTGTCGACGGTTACCCGCGCGCCGACAACTGCGACCAGATACACGCGTCGAGTACCGACGGTCGCACGCCGCCGATGGTGGCCCAGGCCAAGAAGAAGGCCTCGCAGCGCTGGTAGTCCCGCGTCGGCTCCCAACTCGGGGCGAACACGCCGGCTCGGCGACCAGCACGAAGGACGTGGATGTCGATGATCGCTACGCAATCGGTTCCTGTGTGGTTCCTTGCTACCCAGCTCGCGGTCTTCGGGCCAACACCTGGCAACTGCAGGAGCCAGTCACGGAGCGCGAGGCCATCGGTCGGCGGCTCCGAGCGCGACAGCAACGCGAGCGCGGCGGCGACGCGGTCGGCACGTTGATGCGGGAATCGGTAGCGCACAGCACGATCACCGATCGACAGCGGCCGGCGCAATATCGTTTCGATGTCTTCGGCTGCCGGGCAACTGCCGTCGAGGAGCCCGGCGTCACGCACCTCCTCGAAAGCGCGCACGCCGACAAAGGCCGGTAGCCCAAACCCACCGAGGATGCATGCGGTTACCTCCTCGGCCAGCGTGGAACCGAGCTTGTAGTTCGCTGGCGGGGCGAATAACTCCGCCTGCGCAATCCAGTACGCCGGAGTATCGAACTGCCACGGACGGCCCCACCGGACAACGCGCCGGAGCCCGCCCATAGCGAGTTCGACCGGCTCCCCACGGTCGAACATGTCCAAGTCCAATCTGAAGGCGCTTGTCACGACTCTCCTTCCCGCGTCGCACGAAGCAACGCGTCGACGGTGGTGGTGAGTGCGGTCGCGATCTTGTTGACCGTTTGGATCCCCGGGTCGGTGACCCTTCCCACCTCGATCCGCCGGACACCGTCGACGCTGAGTCCGCTTACCTCGGCCAACCTCTGCGCGGTCCAGCCCTTCTTGTCGCGGCGAGCACGTACCGCAGCGCCGAAGGCGACGCCGAAAGACTTCGAGTCGGTCGTTGCCGGTCGCCGGGCCATGGGACGATAAGAATACCGGTATAAGTATCGTCCAACGCGCTCTCCAGTAGAGCGTCCTCCCGCTCGCGCGAAGCGGTTCCTTTTGCTGCTCGCTAGTCCCGGGGGCCGCGATGGCTCCTCTTCGGTGGAAGCGGGTCCCTCGTCAACGGCCTTGGCTCGAGGTGCCGAGGTCCCAGTCGCCGGCGTCAGTAGAAGCATCCGCTCGACGCCGTGGGTGGTGCGGCGGGGATGCCGTGGTACCACGCCTCGAGGAGCGGTTGGGGGCACATCGTTTCGCCGCCGCTGGTCTGTACTTGGAAATGGAGGTGGGGGCCGGTGCTGTTGCCGGTGGTGCCGGACAGCATGATCGTCTGCCCGACGGTGACTTGTTGACCCGTGGTGATGAAGAGCTGGCTGCCGTGGCAGTAGACGTACTGGTAGCCGTCGTTGCCGGCGAGGACGATCCCGTTGCCGCAGTCGGAACTCACAGCCGTGACGGTGATGATGGTGCCGGCGATGACGGCGTAGACCGGTGTGCCTTGCGGAACCGGGATGTCGTCTGCGGGGAAGTCGTGGTGCGGGTCGGTGAGATAGTCGGGGTGCGCGTCGAAGATGGAGCGGTCGAGCGGCAGGGTGTACGTGCCCGCAACGACCTGTCCGCCTATCGCGCCGGACGCGGTTGAGCTGCGGTATTCGGCAGCTTTCGCGAGTGCGATGTCGGCGTAGGCCGCGGAGCCGCTGTAGCGCTCGAGCGCGGCGCGTAGATCGTCGATGCGTGGCTGGCCGTCGCACAGGTACGCGGCGGCGGTGTAGATGGAGTCGAATGCGTTGTCGTAGTCGGGAGTCGCGCTGGCCGGTCGTCCGGGAGCGACTCGACCCCAGGTCGCCCAGGTGGCCTTGAGGAACTGCATGTTGCCGTGCGCGTGGGCCCACCCATCGGGCTCGGTCGGGTCGGTGATGCGTTGGTTGCCGTTGGAGCCGTCGAGTGGCGGGCCGATGATCGGTGGTCGGACGTCCCCAGTGGCGGGATCGGCGCGTCCGTCGGCGTGGCGAGATTCGGTCCAGCCGATCGCGGCGAGGACCTCCCAGGGGAGTCCGGGGCAGGTGCGCGCGGCATCGATGTAGGCGCGCAGCATGAACGAGGGAATCTCTGCGGTTGCCGTGTCGGACGGCGCGTCGCTACTGCTGTTGGCGACGGCGGCGCTGAGGATGATCGCGAGGACCAGAAGAACAGCGCACGCGCTTGTTGCGATCGCGGCGAGGCGCTTCATGTTCTGCGCGCCGCGTGCACGCAGTCGCGGTTGTGTGATCCGTGCGTGGCGCGCGGCCAGCGCCGCGCACGCACCTCGCCGCTCGTGCGTGTGAGCGCGGGCGAGGCGTGATCCGGCGGTGCGGTCGTGCGGAGCGGCGCTGCGAGACAAAGCGCGGCTGACTGTGGATGCACGCGCGGACCTCCTTGTGGGCGTGGTTGACCTCGATGTCCAGGGGTCGGCGCGCCCCGGGGTGGGTGGGCCCTTGGAGGTTGGTGAGCGGCGGTCGGGACGGCCGCCGCTTAGGAGGTGAAGTGCTGATGCACTTGGCGTCGAGCGTGCTGCGCGTGTTGGCCGATGTGACGGTCAACCCGACGACGAATGGGATGCCTGGAGCCGACCTGCTGCAGACGATCCTGAATTGGTTAGCGCAGGCCGCGTTGTGGGGTTCGTTGGGAGCGATCCTCGCCGGTGCGGGCATGTTCTGGGTCGGGCACCAGGCAGGGAACTTCGCCGGCGCGTCGCGAGGCAAGACCCTCGCAGTAGCTGGCCTCGTCGGCGCGTGTCTCGCAGGTGTGGCACCGAGCGCGGTCAACCTCCTGTACCAGGCGGCGAAATGACTGCCGCAACGAGGGGAGGCGTGACGTTCAGTCGCCAGGCCCTCGTGGTCGGCGCGCTGGCCTTGTTCGTGGTCGGGCTGGCGACCAAGACGCTGCTGTTCCCTGCAGAAGGGCGCGTCGTCGAGGCTCCGAGTCCGAAGCCCTCCGCTGGTGCGGGGCCATCGCGCATCGAGGCGCCTGGGGTACCAGTCGGGTTCGCGCACAACCGCGACGGTGCGCTTGCCGCTGCGGTGGCGTACGTGCAGCTCGGGCACGTGATCCTCTCGGCCGATACCGACAGTGCCGCGACGGTGTTGCGGCGCGCGTCGAGTCAGAGCGCGGGCTCGACCTTTGTGGACAGCGAGCTCGCGGCGTTCACGCAGCTGCGCGACGCGCTGGCGCGGGGGAGTGGCCCGGCGCAGCTGCGGGTGGGGGTGGTCGCGACGCGGATCGACGCGTTCGCGCCGGAGCGGGCGCGGGTGCGGTTGTGGAGGGTCGCGGTGCTGTCACGTGACGGGATGACCAATGCGGGTGAGCAGTGGGCGATGGTCACCTACGACTTGGTGTGGGAAGACGACGACTGGAAGATCTGGTCCGAGTCCGTCGCACCCGGTCCTGCGCCGTCACCGACCGACGCGCAACTCGCGACGCCCCAAGAGCTGGACGCCTCGCTGTCGGGGTTCCGCCCGTTTGCGGGGGTGGGGTAGTGGGGTGGCTCGGCGGCGCTCTCGGATGGGTGTGGGACCACACTCTCGGCCCGGTCGCGAGCGGCGCGGCGGGGTTCGTCTGGGACCAGGTGGTGCAGGGGTTGGTCTCGTGGATCGTTGATTCGGTCGCGTGGTTCGTCGGCCAGGTCCTGACGCTGCTCGAGGATTCGACGAAGGTCGACCTGCGAGCCTGATGGTTCCTCGACCCGGGCGGCCCCTACCGCACGGTGCTGGGTATCGCGGCGGCGTTGCTGCTCGGGTTCGTGTTCCTCGGCTTGTTGCAGGGGCTGCTCGCGGGCGATGCGATGGTGATGGTGACGCGCATCGTGCGGGATCTGCCGCTGGCGGTGCTGGGGATGGTGGTCACGATCGAGGTGGCCACTCGGCTGTTGCAACTTGCGGACGCGCTCTCGCATGCGGTGCTGCGCGGCGGTGGTGACAACGCGAAAGAAGTGCTGCGGGTCATCAGTACCTCGAGTTCGTTCTCTGGGCAGAGCTCGTTCGTCGTTGCCTTGTTGGGGTTGTTGTGCATCGTCGCGGCGCTGTTCGTCTGGGTCGAGTTGGTGATTCGCGCCGCGCTGGTCTACTTGCTCATCGCGTTCAGTCCGCTGGTCTTCGCGGCGATGGTGTGGCCGTCGGCGCGGGGCATGGTCCGCAAGCTCGCGGAACTTCTCCTCGCGTTGATCTTCTCCAAGGTCGTGATCGCGGTTGCGTTCTCGGTCGGCGCCGCCGCGCTCGCTGGGGTTGGCAGCGCGGGACACGCCAATGGCGATTCGGGCGGCGCGGTCGCCGCGAATGCGGGCACGCTGTTCTCGGGGTTGGTCATCTTCGGGCTGGCGGCGTTCGCTCCGTTCGTCTTGTTGAAGCTGTTCCCGGCGGCCGAAGCGGCGGTGGTCGCGCAAGGTGTCTCGCGCGGTCCGATGCGCGCGACGCAGCAGGCGTCGTCGAGCGCCTTCTATCTCGAGCGTCTTGCCGGCTCGCACGGGGGCAGTAGCGCAAATGGCTCGTCGAACGGTGCGCGACCCGCGAGCCGAGATCTCGGGTCGGGTCCGGCTGGCGGCATGCCGTCCGCCAGCGGCAACGGACCCGGCCCGAGCCCATCAGGTGCTGGTGGCGCGGGCGCCGCGGCGGGTGGTCCGGCTGCGGTCGCGCTCGGCGGTGTCGAGGTCGCACAACGCGTGGGGAACCGCGTCTCGCGTTCCGCCGAGCAGGCCACCGAGACCGGCGGCGCCACTCCACGTCTGCCGGACCGTCGGGGTGACGCGCCGTGAGCATGCCAGCCGAGCGGGTCTATCGGTTCGCTCCTCGCGATCGCGCGGGATGGATGCTCGGACTCGGCGCGGTCCAGTGCATCTCCCTGGCTGGAGGGCTGTTGGTTGCGGCGCTGCTCGTGAGCTCGGGTGCTCCGGTGCTCATCGCCGCGGCGGTGCTGCTCGGGGTCGGCACGTTCGTATTCGGTCGGTGGCACGGCCGGGCACTGCACGACTGGCTCCCGGTCGTGACGGCTTGGTCGTTGCTGCGGGTGCGGGGGAAGCACCATTGGACGGCGCGGGTTCCGCTCCTGGCCGAGTCCGGCGCTGCCGGTCGAGCTTCGTTGCCTCCGTTCCTCGCCGGGCTGGAGATCTTGGAAGCATCATCGGCGTGGACGCGCCGCCAACGCCTGGGCAGCGTCGGCCT
>DASXXX010000327.1:0-9714 GCA_036502765.1 Acidimicrobiia bacterium | reverse complement strand
GATGACCGATCTCGACGGGCTGGAGTCCGCTGCGGAAGGCCTTGTTGAAGGTCCCCTCCACCAGCCGCTCGAGCCTCCGCTCGAACCCCTGGAGTCCCACGCCGAGAGTGTACCGAGCAGTCCCCGCAACGAAGCTGCACGTCCCCGCCCCCGAGCATCTCGGGGTTCGCGTACGCCGGTGGGGGTCGAAACCGAGATGTTCGTGGGTTGGGTCGTCGGGCTACCCTGTCGCACTCCGGGCGAGTGGCGGAATTGGCAGACGCGCAGGCTTCAGGTGCCTGTGTCCGAAAGGATGTGGGGGTTCAAGTCCCCCCTCGCCCACCGGAAACAGACATGCGGGCATCAGCGTAAATTGCGCGGCCATGACCACTTCGGACGCGCGCACCGGCTTCTCGATCGCCGACTCGGTCCCCGGCGACTACTCGCTCCCGCAGCCCGGCGTCGACGCGCCCAACGTGGTGCTGATCGTCCTCGACGACCTCGGCTTCGGCCAGCTCGGCTGCTTCGGCTCCGACATCGCCACCCCCGCGATCGACGCGCTCGCCGCCGGTGGCCTCCGCTACAACCACTTCCACGTCACCAGCCTCTGCTCGCCGACGCGCGCGTGCCTCATGACCGGCCGCAACCACCACGCCGTCGGCATGGGCTTCCTCACCGACCTCCCGATGGCGTTCCCCGGCTACACGGGCCGCATCCCGCGCTCGGCGACGCCGTTGCCGCGCGTGCTGCGCGACGCGGGCTACAACACGATGGCCATCGGCAAGTGGCACCTCGTCCCAGGCGGTGAGCGCTCCGTCGCCGGGCCCTACGACCGGTGGCCGCTCGGGTTCGGTTTCGAGCGCTACTACGGGTTCCTCCAGGGCGACACCAACCACTGGGCCCCGCACCTCGTGCGCGACAACCACTACGTCGAGCAGCCGACCGCACCACAGGACGGCTACCACCTCACCGAGGACCTCGCCGACGAGGCGATCCGCGGCATCACCGCGCAGCACCAGGCCGCGCCCGACCGGCCCTTCTTCCTCTACTTCGCCCTCGGTGCCATGCACGCGCCGCACCACGTGGCACCCGAGTGGGTCGAGCCGTACCGCGGCGCGTTCGACCGCGGTTGGGAGCAGTGGCGCGACGACGTGTTCGCGCGACAGCTCGCGACGGGCGTCGTCCCTGCGGGGACCGCGCTCAGCGGCCGGCCGAGCTGGATCGAGGAGTGGTCGTCGTTGTCACCCGACGCGCAGCGCATGCTGGCCCGCCAGCAGGAGGTGTTCGCCGGCTTCCTGGCGCACACCGACGCGCAGATCGGTCGCGTCGTCGCGCAGCTCGACGCGCTCGGTGAGCTCGACAACACGCTGATCATGCTCATCTCCGACAACGGTGCGAGCGGCGAAGGTGGCGCGCTCGGCACGTTCAACGAGCACCGCTTCACCGAGCACGTCCCCGACACCGTCGAGGGCAACCTGGCGTGGAGTGACGAGCTGGGCGGCCTCCGGTCGTACCCGCACTACTCGTGGGGCTGGGCGTGGGCCGGCAACACGCCGTTACGACTGTGGAAGCGCTACACATGGCTCGGCGGGACGCGCACGCCACTGGTCGTGCACTGGCCGCGCGGCATCGAGGGCGGTGGCGAGGTGCGCGACCAGTTCGTCCACGCCGTCGATCTGATGCCCACCGTGCTCGACGCCGCGGGTGTCGACCCTTCCGACGTGATCGACGGAGTGGAGCAGCAACCGGTCGACGGCGCGTCGATCCGATCCACGTTCACCGATGCCGCCGCGCCGTCACCGCGCACGACGCAGTACTTCGAGATGCTCGGCTCGCGCTCGATCGTCGCCGACGGCTGGAAGGCGACCACCGACCACGTGTCGAAGGGCGTGGTCGACGAGGAGCGCCTGCTCGAGGGCAGCCGCGAGTTCGCCGACGACGAGTGGGCGCTGTTCCGCATGGCCGACGACTTCGCCGAGACGCGCGACGTCGCCGCCGACCATCCCGGCGTGCTCGCCGATCTCCAGGCGCGGTGGCAGTCGGAGGCCGAGCGCAACCAGGTGTTCCCGCTGGTCGACGAGCTCATCGGGCGCATCACCGCGGTGGTTCCCTGGCCGAACGCGGTCCCCGAGCGCGCCGTCTACCGCCCCGAAGGCGGACCCGTGCCCGACGACTCCGTCGCGCGTCTCTTCGGTGGGTTCCGCATGGTCGCCGAGGTCGATGTCCCCGACGAGGGCGCGGCCGGAGTCCTGGCGGCGATGGGCGACTGGACCGGAGGCGTCGCGCTCTTCGTGCGCGACGGTCGGCTGGTCTTCGTCCTCAACCGTGCCGGCGACGAGGCACGCGTCGAGAGCGAGATCTCGGTGCCGCCAGGTCGCCACCAGGTGGCGGCCGTGTACACGCCCGGCTTCGACGGACCCGGCGTCGGTCTCTTCCACGACGACGAGTTGGTCGCGCACGAAGTGCTCGCGGTGCAGGCGCCGATGGTGTTCCAGCACGGCGGCACCGTGCTGCTGCTCGGACGTGACCGCGGCCTGCCCGTGTGCGACGACTACGAGCCGCCGTTCCCCTGGACCGGCACGCTGCACGAGCTCGTGATCGAGACCGGTCCGGCGATCGAACCGTCACTCACCGAACGGATGCGCGCGCTCCTCCACCACGAGTAGACCTCCCCTCCCCGGTGTGCAGCGTCTGCACCGGCGGGGCCAGGGTGGAAGCAGACTGCATGGGACCTCGGGAGTCGGCGGGGTCACCGCCGGGGTCCGGAGCAGTGCGAGCAGCTCACCGTAGCCGTCCACCGCGGGGCTGGCAGGGGCAGCCGGTTCAACCTGCGCCCAGTCGGGCACGACACCCCCGTGCGGGTGCTCGACCGGATCGACTCGTGGCAGCAGCGTCACCGCGCCCCGGCGTTCGTCGTCGGCGTCGTCAAGAAGTACGGCGACGACCGCGGCAGCCAGCTCGCCGCGCTGATCACCTACTACGGATTCCTCGCGCTGTTCCCGCTTCTCCTCGTGTTCGTCACCGTGTTGGGCTACGTCGCGCATGACGACCCCGGTCTGCGGCGCGACCTCCTCGACACGGCGCTGGCCGACTTCCCGGTCGTCGGTCAGGAGCTGCGCCGCAACGTCGGCGCGCTCGGAGGCAACGGCCTCGCGCTGGCCGTCGGCCGGCTCGCGCTGATCTGGGGGTCGCTCGGTGTCGCGCAGGTCGCGCAGCACGCGATGGCGCAGGTGTGGAACGTGCCTGGAGCGCGCCGGCCCGGGTTCGGGCCGCGGCTGGTGCGCTCTCTCCTCGTGCTTGCGGTGCTCGGGCTCGCGATCGTCGGCACCGCCGCACTGACGACGATCGCCACCCTCGTACCGGGAGGGAGCGCGGTCCCGATCGTCTCCACGGTCCTGGTCGTCGTGTTGAACATCGGGTTGTACTGGCTCGCCTTCCGCTTGTTGACCACCACCGAGATCCCGTGGCGCGACCTGCTGCCCGGAGCCGTGCTCGGCGGCGTCGCGTGGACCGCGCTGCAGGCGCTGGGCGGCTGGCTCGTCGCGCGCCAGTTGCGCCACACCAGCGAGCTCTACGGCACCTTCGGCGTGGTGTTGGGACTCCTCTTCTTCCTGTACCTCGCGGCACAGATCACCGTGTACGCGGCGGAAGTGAACGTGGTGCGGGCGCGGCACCTCGTCCCGCGGTCGCTCGCGCCGCCCCCGCTCACCGACGCCGACGAGGCCGTGCTCACCGACGTCGCCGCAGCCGAGCAGCGCCGGCCGGAGGAGGCCGTCGACGTGTCGTTCGAACGTCAGCCGGGCTGACGTCAGATCGTCGACGCGGTTTCGCCACCGAGGTACTCGGCGAGGAGCTCGTCGCCGGCGTCGGCCGCCGCGCCCTGCCATCCGACGAGTCCGTGGCGCAGGACCACCGCCTGGTCGGCGAACCCGAGGGCGCGTTCGACGAACTGCTCGATCAGCAGCACGGTCACGCCGTCGTCGCGCGCTCGCCCGAGCGACTCGAACACCAGATCGACGATCCGCGGCGCGAGTCCGAGCGACATCTCGTCGGCGATGAGCAGCTTCGGCGACGCCGCCAACACGCGCGCGAGCGCGAGCATCTGCTGCTCACCGCCGGAGAGCGTGCCCGCCGCCTGGCTGCGTCGATCGGCGAGGACCGGGAACATCTCGATCGCGTGGTCGTACGCCTCCTTGCGCTGTGCGCGCGGGAGCGAGAATCGCAGCTGCGCCCACAGGTTCTCCTTCACCGAGAGGTGGGGGAACAGGTTGCGTGACTCAGGGACATAGGCGAGCCCCAGCTTCGCGATCGTGTGCGACGACTTGCCGGTGATGTCGTGGCCGTCGAACACGACGCGCCCGGCACGCGGATGCACGACGCCCGCGATGGCCGAGGCCAACGACGACTTGCCGGCGCCGTTGGCGCCGAGCACGGCGGTGACCGATCCTCGCGGCACCGCGAACGACACGCCGAACAAGGCGCGGGCTTCCCCGTATGCGACCTCCACGTCGGTCACGTCGAGCAGTGCAGCTTCGGTGTTCACGCGTCGACCTCCCCGTCGGTCTCGTCGGTGGCAGCACGCCCGGCGCGCTCCTCGAGTGGGGCCCCGAAGTATGCGGCCTGCACCGCCGGGCTGGTGCGGATCTCTTCCGGCGTGCCTTCGATGAGGAGCTTGCCGAAGTCGAGCACGGTCACCCGATCGGAGAGTCCGAGCACGAAGTCGACGTTGTGCTCGACGAGCACGAACGCAGTGCCGCGCTCGGCGCGGACGCGCCGCAGCGCTTCCCCGAGTTGCTCGGTCTCGTGCGCGTCGAGACCCGACGAGGGCTCGTCGAGGAGCATGACCGTCGGCTCGGACGCGAGCGCACGCGCGACCTCGAGGAGGCGTCCTGTGCCGAGCGGGATGGCGAGCGCGGGGCGGTCGGAGACCGCCTCGAGTCCGAGGAGCGCGAGGATCTCGGCGACCGCCCCCTCCTCACCGGGCCCGGGTCGTTCACCGAAACCGGTGAGGTCCCGGGCCATGCCGAGCAGGCGTTCTCGGCCTTCCTTGACCCGGCGCGCGAGCACGAGGTGTTCGCGCACGGTCAGCTCGGTGAAGAGCTCCATGCGCTGGAACGTGCGCGAGAGGCCCTTGCCGGCGCGATGCTGCGGACTCCGGCGGGTCACGTCGACGCCGCTCATGGTGACCCGGCCGGCCTTCGGTCGGAGCAGTCCCGAGAGCACGCCGAACAGCGTCGTCTTCCCGGCCCCGTTCGGCCCGACCAGCCCGACGGTCGATCCTTCGGGCACGCTCAAGCTCACCTGGTCGAGCGCGACCACGCCGCCGAAGCGCACGGTGACGTCGTGCGCAGCCAACAGCGTCGACCGCTGCACGCTCGTCTCCAGCGCGTTCGTCCCCGGCGCGCTCGTCTCCGGCGCGCTCATGCCGGCGCCCCGGTGAGCGCGGCATCGGCGAGTCGTCGCTGTTCGTCCCGCTCCTCCGCTTGTTTGAATTGTCGGAGCCGTTGGCGGTTGATGATGTCGTAGACGACCCCGCGCGGCTCGTTCACGAGCGCGATGGCCCCGAGCCCGAACAACATGGTCGGCACCTCCCGGGTTCCATCGTCACCGAGGTCGGTGCCGCCGAGCGTGTACGCCAGCCACACCCCGACCACTGCGATCACCACGAGCAGGCCGATGCGCAGGGCCTGGTTGGCGATCGGCAGCTTGGCGACGCGCAACCCGACGAGCAGCGCGGCAACCGCGCCGAGGGCGCCGAGGATCACCTTGACCGAATCGTCGCTCGACACGTTGTCCCAGATCCACGCGCTTCCTCCCAGCGCCACGACCGAGAGCACAATCATCGCCAACGCGCCGAGCACGCTGCGGTAGGCACGGCCGAGCGCGAGCTGCGTGATCAGGCTGCTCACCAAGAGGAAGAACACCAACACCAGGATGATCGAGAGTCGCTGCGGCGCGATGGCGAAGATCATGCCCGCGAGCAGCGCACCGACGACGGAACGCACACCCCAGGTCACCACGATGGCGAGCCACACGATGCCGACCAGCGCGTTGAACGACTTGGGGAGCGCCGTACCCACGACCGTCGCGTAGAGACCGCCGCCGAGGCCGGCGACGAAGGCGCTGACGCCGAAGAGCACCAGCTTCACCCGGACGATGCTCATGCCGCTCGTCGTCGCTGCCGGTTCGCTCGAACGGATGGCGGCGAACACGAGTCCCGATGTCGCGCGCTTCAAGTTGACGATCGCGAACGCGGCGATCGCGAACACGACCGCCACGATGGCGTACATCTCGAGTCGGTCGGTGATGCCGATGCCGAACGGCCGCGCGATCTGGACGCCGGCACCGAAGTTCTCGTACTCGTTGCGCGTCCACACGAACTGCTCGACGAGGAGCGCGAAGCCGATCGTCAACAGCGCGAGGTAGAGGTCGCCGATGCGCAGACTCGGCAGCGCGACGAGCAGGCCGAACGGCACCGCGAACACCGCGCCGATCAGGATCGCCAGCCAGACCGGCCAACCCGCCTCGGCCGCGAGGCGGGCGGCGGCGAACGCGCCGATGCCGGCGAGGGTGATCTGGCAGAGCGAGATCATCCCGCCTTCGCCGGTCACGAGTGTGTACGAGAGGTAGATGATCGCCAGGGCGATCCCCTGCGCGAAGACCCCCACCCAGAACTGGTCGAACGTGATCCCGAAGATGGTCACGTTGTCGAACAGCAGCGGTAGCGCAACGAGCACGAGGGCCAACGCGAGCGGTCCGATGGCGCGCTTCCACCCGCGCGCCGGTGGCAGCGGGGGCGCGTCGCCGTGCGTGCCGCCGGCACTTCGCCGGTCGACTTCGAACGCCTCGGTTCGGAGCCCCTTGGCCGAGAAGCTGTAGACGATCAGGAACACGAGCATCACGACGAACGGGATGCTCGCCGACACGCCGGAGGAGAAGAAGCCACTCTCGGGTTGGATCTTCACCCAGAGCTGCTGGAGGAGACCGACGGCGATGGCGCCGCCGAACGCCAGCGGGAGGCTGGTCATGCGGGCGATCACCACCGCGGCGAACGATCCGACGAGGAGGAAGGTGAACTGGTTCTCGTCGAGACTCAGGATCGGTGCGAGCAGCACGCCGGCGAACCCGGCGAGCATCACGCCGACCATCCACGATCCGGCGGTCACGGCTTCGGTGTTCACACCTGCGATGCCGGCGTTGCGCGGGTGGTCGACGGTCATCCGAGTCGCGAGGCCGAGCGACGTGAAGCGCAATACGAGCGTGGCGACGAGCGCGATCAGCACCGCGCTCACGATCACCACGAACTGGTTCTCGTTGACGTAGGTGCCGAACACCTTGAGGAAGTTGGGATCGGCGGGGCTCGAGACCAACCCCTCGGGGTTGAAGATCTCGGTCGACGCGAAGGGGAACACCACCCGGGTCAGGGCCGGGATCGCCACCCAGAGGCCGACGGTCGACACCAACCGCACCGTCGGGGTGGCGTGCGTGAGCCGCTTGAAGAGCACGAAGTAGAGGAACAAGCCGAGCAGCGGTGCCACGATCACGATCGTGAACGGCGCGGCGGCCGCGATGCTCCAGCCGTTCTGACGGGTCAGGTAGTAGTAGAAGACCGCGATCGCGTAGGCGAGCGCGCCGTGCGCGAAGTTGAACACGCGCGACGACGTGTACGTGAGGACGAGGCCCAGCGCCGAGATGGCGTAGATGCTGCCGACGACCAACCCGCTGATGATGTAGGGCGTCACCGTTCCACCTTCTCCGTCGAGTCCGTTGTACGGGACGACGGAGCCGGGTCGCGTGGACCCGGCTCCGCCATCAGAGGAGCGTGACCGGGCTTACGGTGCCGCGGTCGTGGGTGGTGCCGTCGTGGTGGTCGCGGCCGCGCTGCCGGCCACCTGCGTGATCTTGTTGTCGGTGATCAGTTGCTTGGCGCAGAACGGCTTGCCGTCGAACTGGGGCACGAACTGCTTGTTCTCGACGTGCACGTAGTACACGCACTGGAACGGCTTGCCGTACACCTTGGCGAAGTCGATGGTCGTCTCGGGGTCGTCGAAGAACCCGTTCCCGGTGTAGCCCTTCTCCAGGCGCAAGTTGTTGATGAACGCCTTGCGCGTGGGACAGCTGACACCAGCGGCCTTGAGGCCCTCGATGAAGGTGTTGGCGCTGAGCCAACCGACGGCACTGACCTGGGCCAGCGGCACGTTCGGGCTCTCGCTCGTCATCCACTTCTTGAAGTCGTCGTAGCCCTTCCACGACTTCGTGGCCGCGAGCTCGAACGGCTTGAACTCGATCCCGAAGTACACGTCGTCGTAGGTGGGCAGGTTCAGCACGAGCGGGCTGTAGCCACCCGGGAAGATGACCGGCTTCAGCGTCACGCCGGCCTGCTTGAGCGCCTGCATGAGCCCGGTGTTCCCAGCGTTGTCGAGCGCGGTGTAGAGCGAGTCGGCACCCGACTGCTTGATCTGGTCAGCGACCGAACCGAACTCGGTGGTGCCCACCGGGATGTCGTGGTTGATGTAGGCGGTCTTGAGGCCCTTGGTCTTGTTGGCCGCCGACTTCACCTGCTCGGTGAACACCACGCTGTTGGCGGCGTTGGAGCCGATGATCGCCAGCTTGGTGCCGCCGAGCTCCTTGATCACGTCGGCGTTGCGCGACGTGAACTCGTTCTTGATGTTCTTGGTGTTCGCGTTCTGCATCCCGAAGTAGTTCGTGTACGTGCCGTACACCGGGAGTCCGAGCTGCCAGCCGACGACAGGGATCTTCTGGCTGTTGAGGTACGCGCCGCTGGCGTCACCGGCGTTGCTCTCGGTGATGATGCCGAAGACCTTGTCCTGCTCGGCGAGCTGTTGGGCTGCGGTCGTGTTGCGGGCGGCATCGCCGGCGTCGTCGACGTTCACCAGCTCGATCTTGCGCTTCCCGAGTTCGCCTTCGGCGTTGGCCTGAGCGATCCGGGCCTTGATGCCGTCGAGCGTCTGCGAGTAGAAGAGAGCGAAGGTGCCCGACGTCGGAACGATCGTGCCGACCTTGATCGTGTCGTCGCTGACGCCGGTGTCGTTCTTGCAGGGACTCGGCGCCTTGATGGGCTTCAGCTTGTCGAACTGCGCACTCGGATCAGTGGCGCCTGTGGCACCTGTGGCGAGCAACCCAACGCTCGCGGCGGCCAGGACCGAGATCCCAGCGACCGCGCGCACCCAGCGGCGTGCCTTCATTGGTTCCCCCCATGTGATCTCGCTGCCCCCTCCGGGCGGGCGAGTGTGGGCATATTGGCACGGCTGCGTCAGAACGTGCACGCGCGCGCGCTCACTCGACCGCGCGGAGTGGTCGGGCTCGCGGCTCGCTCAGTCGAGGAGGGTGCCGTGTCCGCTCGCGACCTGCGCGAGATCGTTCACGTCCCCGAAGCTGGTGTCGGCGCCGGTGGAGCCCTGGATCGGTGCCGGGAACGGATGGCACTGCTGGGACGCCTGCGCGACGCGGTTGCCGGCGGCCTGCTGCTTCTCCTCGAGGGAGGGTCCGGCCGTGGTGGTCGGCGGCGCCGTCGTCGGGACCGTCACCACCGGCAGTGTCGTCGTGGTGCCGGGCACGGTCGTGCTCGGCACGGTGGTGGTGGTCGGGGAGAGGTGCACCGAGGCCTCGAAGTCAAGCGACACACCGCTTGTGGGGCCGTGGTTGCCCCTGATGTGCGTCGGGTACCCGAAAAGGTGCACAATGGAGGGTCCCCCTCCGCGAGACTTGGTCGCG
>DASXXX010000326.1:0-4731 GCA_036502765.1 Acidimicrobiia bacterium | reverse complement strand
GAGAGGTTGGGGTGAGTCTCGGGTGAGCTTTTTTCGCGACCGCCTCGAGGCGTACCCCCGCTTGGCCGACTATCGGCTGGCCAAAGAAGCGGGTTACTGGCCGTACTACAAGACGGTCGAGAGCGCCTCGATGCCCCGGTTCACCATCGAGGGCAACGACTACATCAACTTCGGCTCCAACAACTACCTGAGCCTCAGCTACCACCCGCAGGTCATCGCGGCGGCCCAGGCGGCCACCCAGCGCTACGGCACCGGGGTCACCGGCTCCCGCCTCCTCAACGGCACCCTCGACCTCCACCGCACCCTCGAGGCCGAGCTGGCCGAGTTCTACGAGCGCGAAGCCGCGCTGGTGTTCTCCACCGGCTACGTGGCCAACGTGAGCACCATCAGTGGTCTGCTCAACCGCCACGACTTCGTCGTCCTCGACAAGGACGCCCACAACTCGCTGCTCACCGGCGCCCAGCTCTCGGGTGCCACGATGAGGCGCTTCGGTCACAACGACATCGAGCGGCTCACCAAGATCCTCGACGACCTGCCGGCCGAGCCGGGCAAGGGCGTCGTCGTCGACGGCGTCTACTCGATGGGCGGCGACACCGCGCCCCTCGCCGAGCTGGTCGAGCTCTGCGGCCGCTACACCAACACCTTCCTGCTCGACGACGAGGCGCACGGTCTCGGTGTGCTCGGTGCCCGCGGTCGCGGTGCGGCCGAGCAGTACGGCGTGCTCGACACCGTCGACCTCGTCACCATCACCTTCTCGAAGACGCTCGGGTCGTGCGGAGGCGCGCTGATCGGCAGCGCCGACGCCATCGAGCTGCTCACCCTCGACGCCGACCCGCTCATCTTCACCGCGTCGAACACGCCCGGCTCGGTCGCCGCCGCGCTCGAGGCGCTGCGCATCCTGCGCGCCGCGCCGGAGATGACCGACCAGCTGCGCGACAACGTGTCGCGCTTCGTCGGTCTGCTCGCCGAGCGCGGCGTGCCGGTCAACCCGGTCGAGAGCGCGATCATCACCATCCCGCTGCGTCAGCGCGACGAAGTGTCGGCGGTGGTCCTCGCCCGCGAGCTCCTCGACGCCGGTGTGTTCGTGAACCCGGTGGTCGCGCCGGCCGTCCCGCGGGGCCTCGGTCTGATCCGGCTGAGCCTCATGCTCGAGCACACCCCCGCCCTCCTCGAAGAGGCGGCGGAGACGATCTACAAGGTGCTCAACGACGCCGACCAGCTCCCCGTCGACGCCTGATCCCCACTCGGAGCGGCGTCGTCCGGTTCAACCGAGCGCCCTCAGCCCGCTTCGCGCTCGAACCGCTGTTCCCACTCCTGGTGGCGGCGCTTGGCGTCCTGGATGAACGGCGAGTACCCGATGGCCTTGATCATCGCTGCGTTGAACGACCGCATGGGCTGACGGAGCGGGCGCACGACGTCGAGGAACAGCACCACGCGGGTCTCGTCGCTCTCGTTCCACGCCTCGTGCTCGTAGGTGTCGTCGAACACGAGGCTCTCGCCCTCGTGCCAGCCCCGCGTCTCTGAGCCGACCCGGATGCCGACCTGTTCGACCGGCGCGTCGGGCACCACGAGGCCGAGGTGGTAGCGCAACACGCCCTTGTAGGGGCCGTCGTGGGGCGGGATGCGCTTGCCGGGAGCGAGGATCGAGAACATCGCCGTCTCCATCCCCGGGATCGCCTCGATCAGGCGGGTGGTCTCGGGACAGCGGGCGCAGTTGGCGTCGCTGCGGAAGCCGTAGCCGTAGAAGAAGTAGGTCTTCCAGCGATCGTCGTCGGTCAGTTGGTACTGGTCGACGCTGATGTCCTGGAAGTTCGGCAGCGCGTCGCGGTGCGCGAGCAACGCGTCGAGCTCGGCGCGGATCGCCTTCCAGTTGGCCTCCATCGGCGCGACCCACGAGAAGTCGCCCGGTTCGTAGAACGGCTGGAGCGGAAGCTCCGACTGCCGACCGATGGCGCGGTTCACGCCCTTCAGCAGCTTGTCGCCCACGGAGTTGGTGAGGTCGTAGACCTGTTCCCGTACGCCCACCGCACGAGCGTACTCAGCCGGTCCCCGTGACCGTCGGTCCTCGAGAGGCGCCCCTGATAGAAAACTGGGATGCGCTTCCGGATCTTCACCGAACCCCAGGAGGGGGCGACGTACGACGACCAGCTCGCGGTCGCCCTCCTGGCCGAGGAGTTGGGCTTCGACGCCTACTTCCGCTCCGACCACTACATCAGCTTCACCTTCGGCGACGGCCTGCCCGGTCCGACCGACGCGTGGACCACGCTCGCCGGGCTCGCCCGCGACACCACGACGCTGCGCCTCGGCACGCTCGTGTCGCCGATCACCTTCCGCCTGCCGGGTCCGCTCGCGATCGCGGTGGCGCAGATCGACGCCATGAGCGGCGGCCGGGTCGAGCTCGGACTCGGCGCGGGCTGGAACGACCGCGAGCACGCGGCCTGCGGCATCCCGTTCCCACCGACCGGCGCGCGCTTCGACCAGCTCGAGGAGCAGCTCGCCATCGTCACCGGCTTGTGGTCGACCCCGCTGGGCGAGCGCTTCTCCTTCGCGGGCACGCACTTCTCGATCGACGACTCCCCCGCGCTGCCGAAGCCGGTGCAGTCGCCGCGACCGCCGATCGTGATGGGTGGCTTCGGCGCCAAGCGCACGCCGCGCCTCGCCGCCCAGTACGCCGACGAGTTCAACGTCGCGTTCGCGCAGCCGCACGACTACCCCGAGATCGTCGGCCGGGTCGCCGCCGCGTGCGAGGCCATCGACCGCGATCCGGCGTCGTTGCCGACGAGCATCGCCAACACCGTGTTGTGCGGGGCCGACGAGGCCGAGGTCGAACGGCGTGCCGCTGCCGTCGGGCGTGACGTCGCGACCGCGCGCCTCGCGCACTTCGCCGGCACCCCGTCCGAGGTGATCGACCGGGTCGGCGAGTACCGCGACCACGGCGCCACCACGGTGTACTTCCAGGTGCTCGACCTGCACGACTTCGACCACCTCCGGCTGCTCGCCGAGGAGGTCGTCCCGGCTTTCAGCTGACCGGGGTCAGAAGACGGAGCGAGCGGGAGCGAGCGGGAGCGAGCGACGGGGGTCAGACGGTTTCGTTGAAGGAGTGCAGCGACGGGCCCCACGGTCCGATTGCGACGCGCGCGATCGACGCCACCCGCACGAACAGGTGCCAGGTCACGTCGTCACCGGTACCGAGCGCCCAGCCGACGGCGGCCTTGATCGGCGACACGTGGCTCACCACGACGACGTCGCGGTCGCGCGCCTCGTCGATGAGCTCCTCGCACGCCGCGCGCACGCGGATGCCGAGCGCTGCCATCGACTCGCCGCCCGCGGGCACGAAGTGCGGGTCGGCCCGCCACGCCCGCCACACGTCGGCAGGCACGTCGGCCACCGGTGTCCCGTCGATGGTCCCGTAGTCGAGCTCGATCCACCGCTCGTCGACGTCGACCGGGCGCCCGAACGCGTCGGCGGTCTCCCTCGTGCGCACCAACGGGCTCGCCACCACTCGCGCGTCGGCCGGGACGTGCGCCGCCAGCGCCGCGGCCTGGCGCCGTCCGAGCTCGGACAGGGGCGGGTCGGCCCTTCCGAGGAGCAGCCCGCGCGCGTTGGCCTCGGTCTGACCGTGACGCACGAGCACGAGCACCGGGTGACGTTACCGCCGCCCCCGGAAGACATCCCGCCGCGGGGGCGACGACCACTCGGCGCGTTCGCTCCCTATCGTGCGCCCGTGCTGCGGCGACTCCTGGTTCCCGTCGTCGTCGTGCTGGCGGTCATGTCTTCAGCGCTGGTCGGCGCGACACCAGCGGTCGCGGCAGTACGTCCCGACCCGGTGCTCCTCGTGCACGGGTTCCGCAGCTCGAACAGCGGGTGGCACGCGTTGGAGGCTTCGTTGCGGGCCCAGGGGTACCGCGACTCCGAGATCGACGCCGTCGACTACGACAACGACGCGTCGAACGTCGATGTCGCCCACGAGATCGCGCGTGACGCCGACGCGCTGCGGGCGCGCACCGGCGCATCGCACATCGACGTGATCACGCACTCGATGGGCGCGATCTCGTCGCGGTACTGGATGGATCACCTCGGCGGCGCCGCGCACGTCGACACGTGGGTGTCGCTCGCAGGAGTCAACGAGGGCACGGTGTGGGCCTACGGGTGCTACATGCTCACGCCGTGTCGGGAGATGGTGCCGACGTCGTCGGTGCTCGACGGACTCCTGCAGCATGTGCGGGTTGGCGTTCATGCCACCGGTACGACGCGCTACGGCGCGTGGTGGTCGCCGTGCGACGAAGCCGTCATCCCGCGCACCAACGCCGAACTGCCCGGCGCGCACAACGTGGAGACCGCGTGCCTCGACCACACCGAGATGCGAACCGATCCGCGCGTGCTCGAGCAGGTGGTCGAGTTCCTGCAAACAGATGGCTTGCGACCGTCCGCGTCGGGAGTGTGACGGCGGTCACGTCGTGCAGTGCTCCCGGCCCGAGTCAACACCACCCGCGGGCAGGTCTCGAGGGCATCGAACGGACCGGGAGCACCTGTGAATCGCACGCGACGCGGTTCGCGTTACACGCGTGCGAGATCTGGTAGCAAGGACGGATGACGCGCGACTTCACGCCACGGGTGTTGCCGGACGAACCGGTGCGCTCTCTCGACGATGCCGACGCGTTCGGTGACGGTCTGCGAGACGCGCGGGCGGTCGACGCCGACACGGTGATCGACCTGATCGACGCGGCGGGT
>DASXXX010000325.1:0-6239 GCA_036502765.1 Acidimicrobiia bacterium | reverse complement strand
CGGCCACGGCGGTCCAGCGCGCTCTCGCAGTTGCTGCCCTCATCTGCACCTCCCGTTGGCTGCAGGAGCTCGAGCTCCGGCAGTACGAATTGGAAGGGGCCGGTTTCGCTTGGCTCCCCACCCGGCGCAGCGACCATTTCTGCCGGAGGATCAGTGCCTCCCCACATCACGACAGAACTTCGTCGCGTGCACAGGAACGCACGGCACATCGCTCGCGTCACCGATTGGCGCGAACTTTTCCCTTTGCGCGAAGTGCCGCCGAACGCCGGCGTCCGGTCAGGGTGTGCCCCGTGGCGCAGTCGCCCCGGGCACATCGTCCGGGGGACCGCGGCCGGGCACATCGTCCGGGGGACCGCGGCCGGGCACGCTGTCCGGCGGGCCTCGGCCGGGCACGTCGTCCGGAGGCCCGACGCCCCGTATCGAGTCGGGAGGCCCGACGGGCGTGTCGGCCGGGGTGTCGACGGGCGGTACGGCGTCGTGCTCCTCGCCGGCCTGGCTCTGGCCGTCGCTGGCGACCGCAGAGACGGCTGCGCCCTTGTCGATGCTCGTGGCGGAAGGATCGGTCGCAAGGTTCGAGGTCGAGGAGCCTTGGCCCTGGCCGTCGCCATGGTTCCGACCCGAATCCGACGACGACGCCGACGGCGAGTCGGTATCCGCGCCGGAGTTGCCACGGTGCTCGTGGTTCGCGCCGTCCGGGCTGGGGACGTCGATGTGGAGTTGGCCGAGCACGTCCGACGCGAGCTGTTGCGCCGGCCCGGGGAGCGCGCCGGCGGCTGCGAGTCCACCGAATGCGGTCATGGTCACGACGGCGCTCGCCGCCGCGAGTCGAGCCAATCGACGCCCGGCATTCGACGCCGGCCGGGGTGCCGGCGTCGACGATCGGATCTCAGCGGCAATGCGCGCGACGGCCTGCTGTTCGCGTGCAGCATCCTCGTCAGACGGTTCGGCGCGCAGGACCGTGACCAGCTCCGCGACACCACGGAACTGCGGCGGCGCGTCGTCGACGGGCAGCTGGCCGTGGACCAACCGGTCTGCCGTGGCCTCGTCGAGTTGGCCGTCGCGTGCGTCCATCGAGCGCAGCAGCCGTGTCATGTCGTCATGAGAAGCGCCGCCGGAGCTCATCGCGTCACATCCTCGTCGAGATCTTCTCGATCCGACGCGCGCAACAACTCACTGAGGCGGCGGAGCCCGCGGTGCTGCAACATCCGCACATTGCCGGCGCGCTTTCCGGTGATGCGGGCGACCTGCGCGACGTCGAAGTCGCCCAGGATCCGCAACAAGACCACCTCGGCCTGATCGTCGGACAGCCGGCCGACGAGTGCCAGCGCGGCTTCGGTCCCCAGCGTCTCGAGCGCCGCGACGCCGGGATCGTCGTCGGCGACCACCGCCGAGAGCGCGCGGTCGTCGGCGTACGTCTTCGGTCGGCGCTGCTCGCGCCGATGCCAGTCGACCAGCCGGTGGCGAGCGATCGTGAACACCCAGGCGCGGAACTCGATCTCGCCACCGGAGAACCCGTGGATGCTCTGCGCAACCCCCAGCCACGTCTCCGACGCGAGGTCCTCGGCCGCGTCACCGGTGCGGCCGACGAGGAACTTCACCAGACGCGGGTTCAGCTCACGCCACAGGACCGCGATGGCTTGCTCGTCACCCAGCTGGGCGGCCCGAAGGACCGCCGCGAAGTCGTCCAACGCTGCCTCGAGACCTCGGAGAGACTGCTGGAAACTGTAACGAGCAGCGCCGCGGTCTCCGGCAAGGAGCCACGGCGCACCGCGGCGAGGGGCGGTGGCTACGAGACGGCCTGGTCGCCCGAGCCCTTCTCGATGAACGCCACGCCGAAGCGCGTGTGCTGGATCGGTTCGGTTCGCTGCTCCCGAGACAGGTAGTCGTGCACCGCACGGGTGCAGCCTTCCCACTGCCCGTAGTCGTCGATGACGACCAGGCCCCCATCGACGACGAGGGGGAAGAGGTGTTCGAGACAGCACATCGTGGAGTCGTACCAGTCGCCGTCGAGCCGCAGCACCGCGATCTGCGGACTCGAGGCCGCGTACGCGGGAACGGTGTCGGCGAACCAGCCCCGATGGATCTCGAAGGTGGTGCTGCCCGAGCGTTGCATCGCCGCCCGTGCCGCTTCCTCGGGTGCGCGCAGCGTCTTCCCGGTTGCAATCCATTCGTGGGCGCGTGCACCGTCGAACTCACCCGCGTCGGGGAGCCCTTCGAAGCTGTCGAACAACTCGACGCGGCGTGACGGCAGGACCTCGGCGAGCGCCGCGCTCATCCCGCCGCGCCAGCATCCGCATTCGACGACCGCACCGTCGACCGGGACCCCGCCGCACAGGACGAGGTTGTCGACGAACTTGTGCGCCGGGACCATCGAGGCGTCGGCGTACTTGCGCATGAGCGCGTACTCCGTTCGATGCTCGGCACGGATCCGTGCCCGTCCGAGGGTGCTGCGAAGCTTCATGGAGATGTCGCCGAGTCAGGCGCGCGCGGTTCGCGGCGTCGCGCGCTTCGAGCGAACGGTCCGGCGCACCTCGCGCCCGCCGAGGAGCTCGAGCAACTCACCGATGGTGCGTTCTTCGCTCGCCGGTTCGGGCAACGGCAGATGATGCTGGATCTCGTAGCGGTTCCGACGGCCGTCGCGCTCCTTGATCACGTAGCCCGCCTCGGTGAGGTCCGCGACCACACCGAACGCGGTGCGCTCGGTGATCTCGAGCGTCGCCGCGATCTCGCGCAGACGGACGCCTGGATCGCGCGCGATGCACAACAGCGCCCGCGCATGGTTGGTGAGGAAGTGCCATGCCGGCATCGGGGGGATGGTAGTCATCGTGAATCGGAAATGAGGATGTTTACTCGCAACTGATTTCTAGAGATTGAGTGCTAGCGTCAACCGCATGACCGACCACCGCGAGGCGGCCGAGGCGGCGCTCGCCGACGCGGAACGCAACCCCGTGCTGTCGGCCGAGCAGTCGTTCACCTCGGCACAGGTGCACGCGTTGCTGGCGATCGACGAGCGACTCCGCGAGTTGGTCAGCGTGTTGCGAGCGAACACACCGGTGGGGCTCCCGTCGTGAACGAGCGCCAGCCGCGCCAATGTCGTGCGGGCCCACCAGGCATCGACAACGCCTGAGGCAACAGAGCGCGTCCGCGGCGCGGGCCACGGCATCGATCTGCTCGCGTCAGCAGTGCGCTCGGACGGATTCGAACTCCGACGGTCGAGACGATTGACTGCACCGGTGCAGCACGCGATCTTCCTTCCACCCTTCGGTCCCCTGGCCGAGCCCTCGGCCATGATCGAGATCGGCATCGCCGCCGAGGAACACGGCTGGGACGGGCTGTTCCTGTGGGACCACGTCGTCCGGCCGGTCGGTGGTGAGTGGCCCGTCGCCGATCCGTGGGTCGTGCTCGCGGCGGTGGCCGCGACGACGACGCGCATCCGCCTCGGCCCGATGGTCACGCCCCTCTCACGGCGGCGCATCGCCAAGCTCGCGCGCGAGACGGTGACCCTCGATCGTCTCAGCCGCGGTCGCCTGACGTTCGGCGTGGGCAGCGGCGGCGACAGCGGGGGCGAGTTCACACGTCTCGGCGAGGAGCTGGACCCGCGTCGACGGGGCGAGCTCCTCGACGACGGGCTCACGCTGCTCACGCGCTACTGGGCCGGGGATCCCGTCGGACCCGACGCCGACCACACCCTCACGATGCTCCCGGGCCCCGCACAGCATCCGCGCATCCCGATCTGGTGCGGCGTGAAGCGCGACGCGGCGCAGCCCGCGCGTCGTGCCGCGCGCTACGACGGGATCGTGCCGGTCGACGTCGGGCCCGACGAGGTACGCACGTTGCTCGACATCGTGCGCGCCGAGCGAGGCCACCTCGAGGGCTTCGACGTCGCCCTCATCAGTGCGCCGGGTGCCGAGATCGCATCACCGGCCGCGCTCGGCGCCACGTGGACGCTGCACGGCCTCTGGCCCGGAGCCACGCCGGTGCAGGTGCTGCAGTTGCTCGCTGAGGGGTGTTGAGTTGACCGAGCGCGCCAACTTGTTTCGCCGTTCTACGCCCCTCACTCCGGCCGCATCGGGATGGGATTCCACTCCGTGCCATGTCGGGCACACGTGAACCGGCTGGGTGGGGCAAGCCGCTTCTCGATCACCACCAGGTAGGGGTAGAAGTGAATCGAGTGGACCGAACGCTGGAAGGATGTGGGCTCCATCGCGTTCCAGTCACCGACGTCCTCGTTGAGCCGAGTGACGAGGCCTGCCGCGAACGCAGTGAACCGGTTCATCGTCCCATGGACATCCTCACCGATGTACACGCCGCCCGGCCGCAGGTGCGGGAGGACTTCCTCGAGAGTGACGATCTGCTGCTCGGTGGTGTGTCCACCGTCGTCGATCACGATGTCGAACGCCCTGACCTTCCGCTTGACTTGTGCCCAGAACGTCCGATCTTCCTGGTCTCCGACGTAGACACTGACGTTCTCGCGCTCGTAGTTCGTGCACGAAGGATCGATGTCGACACCGTGGACATGGCACTCCGTCCCGAAGTAATCGGCCCACATGTCGAGACTGCCACCGCTGAAGATCCCGATCTCCAACAGGTCGACCGGTTCGCCGACGAACTGTCGGAGGTGCCGTTGGTACACCTCGAAATAGTGCTCCCACTTCCAGATGCCGGGACCCTCGTCGCGGTTGACGAAAAAATCCCACAGAGGATTCGGTGGCTCGTCCGGTCGGCGGTCGCTGGCGACTGGCTGGTCCTGAAGACTGTCGGCGTACACGCCGCCGCGTGAAAACTCGGGAAGGACCCGCCACGAACGCGGATCACGGAGCGACGCGGACACGACCGAGAGAGCTCCTCGCGCCTGCGCTCTGAAGCGGTGCACACGTTCGGCCAACTTCATCTCCTGTGGTGTCGGTGCGCGTCACACAATCGTGCGATGAACGTTGGTGGGCGTTACCCGTGGCGGAGCGTGCCAGCGGCCCGGCGCACCCGGCCGGCAGCCTTGGAGAACCGACTGCGCGGTGCCGGGCGCCAGCCCGCCCATGCCGTCGTGTCGAGGAGATCCAGCCACTCGTGTGCGAACGGGTGGTTGCAGCCGGGTAGCCACGGGCGGCCCCACGCGCCGAAGTGGAAGTGCACGATCGCGGGATCGCGCGCCGCTTCGTCGAGCAACTCCGGCGGTTCGATCGCGCGTACGCCGACATGATCGCCGTCGAGGTGCGTGCTCTGAACGTTCCAGCGCGGGTCCAGCTGCCACCACGCGCCGTCGAGCGTCACGTTGATCGCACCCTGATCACCGTCCTGGAACCGATACTCGCCGGCGAGGCGCAGTGCTTGCGCCGAAACGTCGTGTTCGCGCCAGCGGCCGAGCGGGATCAGGAGCACCCCACAGTTGAAGTACGGCAGCTGGGGTGAAACACCCAGGGCTCGCCACGGCAGGGCCTGCGCCGACCAGTTGATCCACGCATCGCGGACGCCGCCCGCGAGCCGATCGTCGAGATCGAGCTCCCAGAGAGGTGCGAGGGAACGGCGAACAATCGTGTCCGCGTCGAGGTAGATGACGCGCTCGATCGTCTCCGGTAACAGCTCTTCGAGCCGCAGCCGGTAGAGGGTGGCTGACGGAAGGTGACCGGGCAGCAAGGCGTCGGTGACAGCTCTCGATGGCGAGACGTCTGTCCAGACGAGATCGACGTCCGTGCCCGCGACCTGCTCGACCTTCGCTTGCAGCTCCACCGTGTAGCCGTCGTGCAGGACGAACACCGCGTGGGGCCGATCTCCTGTGACCCGAGAGAGGCTCGCGATCACGACTGCCAGCTGTTTCGAGAAGTTCGTGTCAGCGGCGATCGCGACGACGATCGGATCACTCACGGTCTCGACCTCGTTCGATCTCACTTCGCCGACGAGCGCGCTCGGAGGGATTCGAACCCCCAACCTTCTGATCCGTAGTCAGATGCTCTATCCGTTGAGCTACGAGCGCAGGTGGAACCCGTCGAGTCTAGGCGGGTCGGCGCGACCGCTCCGAGCCGGCGTCAGCTCCGGGCTGGGGCCGACGTCAGCTCCGGTGCGGGATGCCGAACTCGGCTCGAATGTCCTCGACCAGCACGTCGGCCGCGCCCAGATGATCCATGGCGGTGAAGTCGCCGGTGCACTGCGAGCCGCGGCGCATCCCCTCGGCCATCAGCGCGGCCGAGCCCTCGCGGGCCAGCGTCGCCGTCTTGCCCGTCACGACGTCGTTGCTGAAGAACCCG
>DASXXX010000324.1:0-21952 GCA_036502765.1 Acidimicrobiia bacterium | reverse complement strand
GCCGACTCCACCGTCGCCTTCACGCAACCGCTGTACGCAAGGCCGACCACGTCGAGCGTGTCGACACCGCGGCGACGCAACCAGTCGCCGGTCGACGTGCCGTCGTCGTCGATGCCCTCGAAGCCCGAGAACGACGGTGTGTATCGGCCCTTCGCGAACACGCGCTCCACCACGCCCGCGAAGTCGGCGTGGGTCCAGAGCGCGGGATGGAACTCGGCGCCCTCGGTCCCGGCCTCGCAGTGCACCGGAAACGACTCGACCCAGTCGGGTTCGTCCGCCCAGTGCACTCCCGGCTCGATGTGCCAGTCGCGTGCCGCGACGACGACGTCGTGGCGATCCTCGGCCAGCAACCGACTGATCCGCTCGGCGACGGCCGCACCGCCGTCGATGGCGAGCGAGCCTCCCTCACAGAAGTCGCGTTGGACGTCGATCACCACGAGTGCTCGCATCGTTCAGGCCGCCTCGAACGCGAAGCCGGCCTGGTACACCAACGCATCGGCGAAGCGCGGTCCGATGATCTGGACTCCCACCGGCAGGTCGTGCGCGCCGGTCCCTGCGGGCACCGAGAGTCCCGGGTGGCCGGAGAGGTCGAGCGCACACGTGTTGCTCACCGCGCCGATGCTCTCCATCATGCGCTGGAGCATCTCGGCGTCGTCGGCAGGTCGGTCGAGCAGCTCGTGCGCGACCGTGGGCGTCGTCGGCGTGATGATCAGGTCGACGTCCTCGAACAACGCGTCGATCTGGCGACGCAGCTCGAGCCGCAGGTTGTGCGCCTTGCCGTAGTAGTGGTTCAGGTACTTGTCGTGCAGGTAGTCGGCCGCGATCATCGACGCCTGCAGGTAGGCCGGGAGGTCGTCGGCCTGCAACGTGGTCTGCGCCGCGTTGGCCGACAATGCGTACGGGTCGATGCGACCCATGTGGCCGTATCCCTGCCCGTACGAGTGCGCCATCATCGTGAGGCCGACGCCCAGCGCCATGCCCTCGATCGCGAACGCGTCGGGCCACAGCGGCACCGACACCTCGCTGATCGTGGCGCCGAGCGAGGTGAACGTCTTCTGCGCGCGTTCGAACACCTCGGCGACGTCGGGCGTCACGCCCACCGGGGCGAGGCTCTCGGTGAGCACACCGATGCGCAGGCCCTCGACGCCCTCGCCGGCCGCGCCCACGTAGTCACCGACGACGATGTCGCCGCGCACCCACTGCGGATCACGCCAGTCGCTCCCGGCCATCACCTGCAACATCGCGGCGTTGTCGGCGACCGTCCTCGTCATCGGACCGATGTGGTCGAGCGTGTGGTCCATGTACGACAGCCCGTACGACGGCACGAGCCCGTGCGTGGCCTTCATGCCGACGAGACCACACCACGCGGCGGGGATGCGTACGCTTCCCGCTTCGTCGGCGCCGAGCGCCAGGTCGGCGAGTCCCGCCGCGACCGCCGCGCCCGACCCGCTCGACGAACCACCGGTCGCGAAGCGCGGGTCGTGCGGGTTGCGCGCCGCACCGAAGTACGAGCCCTCGCCGAGCCCCAGCGCGAGATCCTCGAGGTTGGTCTTCCCGACGATCGTGCAGCCGGCGGCGAGCAGGCGTTCCACCACCACCGCGTCTTCGATCGGGACGAGCGGCGGGATCCGACGACCGCCGTTGGTCGTCGGGATCCCGGCCACCGAGATGCAGTCCTTCACCGCGAGGGTGCGGCCGGCGAGCGGTCCCTCCGCCGCGCCCTCCACCCGGCAGTACCGGATGAACGCGTTGTACGGGTCCTCACCCGCTCGGGGCGGTCGACCCGGATCGCGGTTGGTGAACTGCAAGGGCACCGACGGTTCGTCGAGATCGTCGAGGCGACTCGAGGCCGCGATGGTCTCCCCCACCACCGCGGTGAGGAACTCGGCCCGGTCGGGCCCGAGGTGCAGATGGTGACGAGCCGCGTAGTCGAGGACCTGCGCGACGGTGGGCGGACGCACGCGTCCGGTGGCACGAACGGGGTGCATGGCGAGGCTCCTGTCCGGGCTCAGGCCCAGTCGGCGAACGTGGCCTCGGCCTGGAAGGTGAGGCACATGTTCTCGTAGCGGGCGGCGTCGACGGCGTAGATGGTGTCGACCATCCCCTTCACCATCGGGTAGGCGTTGATCAACGCCGCGGTCTCCTCCGGGCTCGGGCTGAGCCCGGCGGCGGCGAGCATGGCGAGCACGACCTGGTCGTCGTTCATGGGTGTCGCTCCTTGGTGTGGGTGTTCTCGGATGTGTCAGAGCGCGGCGGCCGCAGCCACCAGCTCGGGAACGCGGACGTGCCAGTCGGTGGCCGACTGGAACGCGTTGCCGGTGCGCACGAGGGTGGCCTCTGCAAACGGCGACGCCGCCAGCTGCAGGCTCACCGGCAGCCCCGCGTCGGTGAAGCCCATCGGGACGACGAGCGCCGGGTTGCCCACCGCGTCCCAGTAGGTGGTGTGGATCGAGCCGAAGACCTCCATGATCCCGCCCTCGACCGACTCGAAGGTCGGCGAGCCGACCGACGATGTGGGCGTGGCGATCACGTCGACACCGGCGAACACCTCGGCCAACGCCTGCTGCCCGACGCGGCGGACGCGCTGCGCCTGCACGTAGTCGGCGGCCGACGCCAACGTGCCCCACGAGACGATGGCGCGCGTCTGGGCGAAGTAGTCGCCCCAGCGCGACTGCAGGTCGTTGCGGTGATAGGCCGCCGCCTCGCCGCACATCGTCACCATCGCGGCCGCTGCGACCTCCGCGTAGTACGGGATCGACAGCTCCACGACCTCGGCGCCCAGCGCCTCGAGCTGCGCGACCGCGGCGTCGAACGCAGCTTCGGTGCCGTCGTGGGCTTCCACGAAGTGGTGCTCACGCATGACGCCGATGCGCATGCCGGCGATGCCGTCGTCCACGCCGTCGAGGAAGTCGGGCACCGGCCGGTCGACGCAGTTCGGGTCCGACGGGTCGTAACCCGCGAGCACCTGGAGCATCGCGCCGCAGTCCCACGCGGTGCGGGCCAGCGGACCGATGTGGTCGAGGGTGAAGCCGAGCGGCACGCACCCCGACTTCGGCACCCGACCGAACGTCGGCATGAGCCCCGACACGCCACAGAACGCGGCGGGGATGCGGATGCTCCCGCCGGTGTCGGTGCCGATCCCGGCGAGGAAGAAGCCCGCCGCGATCCCGTTGCCGGTGCCGGAGCTCGAACCGCCGGGCCACGTCGACGTGTCCCACGGGTTGCGCGGGATCGGGAACGGCTTGTCGAAGTCGGGCATGCCGATGGCGAACTCCATGGTGGTGACCTTGCCGGTGATCACCGACCCCGAGTCCTTGAGCCTGCGCACCACCGGGCCGTCCTTGTCGGCACCCCACGCGGGGTCGAGCACGAGGCTGTTGCCAGTCGTCGGACCCTCGCTCATGGCGAGGATGTCCTTCATGCCGATCGGGATCCCCTGCATCGGCCCGTGGTCGACGCCCGCCGCGAGATCGGCGTCGGCCGCGGCGGCGGACGCGAGCGCGTGTTCGTCGAAGCGCAGGAGGTAGCTGCCGAGCTCCGCGTCGTGCGCGTCGGCGCGGGCCAGGCACGCTTCGGTGAGCTCGACGCTGGTGAGGTCGCCGGCGCGCATGGCGGCCGCGGCGGCACGGACGGAGAGAGGGATCTCGGTCATGGTGGCTCCAGTCAGGTCAGAGGTCGTGTCGGAAGATCAGGCGGCGACGGGCACCAGCTCGGCGACGGCGGTGTGCCACGTGGTCGCGCCCTGGTAGGCGCGGCCGACGCGCAGCAGCGTCGCTTCGTCGAAGGGACGACCGGCGAGCTGCAGGCTGAGCGGCATGCCACCGTCACCGAAGCCCATCGGCACCACGAGCACGGGGTTGCCCACCGCGTCCCAGTAGAAGGTGTGCACCTTTGTCATGAGGTCACCGAACGCCTTGTCGGTCGACGCGAAGTCGACCTCGTACGGCGCACCGATGCTCGCGGTGGGCGTGGCGATCACGTCGACACCCGCGAACACGCCCGCCAGTGCCTCCTGACCGACGCGCCGCACGCGTTGGGCCTGCACGTAGTCGTTGCTCTGGATCAGCGAGGCCCAGCTGACCAGGCCGCGGGTGCGCTCGTAGTAGTCACCCCAGCGCGACACCATGTCGTTGCGGTGGTATGCGTACGCCTCGCTCAACATGGTGATCATGCAGGCGGCGACGACCTCGCCGTAGTACGGGATGTTCACCTCGACCAGCTCGGCGCCCAATGACGCCAGTTCCGCGAGCGCGTCGTCGAACGCCGTCAGCGCGTTGGGGTCGCTGCCGTCCGGGAAATGACCCTCGTGCATCACACCGATGCGCAGCCCGGCGACGCCACCCTCGAGGGTGGCCGCGTAGTCGGGCACCGGTCGGTCGACGCAGTTCGGGTCGGACGGGTCGTAGCCCGCGATCACCTGCAACATCGCCGCGCAGTCCCACGCGCTGTGCGCGAGCGGGCCGATGTGGTCAAGGGTGAAGCCGAGGGGCACGCACCCCGACTTCGGCACCCGTCCGAACGTGGGCATCAACCCGCTCGTGCCGTTGAACGCAGCCGGGATGCGGATGCTCCCACCGGTGTCGGTCCCGATGCCGGCGAGGAAGAACCCCGCCGCGATCCCGTTGCCGGTCCCCGCGCTCGATCCTCCCGGCGTCGTCGCCAGGTTCCACGGGTTGCGCGGGGTCGGGAACGGCTTCGACTCGTCGGGCGAGCCGATGGCGAACTCGCTGGTCACCACCTTGCCGGTGATCACCGCGCCGGCATCCTTGAGCCGCCGCACGACCGGGCCGTCCTTCCCCGCACCCCACGCGGGGTCGAGCACCAGGCTGTTGGCGGTGGTCGGTCCTTCGCTCATGGCGAGGATGTCCTTCATGCCGATCGGGATCCCTTGCATGGGCCCGCGGTCGACCCCGGCCGCGAGCTCGGCGTCGGCGGTGGCGGCCGCCGCGAGCGCGGACTCGTCGAAGCGCGCGAGGTAGGTGCCGACCTGCTCGTCGAACGCGTCGGCGCGCGCGAGGCACGCCTCGGTGAGCTCGACGCTGCTGCAGGCGCCGTCGCGCAACGCGGCGGCGGCGGATTCGACGTCGTACGGGATCTGGTCCATCGTTCGCTCCGGTCTTCGAGAAGGCGTGGTGAGAAGGTCAGACGAGCGCGCCGGCGGCGAGCGCCGGGACGCGGACGTGGAAGTCGGTGGCGGACTGGTAGCTGCGGCCCACCCGGACGAGGTTGGACTCCTCGAACGGACGCCCCGCGAGCTGCAGGCTCAGGGGCAGGCCGTCAGCGGTGAAGCCCATCGGCACGACGAGTACCGGGTTGCCCACTGCGTCCCAATACGGCGTGAACACCGTGGCGAAGAGCGCCATCGGGTCGGCGTCGGGATCGAGGATGTCGTCGTACGACGTCGCACCCGCGCACGCGGTGGGCGTGACGATCACGTCGACCTCTTCGTAGAGCTGCGACAGCGCGAGCTGGCCGACCCGGCGGACGCGCTGCGCCTGCACATAGTCGGCGCCGGTGGCGAACGCACCCCGCGCGAGACCGATGCGGGTGGCGGTGAAGTAGTCGTCCCAGCGGGTCTGGGCGTCGGGCAGGTGGTACGCGCCCATCTCCGCGCTGGCCGTGATCATCATCGCCGCCAGCACCTCCTGGTACAGCGGGATCGACACGTCGATCAGCTCCGCGCCCTGCGCCTCGAGCACGTCGAGCGCGAGGTCGAACGCGATCTCGGCCGCCGGGTCGGCGTCTTCGGGGAAGTGGAACTCGCGCATCACACCGATGCGCATGCCCGCGATGCCGTCGTCGATCCCGGTGACGTGTTCGGCGACCGCGCGCGTGACCGCATTCGGATCGGAGGGGTCGTAGCCGGCGAGCACGTCGAGCATCGCGCCGCAGTCCCACGCGCTGCGCGCCAACGGCCCGATGTGGTCGAGCGTGAACCCGAGCGGCACGCACCCCGACTTCGGCACCCGACCGAAGGTCGGCATGAGCCCCGACACGCCGCAGAACGCGGCCGGGATGCGGATGCTCCCACCGGTGTCGGTGCCGATGCCGGCGAGGAACATGCCCGCGGCGACACCGCTCCCCGTGCCCGAGCTCGACCCGCCCGGCCAGGTGTTCGTGTCCCACGGGTTGCGCGGCAACGGGAACGGCTTCGCCGGGTCGGGCATCCCGCACGCGAACTCCATCGTGGTGACCTTGCCGGTGATCACCGCGCCCGCCGCCTTGAGACGACGCACGACCGGGCCCTCCTTGCCCGCGCCCCATGCCCGGTCGAGCACCAGGCTCTGCGCCGTCGTGGGGCCCTCGGGCATGGCGAGGATGTCCTTCATGCCCACCGGGATGCCGTGGAGCGGACCCCGGTCGACGCCCGCCGCCAACTCGTCGTCGGCGGTGGCCGCAGCGGCGAGCGCGGGCTCGTCGAAGCGCAGCAGGTAGGTGCCGAGCACCGGGTCGAGCGCGTCGGCCCGGGCAAGGCACGCACCGGTGAGCTCGACGCTCGAGAGGTTGCCCTGCCGAAGCGCAGCGGCCGCGTCCTCCACCGTCAACGGGATCTCGTTGGTCACGTCCTGCTCCTTCTCGTCAGTCGAGCATCGGGTTCCGATCGGGGACTCACTTCGTCACGTACGTGTCGGTGAGGTTCACGAACCAGGACTTCGGTTGCACGAAGCCCTTGACGTTCGCCGACATGGCCCGTGGGTTCTTGTCGTTCACCACGTAGAGCCACACCGCGTCGTCGGTGATCTGCTTCGCCGCTTCCTGGTAGAGCTTCGCCCGGGCGTCGGGGTCGACGGTCGAGGCCGCCTTCGTGAGTGCCGCGTCGACGTCGGGGTTGTTGTACCCGGCGACGTTGAGCGGAGAGCTCGACAGGAACGACAGCGCCCAGAAGCTCTCCTGCTGGAACGAGAGCGAGATGTTCACCGCCGTCTGACCGTCGGGCACCTTGCCGCCGGTGAACTGCTGGAGCATGGCGGCCCACTCGATCGGCTTGAAGGTGACCTTGATGCCGACCTTGCCGAGCTCGTGCTGCAGCTCCTCGTTCATCGGGATCGGGATCATGTTCCCGGAGCCCGACGTCGGGATCGACACGGTGGCCTCTACCCCGTCCGCGTAGCCGGCTTCCTTCAGCAGCTGCTTCGCCTTCTTCGGGTTGTACGAGTACACGTCGTCGGCCGAGGTGTACGCCGAGTTGGCGTGCGGGACGACCTGGTCGGCCGGCTCGGCCGTGCCGTGCAGCAGCACCTCCGACATCGTCTTGCGGTCGATGGCGTAGTTCGCCGCCTGGCGGACCTTCACGTCGTCCCAGGGCTTCACCTTGGTGTCGAAGATCCACGGCCAGATGTGGTCGTAGCTGTTGGTGAGCACCGAGAACCCGTCGGACTCGAGCTGCGGCACCGTGTCCGGCGTCGGGTACTCGATCCAGTTCACGTCACCGCTCTTCAGCGCTGCGATGCGCGTGGTCGGGTCCGGGATCGGCTTGAGGATCAGCTTGTCGAGCCTCGGCGCGCCATCCCAGTAGTCCTTGTTCGGCACCATCACCAGCTGCTGGCCGCGGGTGACCGACTGCACCTTGAACGGTCCGGTGCCCACGGGCTTCTCGCCGAAGCCGTCGTTGCCTTCCTTGGTGATCGCCGTGGGACTGCCGAAGTACACCGTGGTCATGTCGGACGGCAGGTGGGAGTCCGGCACCTTGCTGACGATCTGCACCGTCATCGGATCCACCGCGGTGTACGAGTCGATCGTGCCCAGCGAGATGGCGACGAGCGAGCCGAGTGCCGCGTTGTACTGCGGGCTCGACGAGTTGAGGTAGCGGTCGAGGTTGAACACGACCGAGTCGGCGTCGAACGGTGTCCCGTCGGTGAACTTCACGCCGTCGCGGAGCTTGAACGTCCACGTGGAGCCGGTCGCGTCAGCCGACCACTCGGTCGCCAGTGCGGGGATGACGTCCGGGATCTTCTTGCTCTGCTTGAGATCGAATCGGGTGAGCCCGTCGTAGAGCTGGTTCCCGACGAAGCGATAGCCCTCGTAGCCCTGTTGTCCGGCCAGGACGGTGTCGAGGGCCGGGATGTCACTCGCGGTCATCCCGATGATGAGCGTCCCCCCGCTCGACGCGGCTCCGGCTGTTCCCGCGATGGGCACCACGACCACCGTGGCCACGAGCACGGCCAGGATCGCGATGCTGCGCCACACGCGCCGGAGCGAACTGTCACTGGACACGGTCGATTCCTCCTGGGTTTGTCGATGTTGAGCTGGCACTGACACCGGCGACCGCGAAGTCGGCGGAGGGGTCGGTCGCGTCCACGCGCACGGGACAGGCGGCGACGTGGTCGTCATCCACTCGGTCGAGCGACGGGCGCACGTCGGCGCAGGACGCGATCGCGATCGGGCAGCGGGTGCGGAACACGCAGCCGCTCGGCGGGTTGGCGGGGCTGGGCAGGTCACCGCTCAGCACGATGCGGTCGTCGACGCGCCCCGGCACCGACGACAGCAGCGCCTCGGAGTACGGATGCACCGGGCGCCGCCAGAGCTCGGACGCGCTCGCCTCCTCGACCACCCGTCCGAGGTACATCACCACGACGCGGTCGGAGAAGTGCTCGACCACCGCGAGGTCGTGCGAGATGAAGAGGTACGCGACGCCGGAGTCGCGCTGCAGGTCGGTGAGCAGGTTGAGCACCTGAGCCTGCACGCTCTTGTCGAGGGCCGACACCGCCTCGTCGCAGACCACGAGCTTCGGATCGGTGGCGAGGGCACGAGCGATCGCGACGCGCTGCAGCTGACCGCCCGAGAGCTGGTGCGGATAGCGCGTCGCGTAGGCAGGGTCGATGCCCACCCGGTCGAGCATCGACTCGACGCGCGGTCCGATGTCCTTGCGCGCCCACCCGTGCGCGCGCAGGTTGAACGCGATCGACGCCCCGATGCGCAGCCGTGGGTTGAGCGACGTCTGCGGGTTCTGCGGGACGAGCTGGATGGTCCCGCGGGCCCGTCGCAGCAGCGTACGACCCAACGAGAGGAAGTCGAACCCGTCGAAGAACACCGTCCCCGCGTCGGGCTCGAGCAGGCGCATCAGCAGCTTGGCCGTGGTCGACTTGCCACAACCCGACTCACCGACGATCCCCACCGTCTCGCCCTCGCGGATGGTGACGCTGACGTCGTCCACCGCGAGCACACCGTTGGGGAACCGCTTCGACAGGTGCTCGGCGACGAGCAGCTCCTTGGTCACGTCGCCGCCTGCCGCGCGGCGCCCTCGTCGCCATGGTCCCAGCGGTCCCATCCACCGTTCACGACCGGGCACGCACTGGCCCGGTCGGTGGCGACCTGGAGCAGCGCCGGCACCTCGTCGCGGCACTCTGATACCGCGTGCGGGCAACGCGGCGAGAACGCACACCCGGCGGGAAGCGGTTCGCCGGCCGCGGGCGGCCGTCCCGGGATGGCGAGCAACGCACCGCGCGCCACTGTGTGCGACGGCACCGCTCCGAGCAGCCCCATCGTGTACGGGTGGCGGGGCGATCCGAGCACGTCGTTCGCGGTGCCGAACTCCACGATGCGGCCGGCGTACATGACGGCCACGTCGTCGGCGATGTCGCGGGCGACGCCCACGTCGTGAGTGACCATGAGCATCGCCATGCCCATGCGTTCCTGCAGCTCGGCGAAGAGCTCGAGCACCTGCGCCTGCACCGTGACGTCGAGGGCGGTGGTCGGCTCGTCGGCGACGAGCACGCTCGGCTCGCACGCGATCGCCACCGCGATCATCGCCCGTTGCCGCATCCCACCCGACAGCTCGTGCGGGTACGAACGGAGCACCCGGGCCGGGTCGGGGATGCCGACCGAGGCGAGCAGATCGAGGGCACGAGCCTTCGCGCCCGAGCGCGACTTCTCGATGTCGTGGGTGCGCAGCACTTCGACGATCTGGGCCCCGACGCGGCGGAGCGGGTCGAGCGCGGCGGTGGGGTCCTGGGGGACCATCGCGATCTCGGCCCCGCGCAGCTTGCGCATGGCGCGCTCGTCGAGGTCGAACAGCGAACGACCCGCCAGCTGCACCGCACCGGTGATCCGGGCGCTGCGCCCGTACAGGCGCATGATCGCCCGCGACGTCACCGACTTGCCGCTGCCCGACTCGCCGAGCAGCACGAGCGTCTTGCCGGCGGCGATCCCGAACGACACGTCGCGCACGGCGTCGATCTCCCGCGACTTGGTCGGGAACGTCACCGACACGCCCTCGACCTCGAGCGCGGCCGGCGCCACCGCCTGCTCCGGTGCGGTCACCCGCATCTCGGTGGTCACCGTCATGCCATCTCCTTCACGTTGAGGAGCTCGCGCAGACCGTCACCCAGGACGTTGAAGCCGACCGATGCGATGAAGATCACCGCGGCCGGGACGAGCGCGAGCATCGGTTCGTCGTAGAGGTTCTGGCGGAGGTCGTTGAGGATCGCTCCCCACTCCGGGTTCGGCGGCGCGACGCCGAGGCCGAGGAACGAGAGGCCGGCGGCGTAGACGATCGCGAGGCCGATCAACGACGTGCAGTAGACGACGAGCGTCGGCAGGATGTTCGGCACCACCTGCTTCGACGCGGTCACGACCGCACCCGCACCGCTGGCCCGCGCCGCGTCCATGAAGTCGGCGCCGCGCACCTGGATCACCTCGGTCTCCACCACCCGGGCGATGGGAGCGACGAGCACGATCGACAGGGCGATGATCACGTTGGTCACGCCGACGCCGAGCGCGGCGGCGATGCTGATCGCGAGCAGGACCGCCGGGAACGCGTAGACCACGTCGAGCGTCCGCATGATGAGCCCGTGAGTGCGGCGGTGGCCGAGCCCGGCCACGAGCCCGAGCGAGGTGCCGATCAGTGCCGCGAACAGCACCGGGAGGATGCCGGCGGTCAGCGACGGCCGGGCGCCCCAGATCAGGCGGCTCAACAGGTCGCGTCCCTGACCGTCGGTGCCGAGGAGGTGGCCCGCGGTCCCGACGCCCTGCAACCGGTCGGCGAGCTCGCCTTCCTGCGGTCCGTACGGTGCGAGCACCGGAGCGAACACCGCCACCAGGACGAAGAACCCGACGATCGAACCGCCGATCTTCACGCCGCTGGGCAGTGTCCACACCCGGCGGAGGAAGCCCCGGAGACCGTGACCACGCGGTGCGGGTTCGTGGGCCTCGGCCTCGAAGTCCTCACGTTCGGTGCCCGTCACCGGCGCGTCGAAGATGTCGATGTCGGCGGTCGTCACGTCGATGCGGGACATGTCGATCCCTCCCCTGCGGGCCGCGCTCACGCCGGCCGCACTCTCGGGTCGATGGCCGCGTGTGCGGTGTCGACGAGGACGTTGATCAGCACGAGGGCGACGGCGAGGATCAGCACTCCGCCTTCGATCACCGGGTAGTCGCGCTGGGCGATGGAGTTGTAGATGAGGAGTCCGAGGCCCGGCCACGAGAAGATCGTCTCGACAAACACCACGCCGCTGATCAGGTAGCCGAACTGCAGACCGCTGATCGTCAGCAGCGCCGGCATGGTGTTGTGCGCGGCGTGCGTGAGCACCTTGCGGCTCGGTGCGCCCCGAGCCCGGTAGCTCTCGACGAAGTCGGCGCGCATCACGTCGTCGAGCGACGATCGGAACACTCGAGCGACGATCCCCATCGGCGCCAGGCCCGCCGCGATCGCCGGGAGGATCAGGTGCTGGAGCAGGTCCCAGAAGTTCTGGGGACCGGTCGAGGAGTACATCCCGCTGGCAGGCAGGATCTCCCAGTTCACCGCGAAGATCACGATGAGGCCGAGGCCGATCGAGTACTGCGGGGTGGACACGGAGCCGGTGGCGATCCAGTTGCAGGCCCGACCGAAGAGCGTGCGGGGCCACAGGGCGCTGGCACCGCCGATCACGAGCCCGCCGACGATGGCGATCACCGACGCCCCGACGGCGAGGATCATCGTGTTCCAGAACGCGTCCATGACCATGGGGCCCACCGGCTGCTGGCGCAGGATCGAGTGGCCGAGGTCGCCCTGCAGCACGGCGAGGAACCAGTTCCAGAACTGCACGAAGATCGAACGGTTCAGCCCGAGGTCGGCGATCAGCTGCTTGCGCTGCGACGGCGTCGCCGACGCGCCGAGCAGCGCCGATGCCGGATCACCAGGAATCAGCTTCAGGGTGAGGAACACGACGACGATGACGCCGAAGACGATCGGGATGATCGCCAGGAGTCGTCGGAGGAAGAACTTGAGCACGACCCCACGGTGGTCGGACGCGTTTGCCCTGCGATTACCCGAACGTGAAGCAGAGGTCAGCGGGAAGTTGCGGCGTTGTTTCGGGACTCGCGCCCGCACGCGCTGATGGCGATGCGCAGCGGGGTCACGCGCGCGTTCGCGTAGGCAGTTCTGCCGAGCGACCCGTCAGAGCAGGTCGTGGTCGACCGCATAGCGCACCGCCGCGGTGCGATTGCGCGCACCGATGCGGTCGAACAGCGCGCGCAGGTGCGCGTGCACGGTGCGCTCGCTGACATCGAGCGCGGCGGCGACCTCGGCATTGCTCATGCCCTGTGCGACGAGCCGGAGCACGTCGATCTGCCGTTCGGTGAGCTCACTCTCGACGTCGCGTCGACGACGACGACGCACCTTCACCGAAGGGGTCCGCTCGCGCTGGAGTCGTCCCGGATCGCGACAGGTGGCGAGCAGGTCGTCGGCGGTCGCCTGGTGCCGGGTCGCATCCGAGTCGAGCCCGAGCCGGCGCTCCGCCTCGGCCACCGCCTGCAACACCACGATCGTCATCAGGCGATCCGGGCCTTGCGCGGCCAGGTCGGCGGCGAAGCGGAACCGTTGCACCGCCTCGGCGTCGTCACCCTCGTGGGCGGCGATCAGACCCTTCGCCAGCTCGACCGGCGCGCGGCTCGCATCCCGCCCGAGCGTCGCTCGGGAGTAGATCACCCGGCACTCCGCGACGCGGGCCCGGGCCGGCTCGAGGTCGCCCGCCCGCGCGTGGAGCACCGCGAGGTAGCCGGAGGCGTTGAGCTCGACCATGTGGTAGTCGACGCTCGCGGCCCAGATGCGATCGCGCTCGAATCCCCGGATGGCGTCGGCGTCGGCGCCGTTGTGGAACTGGGCACTGGCCTGGAGCGTGGTGGTGAGGAACACCTCGCCTTCGAGCACGGGGTCGAAGTCGTGCGCCCGTTCGGACCAGCGCAGCGCCTCGCTCACGTTGCCGGAGTAGTAGTGCACTCCTGAGTGCGCGAGCGCCACCGCGCTCTCGAACGACGGGAAGAACCCGGCGATGTGGCGTTGACTGCTCCGAGGGGCCGCGGCCGCCACCTCGAGCCATCGTTCGGCGTCGCGGAGTCGGTTGCACTGCAGGTGCGCGTACGCACGCGCCAGACACAAGATGTTGCTGGTACGCATGGTCGCGAACGGGATGCGCTCGAACCAGCGGAGCAAAGCTTCACGACGCCCTCCGACGAGGTAGTTCATGTACTCCTGAGCGAGGATCTGCCCGGCACCGGCTTCGTCACCGGCGTCGAAGAGGTGCTCCAACGCCTCGTCGACGAAGCCCGCATCGCGCAACCACGCGGCCGCGCGCGCGTGCAGCGCGATGACCCGGTCGCGATCGGTGCGCACGTGCTCACGCCGGAGCAGCTCGACGAAGAGATGGTGGAACCGGTACCACTCACGGCGGTGGTCGAGCGGGATGAGGAACAGTTGGCGGCGCTCCACCTCGTCGAGGAGCGCACGCGAGTCGTTGCGCTGACGGACGGCATCGCACAGCGGAGCGGAGAGCCGGTCGAGCACGGCGACGTCGAACAGGAACGCCCGTACCTCGGGCTCGAGCCCGTCGAGCACCTCCGACACCAGGTAGTCGGCGAGCAGCCGGTGATCGCCGGTGAACTCGTCGACGAGCGACTGGGGATCGCTGCCGCCCCTGAGTGAGAGCGCGGCCAGGTGGAGCCCTGCGGGCCACCCCTCGGTCTTGGCCTCGAGCGCCGCCACCACCGCGGGCTCGAGCGCGAGGCCGGTCTCCTGCTCGAGCAGCTGCGCGGCTTCGAGCGGGTCGAAGCGCAACGCATCGACGCCGACCTCGTGCAACAGACCCTGGGTGCGCAGTCGCGCCAAGGGCAGCGGCGGGACCGCCCGGCCCGCGACGATGACCCGCACCAGCGGTGGGAGGTGCTCGACGAAGAAGCCCACCGATTCGTGGATGCGCGGGTCTTCGATCGCGTGGTAGTCGTCGAGCACCAGGGTGATCGGATCGGTGATCTCGTCGAGACGGTTCAACAGGGCGGGCAGGACGTGCTCGAGGACGGACGTGCCCTGGGCCCGGAGCAACGACCCCGCCTCGTCGCCGACGCCCGGCTCGACGCGATCGAGCGCTTCGACCACGTACGCCCAGAACAGGACCGGGTCGTCCTCCGACGCCTCGATCGAGAACCAGCCGAAGCGCGCCGGGTGGAGGCTGGCGTCGCGCCAGCTCGCGAGGAGCGTGGACTTGCCCCAGCCGGGAGGCGCCTCGACCACGATCACGCTCGCGTCGCGACTCTCGGCGAGCACGGCATCGATCAGCTCCTTGCGGTCGAGTCCACCGTGACGCGGGCGCGGCGCGCTCAGCTTCGTGTTGAGCAGACGGGGGCCCGGAGCGCGAGCACCGACGTCGACACCGAGTTCGGCGACTCCGCGCTCGTACACGTCCTCCTCCAGTCACCCCCCTTGTGACCAAGCCAGCGAGCGTCACCATATCGGTCGCGCCACGGGCTCACTCGGCGGTGTCAGGAATCCGGTCAGCCAGCGGAAACAGACACGCAACGGGGTGTCCCTGGCCGCGTTCCTCGAGTGCGGGACCGGGCCGCGCCGCGCACTCTTCGCGCGCTTTCCAGCAGCGGGTACGGAAGCGGCAGCCCGATGGCGGGTCGACGGCGTCGGGGAGCTCGCCGGTGAGCACGATGCGTTGTCGCGCTCGCTCGCGCGCGGGATCGGGGATCGGTGACGCCGAGAGCAGCGCCTGCGTGTAGGGGTGTGACGGCGCGAGGAACAGCTCTTCAGTGGGCGCGGTCTCGACGAGACGACCGAGGTGCATCACCGCGACCCGGTCGGCCATGTGGCGCACGACCGCGAGGTCGTGGGCGATGAAGAGGTACGCGAGCCCGAGCTCCGACTGCAGCCGCGCGAGCAGGTTCAGGATCTGCGCCTGGATCGATCCGTCGAGCGCGGTGACCGGTTCGTCGAGCACCAGGACTTCGGGTTGCACGACCAGTGCGCGGGCGATGCCGATGCGTTGACGTTGCCCACCGGAGAGCTCGTGGGGGTAGCGACCCTCGTGCTCGGGCCCGAGCCCCACCAGCGCGAACACCTCCGGCACTCGCGTGGCGATGTCGCGCGACCGGCCCGCGATCTTCAGTGGCTCCGCGACGATCGACCGCGCCGTCATGCGCGGGTCGAGCGACGAGTACGGATCCTGGAACACGATCTGCACGCGTCGCCGCATCGATCGCAACGCGCGCCGCGACAGGTGCGAGATGTCGTCGCCGTCGATGCGGATCGATCCCTGCGACGGTTCGAGGAGACGCACCACCAGCCGGGCGATCGTCGACTTCCCGCTCCCCGACTCCCCCACCAGCCCGAGCGTCTCGCCCGCAGCCAGCGAGAACGAGACGCCATCGACCGCACGCACCGAGCCGCCCCGAGCGGGGAACTCCTTGACCAGGCCGTCGGCTTCGAGCAGCACGCTCACAACGACCGCGCTCCGACCGACACGTCATCCGCGAACAAGCAGGCGGCGCGGTGGCCCTCGCCCAGCGCGCGGAGCTCGGGTCGCGTCTCCCGGCACGCGTCCTCGGCGAGCGCACAACGCGGATGGAACGCGCACCCGGTCGGCAACGCGGTCGGGTCCGGCGGAGTGCCGGGGATCGCCGCGAGCACCGGACGGGCGTCGTCGGCGCGCGGCACCGAAGCCAGCAGCCCGCGCGTGTACGGATGACCGGCGGCCGCGAACACTCGATCGGCCGGTCCTTCCTCGACGATCCGGCCCGCGTACATCACGAGCACGCGGTCGGCGATGCCGGCGACCACGCCGAGGTCGTGGCTCACGAGCACCAGCGCGAGACCCATCTCGGCCTGCAGGTCGGCGAGCAGTTCGAGGATCTGCGCCTGCGTGGTGACGTCGAGTGCGGTCGTGGGTTCGTCGGCGATCAGGACCTGCGGCCGGTTCACCAACGCCATCGCCAGCATCACCCGCTGGCGCATCCCGCCCGAGAGCTCATGGGGGTAGGCGCGCGCCTGCCGGGCCGCGGGGACCACTCCGACCCGTTCGAGCATGTCGATCGATCGTGCTCGCGCCGCCGCACGCGACGCGCCGTGCACGCGCGCCGCCTCTGCGATCTGGTCGCCGACGCGTCGGACGGGGTTGAGCGCACTCAACGGGTCTTGGAACACCATCGCCAGGTCCTGGCCCCGGACCCGCCGGTACTCCGACTCGCTCATCCCGGTGAGGGGCTTGCCCGCGAGCCGGACGTCGCCTTCGGTGATCCGCCCCGGCGGATCGACGAGGCCCATGATCGCCAGCCCGGTGACGCTCTTCCCGGAGCCCGACTCCCCCACCACGGCGACGGTCTCGCCGGGGTCGACCGAGAACGAGACGCGCTGCACTGCCTGCACCGCGGCGGGCAGGCGACCGAACTCGACCCGCAGGCCGTCGACTTCGAGCGCCGGCACGCGCGTTCCGTCGGTCACGCGCGTACCCGACGGCGGGGATCGAACGCGTCACGCAGGCCGTCGCCGACGAAGTTGACCGCGAGCACGGTGAGGAAGATGGCGAGGCCGGGGAACACCGTGAGCCACCACCAATCCTCGACGGTGCCGATCGAGTCGGACAGCAGGTTGCCCCAGCTCGGCGTGGGCGGCTGGATGCCGAACCCGAGGAACGACAGCGTGCTCTCCACCAGGATCGCCTCCGCGACGACGAGCGTCGCGTTCACGATGATCGGGCCGAGGCAGTTCGGGATGACGTGGCGGGTGATGATGCGCGTGTTCGACGCGCCGATCGCGCGCGCGGCGTCGACGAACTCGCGCTCGCGCAACGCCAGCGTCGCGCCGCGCACCACGCGCGCGATCGATCCCCACAGGAGGCACGACAGCAGGAGCGTGATCCCGAGCGGACCACCGAGATCGACCGACCCGAGCGGTCCGAGGTCGACGGTGCCGATCGACACGGCCACCGCGAGGAACGGCAACGCCGGCAGCGCGATCCAGAGGTCGGTGAAGCGCATGAGGAGGCCGTCGAGCCAGCCGCGGTAGAACCCCGCGAGCGCACCGATCACCACGCCGATGAGCGTCGACAGGACCGCCACACCGAGCGCCACCTTCAGCGAGATCTGCCCTCCGTGCAGCACGCGCGACAACGAGTCGCGACTGAGCTCATCGGTACCGAACCAGTGGTGGGCCGACGGCCCCGCGGTGGGTTGGGCCAGGTGCTGGCGATCGGGGTCCTGCGCGAACTGCGCACCGACGAAGCACGCGAGGAACATGAACACCAGGAACCCGAGACCGACCATCGCCAGCCAGTGGTGGCGGAACCGCCGCCACGCGGCGCGCCACTCGCGGCCGTCCTGCGGCGTGCCAACGGGATCGGGCGCGAGCAGCGCGGGATCGATCGCCTCGGCGCGCGCGCGGCCCGACTCGTCGCCGATTCGCATGCTCACGGAAGAGGCCTCATGGCGGGCTCGTTCACGGTCGCGCTCACCGTCGTGCGCGCACGGCGGCGCCGGTACGGACCGCCCACGCGGATGCGCGGATCGAGCGCGGCGTAGAGGATGTCGGCGAACAGGTTGAAGAGCACCACGAACGCGGTGGCCACCGCCATCCACGCCAGGATCACCGGGTAGTCCGAGCGTTCGAGCGCGTCGAAGAACAGGAGCCCGAGGCCGGGCCAGTCGAAGACGCGTTCGACGACCACGACGCCGCCGAGCAGCACGCCCGCGTCGATCGCGACCACGGTCACGAACGGGATCAGGGCGTTGCGCAACGCATGTCGACGGATCACCTGACGACGCGGCACACCTTTCGCGCGCGCCGTGCGCACGTAGTCGGTGTTGAGCACCTCGAGCATGCTGTCGCGTTGGTAGCGGCTCCACGCGGCCACGCTCGTGAGCATCAGCACCGCAACGGGCAGCACCATGTGCTCGATCAGGTTGACGACGTCGCCCTGCTGCCCGACGGAGTACTTGCCCTGCACGTAGAGCACGTCGATGCCGAGCGTCTCGTGCAGCACGACCACGACGAACAGCTGCAACAGCAGCGCGAAGAAGAAGTCGGGCATCGAGAACCCGAAGTACGAGAACGACGTCGCCGCGTGGTCGAACAACGAGTACTGGCGCACCGCGCTCACGACGCCGATGCAGAGCGCCAGCATGACCGAGAGCACCAATGCAGTGCCCACGAGCAGGAGCGAGTTCCAGGTGGCCGTGCCCACCATGTCGGTGACCGGTTGCTGGGTACGGAACGACGTGCCCCAGTCGCCCTGCACGAAGTCGCCCAGCCAGTTGACGTACTGGCTCGGGCGCGAGTCGTTGAGGTGGTACTCCCGCTCGAGGTTGTGCACCGTCTGCTGCGAGACGCCGGGGCGGTGTCGCAGGTCCTGCAGCGGGTCGCCGCGCGCCGAGACCAGCGCGAAGACGACGATCGTCGCGACGAGGACGACGACCAGCGCAGTCAGGAGGCGCCGGACGACGAAGGCGAACACCGTGAATTTCTAGCGGAGCGATCGTGTGCGACCGCGGCAATCGTCGAGGGGCGAGCCCCGGTCAGCCGCTGTAGGTCCAGTCCTCGATGTTCCAGGTGAAGCCGTCCTGGGTGGGGTTGTCGACCAGTCCCTTGATCGTGTTGCGGTACCCGAGCTGCGTCGGCTTCTGGAACAGAGGGATGACGGTGACGTCGTTGGTGGCCAGCTGCTTGTCGACCTGGTTGTAGAGGTCTGCCCGGACGGCGGGGTCGGCTTCCTTGTTGGTGTCGTTCAGCAGCGAGTCGACCGTGGGGTCCTTGACCTTGGTGTAGTTCTGGCCCGAGTAGTCGCACTCGTAGGCCTTGGCCAACTTCTTCGAGCACTGCGCGGGGATCGACGACGACATCCAGATCACGTTGCCGGTGTACGGATCGGGGCCGCCGACCCACGCGAAGATCAGGCTCTCGAAGTCGAAACCGGTCATGTTCACGTCGAGGATGTTCGGCGAGTTCTCGATCGTGAGCTTCACGCCGATCTTCTCGAGCTGCTGCTGCATGATCTGCTCGGACAGGATCCGGGCCTGGTTGCCCGACGTGGTGCCGACGGTGAAGGCGAGCTTGGTCTTGCCCTTCTGCCGAACGCCGTCCGACCCGCGTGTCCAGCCGGCGGCGTCGAGGAGCGCGTTGGCGGCGTCGACGTCGCCCGCGTTCGGGTACATCTCCCAGTTGGGCACGTACTGCTGCTGGTTCACCATGTACTGCGTGTTGTTCAGCACCTCGGCGTTCTCGTTGGCGTCCTTCACCACCCGGTCGACGATCTGCTGACGAGGCATCGCGGTGGCGATGGCCTTGCGCACCTGCAGGTCGTCGAGCCCGGGAACGGTGGAGAGCATGTCGAAGTGCTCCCACTGCGGGCCGAGCGTCGTGGTGTACTCCGCGCCGTCGACCGACTCGATCTTCTTGCGCAGCCCGATCTGGTTCTGCGGATAGATCACGTCGACGTCACCGGTGCGGAAGGCGTTGAGCTCCGAGTTGGTGTCGCGCACCGGCACGAACACGACCTCGGGCACGGTGGCGACCTTGCCACCCCAGTAGTTCTGGTTGGGGACGAGCGTCGCCTGTTCGTCGGGCGTGAACGACTTGACCAACATCGGGCCGCTGCTGATCGGCTTCTTGGTCTTCGGGTTGCAGATGCAGCTGTTCCACACCTTGTTGAAGTTCTTGCCCTCGAGGATGTGGGCGGGGAGCACCGTGGTGCTGGCACCGGCCCACAGCTCCCGGTAGGGCGCGAACACCTCCTGGAACGCCATTTGGAACTCGGTGGGGCTGAGCACGTTGAAGGCGAGGATCTTGTCGTACCCGTCGCGCGACACGACGTCGTTCTTCTTGTTCATGATCGTGTCGTACGTGAACTTGAAGTCGTTCGACGTGATCGGTACCCCGTCGGACCACTTGGCATCGGGACGGATCTGGCAGTCGACGGTGAACGGGCTCTGCGAGGTGACCTCGCAGTCCTTGGCGAAGATCCAGGGCTCGTACGAGAAGTCGGGCATGAGCTTGTAGCCCCGGGCCAGCGCCGGGCCCGCGATCATCGCGGTCCACGCCCCGTTGCCCGCGGTCGTCATGTTGTTGAGGACGGGCGGGAACTCGTCGACCGCGATCGTGATCGGGTGCGACTGCTTCGTGCCCGAAACGGCACCAGCAGGGCCGGAAGCCGTCGACGCCGTCGCCAGCCCCGCGACGACAACCGCGCTCAGGACGAGCGCGGCAAACGTGCGGCCGGCGACGCTACGAGTTGTGGCGGACATCGGTGGCTCCCAGTTCCGCCGCCGATTGTGACTGCGGGCGCGCCCTGCGTGGTGGATGGTCGAACCGACAATTCAACACCATTCGCCACCAGAACGGCGCGCGCCGCCGGCCCCTTGAGGATCAATCGGGGCCAGCCGATCGGGAAAGGGCAGCGTCAGTCCACGCGGAGCGCGAAGAGCACGGTCGTGAACATGAAGATCACGCCGGTGATGACCGTCAGACGGTCGAGGTTGCGCTCGACGACCGTGGAGCCGGCCATGGAGCCGCCCAGCGAGCCGCCGCCGAACATGTCGGAGAGACCGCCGCCACGACCCGAGTGCAACAGGATGAGGAAGATCAGCGTCAGCGCCGACAGCACCTGGATCACGAGCAGGATGATGTTGAGCATTGTGTCCGATTGCTCCGGAGGCGACGAGACGGCTCGATGAGCGTAGCCGGTCCCTCGAGAAGTGGGCTCAGCGGTAGTACTGGCAGATGCGGGCGAACTCGTCGGGATCGAGCGACGCGCCTCCCACCAGCGCGCCGTCGATCTCGGGCATCGCCATGAGCGCGGCGGCGTTCCCCGACTTCACGCTCCCGCCGTACTGGATGCGGATGGCGTCGGCGGTGGTGTCGTCGTACAGCGCCCGCAGGGCACCGCGGATCACGCCGCACGTCTCGTCGGCATCCTCGGGCGTGGCGTTGCGGCCGGTGCCGATCGCCCAGATCGGCTCGTAGGCGACGACGCAGGCAGCCGCGTCGGCGGCCTTCACGCCCGCGAACGCGCCGCTGGTCTGTGCGGTCACTCGCTCGGAGGTGGCACCCGCCTCGCGCTCCTCGAGCGTCTCCCCCACGCACACGATCGGGGTCATCGCGTGCTTCTGCACCGCCTTCAGCTTCTTGTTGACCGACTCGTCGGTCTCGCCGAACAGCTGCCGGCGTTCTGAGTGACCGATGATCACGTACTGCACCATGAGCTTGGCCAGCATGTGCGGGCTCACTTCACCGGTGAACGCGCCCTGGTCCTCGAAGTAGCAGTTCTGGGCGCCGAGTCCGATCTTGAGCTTGTCGGCCTCGATGAGCGTCTGCAGCGTACGGAGGTCGGTGAACGGCGGGCACACCACGATGTCGACGGCCTCGTGGTCCTCGGTCTCGAGGCGGTACGAGAGCTTCTGCACCACCTGGATCGCGACCAGGTGGTCGTGGTGCATCTTCCAGTTGCCCGCGATGACGGGCTTGCGCGTCGGGGTGGTGGCCATCAATCCCTCATCGTCAGAGCCCTGGGGAGGGCGTTCGCAGTGCGCGCAGTCCGGGGAGATCGCCCTGCTCGATGAACTCGAGCGACGCGCCGCCGCCGGTGCTCACGTGGTCGACCTGGCTCGCGAGGCCGAACGCTCGCATCGCCGCGGCGCTGTCGCCCCCGCCGACCACGGTGAACGCGCGCGACGCGGCGACCGCGTCGGCGACGGTGCGGGTGCCGGCCGCGAA
>DASXXX010000323.1:0-7901 GCA_036502765.1 Acidimicrobiia bacterium | reverse complement strand
TCGGATAGTCGAGGATGCGTGACGGCACGGCGAGCTCCTTGGGCAGCGGTGTTGGGCAGCGATGTTGGGGCAGGAGTGCGAAAGTTAGGCTGAGTACGATTATGGCAGGCGGACGGCCGGCGTGACAACTCCGCGTCCGAGGACGGCGACGTCGGCCAGGGCCCGGAGCATGTCGTTCAGGTGGGTGCAGGTGCTGGCGCCGAGGAACTCGGCCCGCACGCCGGCCCGGAGCGATTCCAGGGTGCGCCCGGCCAGGCGGCCGGCGCTGGCCGCCGCCTCCGGGCACTCGAACCAGGGCAGGACGCGCGGCGTGGCCAGCGCCTGCAACACGGTGGCCGTGGTGGCGTCGACCCGGGCGAGCACGGTGTACTCGTGCACGACGGTCTCGCCCTCGTCGTCGACGTACGAGTCGCGGAAGTGGGCGTCGACCTCCCAGACCAGCCCTCCGGATGACGGGCCGTCGTCGACCGGCTGGACGTCGATGCGACGGCGTCGCCGCATGCCGTGGACGGGGAGGGGGCCCGGGAGCTCGTGCCAGGCGAGCGGATCGTCGACGACGTCGAGCGAGGGGGCGGCGGGGCCGGTGACGACCGGCGGGTTGTTCTCGGCGAACCCCTGCATGATCGTGCCGCCGGCCTTCCACCCCGCGCACAGGTCGGCTTGCTGCAGCATCGCGAGGCCTTCGGGCGCGGTCTTCTGCAGTGGCTTCCGCTTCTGCTCGTCGGCCCATGTGCCCGACTCCGCGCGCGCATGCTGAGGCGCGTAGCCGGAGATGAGGGTGACCACCGGGAGGTCGTCGAGCAATTGGTACACGGGACGGCCGACGACGTCGTGCCCGGCGCCGGCACCATCTCTCCCGACGTCGATCGCAGTGTTGATCGCGGCGCGAAACCCGGTCGACGCCGAACGGCCGATGAGCTGCTCGAGGCCCGGGATCGCGGGGGTCGAGGAGATCGCGGTGACCCGCTGCGCGTCGACGAAGTCGATCGTCGCCTCGACCGCGGCGGTGTCGAGGGCGTGCGGGTTGCCGTCGGCGTCGGTCAGCAGGTCGCGGGCCCGGCCGACGAGCACCAGCTCGGCGTCGACACCATTCGGCCGCAGGATGTCGATGCTGGTGGTCCGGCGCACCGAACCCGGAGCCCGCGCCGGCACCGTCGTGGTGGGCTCGTGGGTGCCGTGACGAGGATCGAGTGGGAGGCGGGACACGTCGGCGTCGCTCGCGTCAGTCGGCGTGCTCGGCGCGCACGCCCGCGAGCAACACGCGCATGCGGTAGGCGAGCTCGGGGGCGAGGGCGTCATGTGCGTTGTGCACCCAGCCCTCGACCGCGGTGATCATGAGCGCGTTCATCATGTCGCTCATGTCCTCGGCGTCGATGCCGGTGGGCAGCTCACCGCGCGCCTGGGCGTCGGCGATGATCTCGGGCCACGCGCGGCGCGTCATGCTCAGCTCGCGTGCTCGAGTCGGGTACTTGTAGAACTCGCGGATCGTGCGAGCGATCGCGGCGCGCGGGAGGCGTTCGGTGCGCCGCGCCATCTCCGTGAAGGCCTGCTGCACGATCTCGTCGATCGACGCGCCGTCCTCGGCCGACCGGCGAGCGATCGCGGTGACCGCGTCACTCGTCGTGAGGCTCATCTCGAGCAGCACGTCTTCCTTGTGCGCGAAGTGGAAGTAGAAGGTGCCCTTGGTGACACCCGCGGCGCGCGCGATCTCCTCCACCGTCGTGTTCTCGACGCCGTGCTCGAACCCGCGTTCGGTCCAGAGCCGCACCGCCGCGTTCACGAGCTCCTGGCGGGTGCGGCGCGAGCGCTCCTGGACGAGCGACGAACGGCGCGGGCCGTCGCCGTTGCCGTTGGCCGGTGCATCCGGCGTGGCTTCCGGCGTGGAGTTCGGCGTGGAGTTCTTGGTGTTGCGTGACGGTGCCGCAGGCATCGGTAGCCCCCTCGAAGCTGCCGATCCTAAACCAGTGGGCTCAGGGCGCCAGCTGAGCAGGGTCGAGCCGAGGGGGATCGAGCCGAGGGGGATCGAGCCGAGGGGGATCGAGATGGAGCGGCAGGCCGAACAACGGGAACAGCGTGGCCGTGTCGAGGAAGAAGCTCAGCTCCACGAGCTCGCCGTCGACGATGTCGAGGATCTGGAGCGCCCAGGGGTCGTGGCCGTCGCCGGTGGCGCTGCGGCGGTACTGGCCGAACGCCGGCTTGCCGTTGGCCACGGTGGGGACCAGGCGCGACCCCGCGCACTCTGCGCCTTGGGTCTGCCAGAACGCAAGGATCTCGTCGCGGCCGCGCAGCCACAGCTCGAACGGCGGCATCGACTGCATCGCGTCCTCGTGGATCAGCGACGTGAGCGAGTCCATGTCGTAGCGCTCGAACGCATCGACGTAGCGGTCGAGCAGTTCCTGCTGCGCGTCGTCCATCGGCATCACCGGGTCGCTGTCGGTGATGTTGCTGGCCGCGATGGTGGAGCGCGCCCGTTGCAGCGCGCTGTTCACGGACGCGTCGCTGGTGCCGAGCAGTTCGGCGACCTCGGTGGCGTGCCACCGCACGACGTCGCGGAGGAGGAGCACCGCGCGCTGGCGCGGCGGCAGGTGCTGCAGCGCGGCGATGAACGCGAGCCGGATGGTCTCGCGCGCCTCGGCCAGCTCGGCCGGATCGCCGTCGATGGGCACGACGCGCGCGTCGGGGACGGGCAGCACCCACTCCGATTCGGGGAGCATGGCGGCGGCCGGGGTGTCGGCGGTCGACGGTCCGCTGAGGTCCATCGGGCGGGCGCGGCGGTTGCGGCCGTTGAGCATGTCGAGGCACACATTGGTGGCGATGCGGTAGAGCCACGACCGAAGCTGCGATCGGCCCTCGAAGCCGTCGTACGAGCGCCACGCTCGCACCATCGTCTCCTGCACTGCGTCCTCGGCCTCGAACGACGAGCCGAGCATCCGGTAGCTGTGGGCCGTGAGCTCCCGGCGGTGACGCTCCAGGAGCTCGCTCAGGTCGACCTCGGCCACCTCGGTCATCGCCCGAGAATAGTGCTGCGTGATGGTCATGCGATGAGGACCGCGCGCGCGTCGCGAACTCATCGGTCGGCTCCGGGCCGGGCTACGGGCGTCGGTCACGGCGACAGGCCGCTGCACCCCCGTCGGGCGTTCCACTCGGCGAGATCCGTGCTCGCGGCGTCGCCGGTCTCGGGCACCGGGACGCCGTTGGTGATGCGGGCCGGGACCCACGCGTAGTCGTCGACCTCGCGACCCGTCGCCGTCACCTTCAACACGCCGCTCCGGCCCGATTCGCCGTCTTCGCGCCAGTACACGAAGTTCCCCATCCCGTAGGCGACGAGGGCGGGTCCGACCTTGCCGGCACCGAACACGCGGTGCGCGTGGCTGCCGACGATGATGTCGGCACCGGCCCTGAGCAGCGCGCTCGCGAGGTCCTGTTGCTCACCCGACGCGCACCACGTCTCCTCGGTGCCCCAGTGCAGGAACACCACGAGCGTGTCCACCTCGGGTCGCACCTTCTGCACCTCGGCGAGGAGCCGGGTGCGGTCGATCGAGAACGCGATGCCCGGTTGCGCGTCGCTCGCCGACCACGAGTCCACGAGCGCCGGCTCCAACCAGTCGCTCGCGCTCAGGATCGCGATGCGCTGTCCCTTGATCGTCGTGCGGTACGGCCGGTAGGCCGCGTCGGCGTCGCGGCCGAGTCCGGTCACGGGGAGCTTGGCGGCGTCGATCGCCGCGAACGTGTCCTGCAGGCCACCCGGTCCGTAGTCGAGCGAGTGGTTGTTGGCCATGTTCACCACGTCGACACCGGCCGACTTCAGCGCCTCGAAGGTCTGCGCAGGCGAGCGGAAGTGGTAGTTCTTTCCGGCCACGGCCTCGCCCGAGCCGGTGATAGCGGTCTCGACGTTCACCATCGTCAGGTCGGCGTCGGAGAGCACGGGCGCGATGGCGTCGAGCACGTGGTGCGGATCGGCGCGCACCTGCTCGGCCAGCGGTGGGGCGGTCGGAGGTGGGCCGTCCTCGGTGTCCCACACCTCGGGGAAGTTCACGTCACCCGCGAACGCGAACGTCACCGCGTTGCCGTTGCCGCGCGCGCCGCGTGTCGTCGGCGTCGCCGTGCCGCTGGAGTTGGTGCTGGCGCTGCTCGACGGAAGTGCGGTCGTCGCGGTGGCACGGGGTGTCCCGACCGACGCGCGGTCGTCGTCGCTGTCGTCACTTGCCGACGAGATCACGATCGCGCCGAGTACCACGACGACGGTGAGCGCGCCACCGATCACGTAGCGGCGCGTCACGAATGCTCCCGTTCCACGCTGGTCACGCGCGCAGCTCGGTTGCCGCGAGCCGCACCACGATCTCGAACGCGTCGAACGCGGCCGCGGCGCTCGGTCCCGACTCGGGCACCCGCACGATCGTGCGCTCGCGCTGGAGCATCGGGCCCTCGAGCATGAGGTTGTCGGCCAGCCCGAACGCTTCCACCAGCAGGTCGCCGTCGTCGGCAACGCGTGCGGCGTAGTCGGCCGCCTGCGAGGTGTAGCCCCACACCGGACGGTCGCGGCCGAAGAGGTAGCCCATCTCGAACGCGGTGCCGACGTCGGCACTCACCCCGCGGAACGGTGTGACGTTGGCGAGCCCGGCGACGCAGCGGTCCATCATCGTCACGCACGACTCGAACAACATCCGTGCCTGCTGTGCAGGATCGAGCCCGGCGAGGTCGACCTCCTCGCCGGGGTAGTGCCCCTCGAGCCCGTGCGCGCGGCAGATCGCCTGCTTGCGCCGGCCGATGTCGACGGAATCGGGAAGGAAGACGTCGGGCCCGGCGAGGTACACCGACGGAGGTGCGCTCACCCCGCGATGCTACGACCCTCGTCGATCACCTGCGTCAGCAGCGACATGAGCCACGTGATCGCGTCGGTGGCGTCGTCGCCGTCGAAGTCCCACGCGCCGACCAGCCGTTCGTAGGCCGGCATGCTCCACACCACGTCGAGCAACGCCGCGACCCGGCGCCGTTCGATCTCTGTCCAGGTCGGTGTCGCCGTGGTCACCGCGTGCAGGAGCGCGTCGCGGCGTCGCTGGTCGACCTCGACGAGCAACGGGTCGTCGGCAACGTCGAGCGCTTCGTGGGCCGCGAACGAGCGGCGCGACGAGAAGACGCGCGCCGTGATCTCGGGGAGGGTGGCGAGGTCGAGACCCTCGTAGGTGACACCCGCCTCTTCCTCGAGGCGGGCCATCACCGCGTCGTGCAGGTGACGCTCGGTGGGGAAGTGGCGGTACACCGTGCGTTCGCCGACGCCGGCGCGTTCGGCCACGGCGCGGAACGTCAGTGCGTCCCAGTGCCACGAGTCGAACTCGTGCACCAGTTGGGAACCGGCCGCGACGATCCGCTCGCGGGTGGCTGCGGTCTGCTGCCGACGCACCGGGCTGTCGTACGGGCGTCGCCCCTCGGCGGTTGACGGGCTGCTCACAATGGTGACATCGTACTGCCGCCAATTGGGGGGAGGCGCCGCATGGTGTCGCACGGTGAGCTGATGGACGCGGCCGCGGCCGAAACGGGCCTCGACGACTTCGGCGCCGACTCGTTCCGGGAGGGGCTCGAGCTCCTCGTGCGCGCGCTCGGCGACGAGGCCCGGCTCAACGCGGCCGGCGAGGGCTACCTCTACCCGCGCATCACGGGATACCTCGCGCAGCGGCTGCAGGTGGAGGACTGGTACCGCAGGCACCCCGAGATCGGCGACGAGCGCATCGACGCGCCACTGATCGGCCTGAGCCTGCCGCGCACCGGTTCCACCGCGCTGTCGTTCCTGCTCGCGCAGGATCCCGACATCCGCTACCTGCACATGTGGGAGTCGGCCACGCCGTGCCCGCCGCCGTCGACGGTCACGGGCATCGACCCGCGCGTCCCGCAGGGATGGGGGCAGAAGGTGGGCACGCGCGACCACGTGCCCACCGACATCCAGGGACCGTTCGAGTGCCTCGACCTGCTCGCGCTCGACTTCAAGTCGCAGATGTTCCTCGCGTTCGCGCAGATCCCGTCGTACGCCGACTGGCTGCTCGACGCCGACCTCACGTCGGCCTACCGCTACGAGCTGCGCGTGTTGAAGCTCCTGCAATGGGGGCAGCCGACGCGCCCGTGGCGGCTCAAGACACCCATGCACATGCTGTACCTCCCGAACCTCGACGCGGTCTTCCCGGACGCGCGGTTCGTCGTGACGCATCGCGATCCCACCGACGTGATGCTCTCCGTGTGCGACGTGTACGCCGACATCTGCGGCACGTTCACCGATGATCTCGACAAGAAGTTCATTGGTGAGCTCAACGTGAAGCAGTGGACGCAGGCGACCGACCGCGCGCTCGCGTTCCGCCAGGCGGGCAACGACGACCGGTTCTACGACATCGACTTCCGGGCCATGCAGGCGGATCCGATCGGCGAGGTGCGCGGACTCTACGAGTGGTTGGGCGAACCGGTCACCGACGAGTTCGAGACGCGCATGCAGCAGTGGTGGACGGCCAACGCCGAGAACCGCGAGCCGTCGCCGGCGCGTGATCCCGCCGACTTCGGTCTCGACCTCGACGCCGTCCGCCCCCGCTTCGCCGACTGGGTCGCCGCCTCCGAGCAGTGGACCGACCACCACCGGACCTGAAGGTGCGCGGTTTTCCCCACATGCGGTGACTCGCGCGCACGATTGCACGGGTGCGGGGCCGGCGTGACGTGCGTAGCCTCGGTTGCGTGATGTCGATCGACGAGCTCCTCCGTGACGCGCGCACGTTCCTCGATGCGCACCTGGCACCGCGCACGGCGAGCGACGAGAAGTTCGTGTGGGGCGAGGGTTCCGACCGGGTGAACATCCTGGAGGAGACCGAGGCGTCGGAGCTGTCGACGACCCTCGCGGCCGCGAAGCAGTACGCCGCCGCGCGCTTCGACGGCGGCTTCGCGTGGGTCGACGGCCCGGTCGAGTACGGCGGCCGTGGGCTCAGCACCGACCACGCGCGCGCGTACCAGGAGCTCGAAGGCACCTATGACCTGCCCGATCTCTCCATCCTCACGATCGCGGTGGGGTTCGTCGGGCCGGCGCTGCTCGCGTGCGCGTCACCTGAGCTGCGGGCCGAGTACCTGCCCCAGCTGTACCGCGGCGACCTCATCATGTGTCAGCTGTTCAGCGAGCCCAACGCCGGATCCGATCTCGCGTCGGCGAGCACGCGCGCGGTGCGCGACGGCGACGAGTGGGTGATCAACGGGCAGAAGGTGTGGACGTCGAGCGCGCACGTCGCCGACGTCGCCCTCGCGGTGTGCCGCACCGATCCCGACGTGCCCAAGCACCAGGGCCTCACCACCGTCCTCGTCGACATGCACGCGCCGGGAGTCGAGGTGCGTCCGCTCCGGCAGATGACCGGCAGCGCCAACTTCAACGAGGTGTTCCTCACCGACGTACGAGTCCCCGACACCCATCGGGTCGGCGACCTGCACAAGGGCTTCGGCGTGATCCTGACCACGCTCGGCAACGAGCGCACGATCGCGACGCGCGCGCCATCGTCGGGTCGCGGCATCGGACCGTTCGAGCGGCTGCTCGGCGTGGTGGACAACTTCGGTGACCGGCGCGACCCGCTCCAGCGGCAACGGCTGGCGCAGCTCTACGTCGCCGAGCGGATCAAGGAGCTGCTCGTGGAGCGGTGGCGCGCCGCGTTGAAGCCGGGGGTCACGCCCGGTCCGGAGATGTCGATCCTGAAGTTGCACAACTGCCGCAACAACATCGAGCTGGTGCACCTGCTCACCGAGGTGCTCGGCCCGCGCCTCGCCGCCGACACCGGCGAGTGGGGCACGTTCGCGTGGGACGAGTACGTGCTCTCCACGCCGGGCGCGCGCATCGGCGGCGGCACCGAGGAGATCGTGCGCAACACGGTGGGGGAGAAGGTGCTCGG
>DASXXX010000322.1:0-14304 GCA_036502765.1 Acidimicrobiia bacterium | reverse complement strand
CAGTACTGCGAGCGCGCCGGCGTGGTGGTGCGACCGTTCGCGGGCACGGGTGTCCGCGTGACCATCGGTGCGCGCAGTGAGAACGACCGCTTCCTGCGCGTGCTCGCCTCCGCGCTCGAGGACGGCGCAGCCGGGTGAGGCGCGCAGCCGGGTGAGGCGCGCAGCGGGGTGACTTGGTCCCGTTAGGCTCTCGTGCGTGGAACCCACCGGTCCCGAAGGATCTGAGCCCGGCGCGGCCACGCCCGACGACTGGACTCCGTGGGCGACGACCGAGCCGTCGGCCGACGACGCGCCCGGTGAATCCGGAGGCGAGGGTGACGCGTCCGAGGCCACCGCGACCACGCCGGTGGCGTCGGCGCGGGCCAAGCGCCTGGCCCAGGGCGACACCACTCCCGGTACGACTCGCGCTTCCCGGCGTCAGGTGGGCGCCGCGGCCGTGCCGGCGCCGGCGCCCCACATCCGCGCACCGGTCAGTGTCGGCGGGATCATCGCCACGGTGGGTGGGATCGTCGTCGCGGGCGGCACCCTGCTGGAAATGGTGAAGGTGAGCCTCGGGGTCAGCAACCTCACCACCAACACCACGCTGAGCACCACATACTTCGACACCGACAACGGCAAGGTCGTCGCCGCGTTGGGCGCAGTGGTGCTGGTGCTCGCGCTGGCGACGCTCGTGCGGCCGGTCTCGAGCATCATCCCGTCGATCGTGGTCGCGGCGTGTGGGCTCGCGGCCTTCGGGCTCGCGCTGAGTGACCGGCTCGACCTCAGCGATGCCAGTGACGACTACCGGCGCGAATTCCTCCGCACCAACCCGCTCCGTGGATTGGTGAAGGTGACGGTGGGGCCGGCGCTCTACGTCGCGATGGCCGGAGGTCTGATCGCGACGATCGGCGCAGTGCTGGCGTCGCGAGACCGCTAGAAGCGGCCGGTCGAGACGCGGTCGCTCGTCGGGAGCGACTCGGTCTGCGGCCGTCGCACGCGGTGCAGATCGCGTTCGTGGTCCGCGAGCTTGCGCTGGAACATGCGCCGCGCCTTGAGCTCCTGCAGGTCGTGCTCGAGTCGCTCGACGAGTCGACGGACGTCGTCGCCCGACCCGGCGGAGATCAGTCGCGCGCAGCTGGTGAGCGCGTCGCCCATCTCGCCGCGCACTTCACGCCACGACTGCTCGATGCGGTTGCGCGTGGTGTAGTCCTTGCGGCGTTCGGGGTTCGGCAGGTTGACCGGCAACGCGGGCGGAAGGTCGGCCACCGACTCCAGGTCGTCCCAGTGGTCGGGATCGTGACCGACGACCCGATCGATGCGATCGTCGACGGTGCCCGCACGCGTGATCTCGCCTTCGAAGCCCACGCCCACGAGCACGTCGGCGTCGACGCCCAGGGCACCGGCCAGGGCGTGCAACTCATCGGCCGAGAGCCGCTTCGCGCCCCGTTCGGCGGCCTGGAGCTCGCGCCGACTCAGCCCGGCCGCCTTGGCGACGTCACGCTGGTCGGCGCCCGACAGCTCGCGGACGGCCCGCAGGCGCGCTCCGAGGTCTTCGGCTTTGAGCTCGTAGTGAGAGTCCGGCACGACACTTGTATCGGCCCGAAACGGGGCGACTTGACGTGACGATCGCCACTCCAGGGCGCCCGGATCGGACGGCGTCAGGTGCAGCGGTTCTCGAGCCGGCCCAGGCCCTGGATGGCGGTGTGCACCACCTGCCCGGCGGCGAGGTAGGTGGGCGGATGCATGCCGTGTCCGACGCCGGCCGGGGTGCCGGTGAGCAACAGGTCGCCGGGCTCGAGGGTGACGAACTGGCTCACGTAGGCCACGAGGTCGGTCGGGGAGAACACCAGCTCCGACGTGCGGGCGGCCTGGCGGACCACGCCGTCGACGTCGCAGCCGATCGCCAGATCGGGGTCGGGTCCGCCGACTTCGTCGGGGGTGACCAGCCACGGTCCGACCGGGGTGGTGTGCTCCCAAGCCTTGCCCTGGAGCCACTCGAGCGTGCGGTACTGCCAGTCGCGCATCGAGATGTCGTTGGCGACGGTGAACCCGGCGATCGCGGCGGCGGCCTGGTCGTGCGACGCGCGCCGCACGCGCGTGCCGATCACCACCGCGAGCTCCGCTTCCCAGTCCACCGAGTCGGACTCCGGCGGCATGACGATGTCGTCGTGCGCGCCGATGAGGGTCTCGCGGAACTTGGCGAAGAGCGTGGGGTGCTCGGGCAGCGCGTGGCCCATCTCGAGGATGTGGTTGCGGTAGTTCAGACCCTGGCAGAGGATCTTGCCCGGGTGCGTGACGAGGGGCGCGTAGTCGGCGGTCGCGACGTCGTGTGTCGTTCCCGTCTCGCGCGCGTCGCCGTCGCGCGCCAGGAGCTCACCGACATCGCGCGCATCGAGCTCGATCAGCGCATCTCCGTCGACGCGCGTCGCGCGTGTGCCGTCGTTGGTTCGGATCGTCGCCCATCGCATGGCTCGACGATAACTGTCATACCCCTGTGATGTGATCGTGGGGTGATGGACGTCGTCGATTGCTTGGAACTGATGCGTTCCCACTCGTCGGAGTGGTTGGAATCGCGTCGGGTCGCGGTGGTGGGCGAGATCCGCCGGTTGCAGTCCGAGGAGCACGCGATCTTGTTGGTCCTCGACGAGCGGGGTCGGGTCGATGTGTCGCGTGGCTTGGACGGCGAGTCGGCGCGGACGGTGCGGGCGAAGGTCGACACCGCCCGGGCGTTGGAGTCGTTGCCCGCGGTCGCAGCCGCAGCTGCTGCCGGGCAGCTCAGCTCGGAGCAGTTGGAGAGGGTGGTGCAACTCGCCGACGAGGACTCCGACGCGGAGTGGGCGGCTCGGGCGCCGATGATGACACCGGCGGATCTTGGGCGGATGGCGCGGGAGCAGTCGAAGCCCACGGTCGAGGACGGTCAGGCACGGCGGGCGGCGCAGCATCTGTGGATGAAGTGGGACCAAGAGCGGGGGATGCTGCGGTTCGGTGGTGAGGCGCCCGATGTGCTGGGCGCGAAATTCGAAGCGACGCTCAACAAGCTCGTCGAGCAGATGCGCCCCCCGAAAGGCCAGCAGTGGGAGCCGTGGTCGCGTCGTGCGGTTGACGCGTTGGGGGTGATGTGCGACGCGGTCGACGCCGCGGAACGGATCGAGTCGCCGATGGCGGCGTCTCCTCCGTTGTTGGTGACCGAAGTCGGGATGAGCGGCCCGGCGACGATCGCGGGGATCCCGTTGCCCGACGCCATGGTGGAGCAGTTGCGGGCGATGGCGTCGCTCGAGCCGTTGCTGGTCGACGATGACGGCCTCCCGATGGCGGTCGGGAGACGCAAGAGCAGCTTGTCGCCGAAGATCATTCGTGCAGTGATGCTGCGCGACCGGCACTGTCAGTGCGGGAACTGCGATCTGCACTACGGGCTCCACGCCCATCACATCCGGCCCCGGAGCTGGGGTGGCAGCGACGAGATCTCCAACCTGGTCGCGGTCGCGAGCGTGCATCACCCGATGCTGATCCCGAACGGGCCGTACGCCATCGTCGGCAACCCCAACCTGCCCGACGGGCTACGCACCGTCCACATCGACGACCTCACTCCCGACGAAGCGCAACAGGTCGGACTCCCACGGCGCCGGGCCGGACCGAAGGCAGGCTGAGGGGTCTCCACGCACCGTCCGGTTCGAAGCTTGCCGTCGAATGGCTTCCTCTGTCCGCACTTCGAAAGGACACGGGAAGGCTGTTGAAGAAGCACGGGTACGCTTGCGGCGCAGTTGGAAGACGCGTTCGGAATTGAGGAGGCGTCCATCCTCATGGATCGCCCGCCCGGCGGCTGGAACGATCTGGTCACCAACCAGACGCTCGATCTCGAGATCGATGCGCTCCGGTCCGACCTGCGCACCGAGATGGTGGAACTCCGTTCCGATCTGCGCGTCGAGATGGCGAACCTGAGCGCGTCGGTCGATCGGCGCCTGCGGGCCCAGACGTGGATGATGATGTCGACGATGATCGCCGGATTTGGCTTGTCGATCACCCTGAGCCGGATCTGACCGACCCGGTCGACCGGACTACCGGAGGGCTTCGGCGAGGTAGTCGATGGCGTGGGTGAGGGTGGCGACGTCGTCGGGGTCGATGGCCGGGAACATCGCGATGCGCAACTGGTTGCGGCCGAGCTTGCGGTAGGGCTCGGTGTCGACGATGCCGTTGGCGCGCAGCGCGCGCGCGATGGCAGCGGCGTCGACGTCGTCGGTGAAGTCGATGGTGCCGGTCACGTGACTGCGCTCAGACGGCTTGGCCACGAACGGCTGCGCGTACGTGCTCTTCTCGGCCCAGCCGTAGAGCAACTCGGCCGAGCGGTCACAGCGGCCGATGCACCAGTCGAGGCCGCCCTGCTCGAGCATCCACTGCACGCTGGCGTCGAGCAGGAACAGCGACGTGAGCGCGGGCGTGTTGTACGTCTGGTCGAGCCGTGAGTTCTCCAGCGCGATCGGGAGGCTGAGCGACGGCGGCACCCAACGGTCGGTGGCGCCGATGCGCTCGATGCGCTCGATCGCCGCGGGGGAGCACAGCGCGAGCCAGAGCCCGCCGTCGCCGGCGAAGCACTTCTGCGGTGCGAAGTAGTACACGTCGAAGCTCTTGGGCTCGACGGGGAGGCCACCGGCGCCCGAGGTGGCGTCGACCAGCACGAGGCCGTCGTCGCCGGGGCGGCGCACCTCGGTCATGACACCGGTGGACGTCTCGTTGTGCGGATACGCGTAGGCGTCGACGGTGGCGTCGGCGACGAGTTCGGGGTGGGTGCCGGGTTCGGAGCGAAGCACCACCGGGTCGTCGAGGAACGGCGCGGCCTCGGTGACCGCAGCGAACTTGGAGGAGAACTCGCCGAACACCAGGTGCTCGGCGCGCCGTTCGACGAGGCCGAAGGCGGCGGCGTCCCAGAACGACGTGCTCCCGCCGTTGCCGAGGAGCACCTCGTAGCCGTCGGGGATCGAGAAGAGGTCGGCGAGACCGGCGCGGATGCGACCGACGACCGACTTCACGCCGGGCTGGCGGTGGCTGGTGCCGAGGTAGGTCGCGCCGACTTCGGCGAGCGCCCGCGCCGCCTCGGGTCGCACCTTCGACGGACCGGAGCCGAAGCGCCCGTCACCGGGGAGGAGCTCGGCGGGGAGGGTGACGGAGGTGGGGTCGGCAGCCATCGGAGCGAGATTACCGGCGCCCCCTCAGGATCCTGCTGTGAGTTCCGCGAGCAGGCGGACCTCGCTCTCGATCAGCTTGTGCCAGTCGCCGAGGTGGAGGCTCTCGTCCTCGCCGTGGATGCGGCTGCCGGGATCGGCGGGCCCGAGGAGCAGTGCGGGGATGCCGCCGAACGCGTCGGCGAACGGACCGACGAACGGGATGCTGCCGCCGACGCCCATGTAGACGGGGTCGACGCCGAAGCCGGCCCGCAGGGCGCGCTCGGTGGCCTCGAACGCCCAGCCGATGGGTTCGCAGTGCCACGCCGGTACCGCGTCGCGACGCACGATGCTCAGCTCGAGGTCGAGCGGCACGCGCCGTTCGAGGTGCGTCGCCAGCGCGTCGAGGAGACGGTGCGGATCCTGACCGCGGCCGACGCGCATGCTGATGCGCGCGGCCGCCTCGGCCACGATCTGGTTCGACGATCCCGCGATGGGATGGCCGTCGATCCCGATGACGGTGACGGTCGGGCGCAGCCACACCTTCTCGAAGATCGACACGTCGGGATCGCCGGCGATGTCGACACCGGGGCGCATCCCCCACGCGCGTCGGAGCCCGGCCTCGTTCAGCGGGAGCGCGGCGAGGCGCGCCCGCTCGGCGGTGTCGGGGGCGTCGTAGTCGTCCCAGCAGCCGTCGAAGGCGGGATCGCCGTGCTCGTCGACCAGCGTCGCCAGCATCTGCGCGAGCGCGAGCACCGGATCGGGCACCGCGCCGCCGGCCATGCCGCTGTGCACGGGACCGTCGAGCGCACGGACGCGCACGTCGAGGTCGGCGAGGCCGCGCAGCGAGTAGGTGAGCCCCGGGGTGCCGACGGACCAGTTCCCCGCGTCGGCGAGGAGCAGCACGTCGGACTGCAGCGCGGTCGCGTGGGCGTCGAGGAATCCCGCGAGCCCGGGCGAGCCGATCTCCTCCTCGCCCTCAACCAGCACCTTCACGTTGCACGGCAGTTCGCCCGCGGTGCGCAGCCACGCCCGCACCGCGGCGACGTGCGTGACGACGCCCGCCTTGTCGTCGGCGGTGCCGCGGCCGAAGAGCCGGCCCTCGTGCTCACGCGGGATGAACGGGTCGCTCGACCAGCGGTCGACGTACCCGGGCGGCTGCACGTCGTGGTGTGCGTAGAGGAGCACCGTCGGCGCGTCGGCGCGCTGCGTCCACTCGCCGACGACGTAGGGGAGACCGCCGTCGACGCGCAGCTCGCGCACGTCGTCGAGCCCGGCGTCGCGCATGAGGTCCGCGACCGACGCCGCGCACGCGTCGACGTCGTCGAAGTGCTCGGGGTCGGCGCTGATGCTCGGGATGCGGACGAGGGCTTCGAGGTCGTGCTGCGCGGCGTCGAGGTCGGCGCGTGCCGCCGCGACCGCGGCTTCGGTCGAGGAAGCGTCCATGGTGATCGAGCCTACGAGGAGGGCGGTGACCGCAGCTCCTCGTACCAGAGGGGTGCCTTCTTGCGCGCCCACGCCGCGGGGACGGAGCCGTTGAGCATGCTGTCGAGGGCGTCGCCGTCGCGCAACGCGAACGCGATGTGCCCGAGCACCGCGACCCAGATGCCGAACGCGAACCAGTCGTGTGCGAAGGTCGCGCCGGTGCGCCAGCTCAGCGGGAAGAGGTCGAACCACTTCATGATCGAACCGGTGCCGAGCATCACCACGATGGCGCCCGCGATGAACGCAGCGTTCAGCTTCTGGCCGGGATTGAACTTGCCCAGCGCGACCTCATCGCGGTGACGGCGTCGGAACCAGCGGGCGTCGTCGTGCGACCAGCGGTTGAGGCGACCGAGGTCGGTGCGCAGCCGCGTGCCGCGCCGGCCGAGCACCGCGAGCAGCAGCGGCACGGGGAGCAGCAGACCGCTGTACACGTGCACCGTGCGCACGACCTCGCGGTTGCCGACGAGGGTGGAGATCGGGCCGGCGTAGAGCGCGGCGCCGGTGAGCATGAGGATGCCGAACAGCGTCGCGTTGACCCAGTGCAGCGTGCGCTCCCTGCGGTCGAAGCGCAGGATCGGGGGCTCGCCGGCCGCCCGACGCGCTTCGGCGACGGTGAGGTCAGGTGGCATCGTCGTCCCGTCCGTTGGAGCGGCCGACCCAGCCGTCGACGTCGTAGCCGCGCACTTCCCAGTAGCCCTCTTCGACCTCGTTGGTGAGCTCGATGCGGTCGAGCCACTTGAGCGACTTGTAGCCGTACATCGGCGCGACGTAGAGGCGCACCGGACCGCCGTGCTCGTCGGAGAGCGCGTCGCCTTCGAAGCGGTACGCGGCGATGACGTCGTCGCGACGCGCCTGCGCGAGCGTGAGGCTCTCGGTGTACGCGCCATCGAACGAGTGGAGGCGCAGCGCCTTTGCCTCCGGTTGCACGCCGGCGCGGTCGAGGAGCCGCGAGAGCTGCACGCCACGCCACTCGACGTCGGGAACGCGCCATCCGGTCACGCACTGGAAGTCGCGGGTGAGGTTGGTCGGCGGCATGGCCACCAGCTCGTCGTAGGACAGCTCGAACGGGTTGTCGACCAGGCCGCCGACCTTCAACGACCAGTCGGCGTGGCTGCGCGACGGCAGGTCGCCGGTGACGGTGTAGATGCGGAAGCGGCCGACGGGGAGCAGCGACGCGAGGCCGGTGCCGTCCTTCGAGATGAGAGGTCCGACGACCCGCTCGAGCCAGTCCTGGGCCTGGCTGCCGAGCAGCACCCCCGCGGCCCCGACGCCGACGAGGCCGAGGAACACGCGTCGACCCACAGGAGCGCCGCCGACGTCGGCGGCTTCGCCGATGTCGGGACGCTCGCTCGGAACTGGGTCGTCGACCACCACACCAAGGGTACGGAGCCGACGGCCGATGGGATCATCGGGGCCACAACCCTCGAGACTGTTTCGGCGTGGCTACCCCGCGACAGTCGCGGGCGAGCCACGCCAAAACGCTGGGGTCAGGCGCCGTACTTGGCGAGGCGGCCGGCGTTGGCGAGCATGAACGCCATGAGATCCTTGGTGGGGCGCAGGCCGAGCGCACCCTGACGGCACCACTTCTCGCCGTAGTGCTCGACGTCGTCGCGACCGCAGCGCTCGCTCCACAGCAGCGTGGGGACCGGGTGCCAAGAGTGCGCGGCCATCTGCGACGGCGTCGCGTGGTCGCCGCTCACCGCGATCACGTCGGGTGAGAGCGCGCGCAGCTCGGGGACGACCGCGTCGAGTTGCTCGACGGCTGCGATCTTGCGGGCGCGGTCGCCGTCTTCTCCCGCGGAGTCGGTGTACTTGTGGTGCAGGAAGAAGTAGTCGTAGTCGTTCCAGCGCTGCCGCAGGACCTCGAGCTGCTCCACGAGGTCGGCGGGGCGCCCGAGCACGTCCATGCCGAGCAGTCGGGCGATGCCGCGGTACATCGGGTAGATGGCGACGGCGGCGGCGCGCAGGCCGAAGCGCTCGGCGAAGCCGGGCAGTTCGCGGAGGGTGTCGAAGCCGCGGAACAGCACGACGTTGGCCTTGGGCTCGTCGGCGAGCACGCGCCGCACCTGGGCGTCGACCTCGGCGAGGAGGTCGGCGGTGCGCTTGGCCTCGGGATCAAGAGGCTGCGCCGCGAGGGGGGCGACGCCGGTGTGCTGGGGGTCGGTGTCGGTGAGCCGAGGGTCGAGGCCGGGGCCGCGCAGCACCACGAGCACGCGGTGCTCGCGCTCGTGGCGGAAGAACACCTCGATGCCTGGCACCGACACCCCCGCCTGGAGCTTGTCGACGATCACCTGCGCCTCGGCGTCGGGGATGCGCCCGGCGCGCCGGTCGGTGAGGGTGCCGTCGGGGTCGAGGGTGGCCAGGTTGCCACGGGCGGCGACGTCGCCGACCCGGAGCTCGAAGTCGAGACCGGCGGCGGAGAGCGCGCCGCGCCCGAGCTCGAACTGCTCGGGGTCGTACCCGAAGAGACCGAGGTGCCCGGGACCCGAGCCGGGAGTGATGCCCGGACCGACCGGCTCGAACATCCCCGCGGTGCCCTCACGCACGAGCTGGTCGAGGTTCGGCGTGCTCGCTTCCTCGAGCTCGGTGCCGTGATCGGCGTCGGCGTACCCGCCCAGCCCGTCCATCACGACGAGGAGGATCTTGGTGTCGGCGGACTGGATCAACGGCGTGAGGTCCATCCCGCAACGCTACTTTCAGCTCTCGGCGTTGGCCGCCTTCGGTGCCGTGCGCCGGCGCAGGCCGGTGATGAGCGGCGCGAACGAGCTCGCCGGGATGGGAGGACTCCAGAGGAAGCCCTGCCCCACGGTGCACCCGAGCTCGTCGAGCGCGATCCACTGCTCGACGGTCTCGACCCCCTCGGCGACGATCGTCAGGCCGAGGCTGTTGCCGAGGGTGATGATGGCCTGGGTGATGGAGCGGTCGTGCTGGTCGCCGGGCAGGCCGGCGATGAACGAACGGTCGATCTTCAGGCAGTCGACCGGCAGCTGCTTGAGGTACGCGAGCGACGAATAGCCGGTGCCGAAGTCGTCGACCGCGAACTTCACGCCGAGCTCGCGCAGCGAGTGCATGGCGCGGGCCGAGGTCTCGATGTCGTCCATCAGCGCGCTCTCGGTGATCTCGAGTGCCAGCATCGACGGGTCGACCCCTGACGCGCGGATCGCCTCACGCACCATCTCGAGGCTGGTGGGCAGACGGAGTTGCAGCGCCGACAGGTTGACCGCGAGCAACGGCCAGTCGACCACGTCGTGCATACGGGTGAGCGCCCGCAGTTCGGCGAGCGCATGTTCGAGCGCCCACGTGCCGATCGCCACGATCATCCCGGTCTCTTCCGCGATCGGGATGAACTCCGAGGGGAGGACGACGCCGTGCCCGGCGCGGTGCCACCGCAGCAGTGCCTCGGCGCCGACGACGCGACCGTCGGCCAGACGGACGATGGGCTGGTAGAGCAGCTCGAGCTCGTCGCGCTCGATCGCCTGGCGCAGCGCGGTCTCGAGGTCGAGGCGCGCCGCGACCTGCTGCTGCAGCTCGTGGCTGAACAGCTCGATGCGGGCGCGCCCGAGGTCCTTGGCGCGGTACATCGCCGCGTCGGCGTCACGCAGGAGTTGCTCGGCCGACGCCTCGGCGCCACCGAGCGCGATGCCGACGCTGGTCGTGGCGTAGAGCTCGCGACCCGACAACGCAATCGGCTCGTGCACCTCCGAGACGATGCGTTCGGCGAACTCGACCGCCTCGGTGACGTCGGCGATGTCTTCGCGCACGATGACGAACTCGTCGCCGCCGAAGCGCGCCACCGTGTCGGAGGCGCGGATCGATTGCGTGAGTCGGTGCGCGACCTCGACGAGCAACTGGTCGCCGACCACGTGACCGAGACCGTCGTTGACGAGCTTGAACCGGTCGAGGTCGAGGAACAGCACCGCGACGTTGCTGCCGGTCCGTTCGGCGCGCGCCAGCGAGTGGGCGAGTCGGTCGACGAGCAACAGGCGGTTGGGAAGGTGGGTCAGGTCGTCGTGGAGTGCCTGGTGCGCGAGTGCTTCCTCGGCACGCTTGCGGTCGGTGATGTCGCGCACCTGCACGAAGTAGTAGCCCGGGTCGCCGTCGGAGTCGCGCACGAGCGTCATGTCGATCAGCACCGAGACGATGCTGCCGTCGCGCCGCACCATGCGGTGTTCGCGCTTGTAGAAGGGCACGTCACCCCTCAGCAGCCGCTCGATGCCGCTGCGCGCACTCTCGCTCTCGGTGGGGTGGAGGAATTCCATCGGACGCCGACCGAGCAGCAGCTCGGGTGTGTGACCGAGCAGCTCGGCGAGCGCGGGGTTCACCGACGTGAAGGTCTGGCCGAGGTCGAGCACGCCCAGGCCGAACGCGGAGCGCTCGAAGCCCTGGCGGTAGCGCTCCTCGGCCTCGATCCGTTCTTCCTCGGCCTCACGGCGATCGGTGATGTCGCGCATGTTGGCGATCCAACCGCCGACGGCGGGCACGTCGTGGAGGTCGGTGAAGACCTCTTCGACCCAGCAGTACGAGCCGTCGGCGCGCCGGAGGCGCCATTCGACGGTGGCGGTGCCGATGCGCTGGACGGTGTTGTCGACGGTGTCCCGGTGGCGCGCCAGGTCGTCGGGGTGGATCAGGTCGCGGCTGGCGGTTCCGATGAGGTCTTCCGGCGTGTAGCCGAAGCGCTCGGAAGCCGGGCTCGCGTAGGTGATGCACCCGTCCTCGTCGATCACGAACGCGACGTCGGACGAACGTTGGACGAGCGAGCGGAACCGCTCCTCCGACAGCGCAAGTGCGTCGCGCGCTGCGATGAGCTCGGTGACGTCGCCTGCGATCTCGGACACGCCGACGAGGTGGCCGCCCGAGTCGTGGAGCGGCGACGCGGTCACGACGACATGGATCAGCGTGCCGTCCTTGCGTCGGCGCACGGTCAGGAGGTTGTTGATCGACGTGCCACTGGCGGCGGCGATCACCAGGTGCTCGGCCTCGATGCGCTGGTCGTCGGGGACGAGCATGTCGTGGTGCGCGCCGATGGCCTCGGCCGGGAGGTAGCCGTAGAGCCGCTCGGCGCCCGGGTTCCACGACTCGATGATCCCGTCGAGGGTCATGCGGTACACCGCGTCGCTCGACGACTCGACGATCGCCGACAGCGCGCCTGCTCGGTCCTCCGCGGCCTTGCGCTCGGTGATGTCACGAAACGACGTCACCAGCAGCTTGCCGTCGAACTCGTCGTACACGGGTCGCACGTCGACCTCGAGCCACACGCGCTCGCCGTCGGGCCGGGTGATGCCCATGATCTTGCCGACCACCGGTCGGTTCTCCCGGCGGGCCCGGACTGCGGGGAACTGCGGTTGTTCGAGGGCGGCGCCGTCCTCGGTGACCGGAGCCATCTCGACCTCGGCGCACTGCATCGTCTCGTCGAACGTCATGTGCATGAGTTCCGCTTGCGACCGCCCGAGGATCTCCGCCGCGCTCCGGTTCAGGTCGAGCACCTCGCCGTGCTCGCCCCAGATGATGAGCCCTTCACCGAGGGTGTCGAACACCGCGCGGGCGCGCGCCGACGCCAGCGATCCCACTTCGGTCGGCCGAGGGAACTCCTCGGCGTCGAACACCTGCATCAGCCCGTCCCCAACTTGCCCGCCCAGTGCTATCGACCCTGAGGCGACGGGCCTTGACAGGCTGTCACGTTGCGGGCAGCGAGCGCGGGCGGGGTCGGCAGCGGGCTCAGGGGCGGGTTCAGCGGTCGGTTCAGCGGATCGCGAACACCACCGTGGCCTGTATGGAGAGGGTCTGGCTGCCGGCCATCACCGGGGTGCCGGCGGCCTTCTCGGCCGCGTCGGCGGCGTACGCGAGCGGCATGCTGCTCGTCGACTCGGTGATCGAGCGCACCTCGCCGACCTCGACCTCGGCGCCGCTCGCGAGCTGCTCGGCCTGCGCCCGGGCGCGTTTGGTGGCCTTGGCGCGCGCGGTGGCGAGCAGCGCGCTGTCGTCGTCGATCGAGAACGTGATGCCCTGCACGCGGATGTCGTCGCCGACCTTGGCTGCGGCCGAATCGACGATCGTCCCCGCCTTGGTGAGATCACGGATGTGCACCGAGACGGTGTTGCTCGCTTCGTAGCCCGTGACCTTGCCGTCGTCGTCGTACACGGGTTGCACCGACAGGTCGGCGGTCTGGATGTCGTCGTCGGCGACCCCGGCGTCGTGCAGTGCGTCGATCACCTTCTGGGCCCGATCGGTGATGCGGCTCATCACCTCGGCGGCGGAGCCGCCACGCCCCGATACGCCGAGCACCAGGTCGGCGACGTCCGGGGTCCCACGCACCTCACCCGTTCCGGTCACGGTGATCGTGCGACTCCGGGCGGCGGCGCCCGCGGCGCCCGCGGTGGCCCCGAGGGCGACCGGCGCCGCGACGGCCGTCGCCAGCACGACGAGGCCGACCACGATGAGCTGGGAAGGCAGACGCTTCGACATGGGTCCTCCGGGATCGGTTGACCATGTTGGACGGTCGGAGTGCCGTTCCGGTTCCCGCGTAACGTGACCGGCCGTGACCGAGCTCCCCGCCGCCGTGTTCGAGGTCGACGGCGACGTCGCGGTGCCCACCGAACTGGCGCGGGGGCCGTGGTCGGCGACGGCGCAGCACGGCGGCGCGCCGTCGGCTCTGCTCGCCGGCCAGCTCGAGCACTTCGACCTCGGCACCGCGACGTTCCCGGCGCGCTTCACGCTCGAGCTCATGCGGCCGGTCCCGCTCACGCCGCTGCGCATCGAACGGCACACGATCCGCCACGGCAAGAAGGTGCAGCTGGTGCAGGGCTCCCTCTACGCCGACGACGTCGAGGTGGTGCGCGCCACATTGCTGCGGTTGCGCGAGCAGCAGGTCGACTTCGCCGAGGAGGCGGCGGCAGGGGAGTGCGAGCCGATGCCGCCGCCAGGCCCGGGCGAGGCGCTCCTCGGCCGGGGCGCGTTCACCGTGGGCACCGGATTCTGGAACACGGTCGAGGTGAGCCGGGTGGGCGGCGGCTGGGATCAGCCGGGCCCGCACGACATGTGGCTGCGGCTCACCGTGCCGATCGTCGCCGGTGAGGACACGTCACCGTTCCAACGAGTCGCCGCCGCCGCCGACTTCGGCAACGGCGTGGCCGCGGCATTCGACCGCGGGCGTTACTCGTGCATCAACCCGGACCTCACCATCACGCTGCACCGGCTCCCGGTGGGTGAGTGGGTCGGGCTCGATTCCGCGACCTACCCGGAACGCAACGGGTATGGCGTCGCCGAGAGCGTGCTCCACGACGAGCAGGGCCGGATCGGCCGGGGCATCCAGACCGTGCTGGTCGAGCCCCTCTGAAATTCGGTCTACCGGCGTCCGGAATTGGGGCGCTTGCCGTGGTTCGCCTTGTTGCGGCGGGAACGCAGCTTGCGCTTGGCGGTCTTCTTGCTCATGACATCCTCCGTGAGAGCCGATGAGCGTAGTGGATTCACCGGGTGGCGCCGCAGCCGAAGCGGGGACGGCCTGTGAGCGGACCCCGGGTCGCTAGGATCTTTCCCGTTCGGGGGCGGTCCCGAAGTGGAGGACGGAGCAGGTGCATCTCGAGCGATCCGGCGTGCGACGCCGGCTGTCGGTGCTCGTCGCGATCGCAGCGATCGCCATCGTCGCCGCCGCGTGTCTGCCGCCGGCACCGCCGCCGCCTCCTCCGAC
>DASXXX010000321.1:0-14439 GCA_036502765.1 Acidimicrobiia bacterium | reverse complement strand
GTCACGATGCAGAAGCTCGACCCGTACATCAACGTCGACCCCGGCACGATGAACCCCTTCCAGCACGGAGAGGTGTTCGTCACCACCGACGGGGGTGAGACCGACCTCGACCTCGGTCACTACGAGCGCTTCGTCGACGTCGAGCTCACGCGCAACTCGAACGCGACCACCGGCTCGATCTACCAGTCGGTGCTCGGCAAGGAACGGCGCGGCGCGTACCTCGGCCAGACCGTGCAGGTGATCCCGCACATCACCGACGAGATCAAGGACCGCATCCTCGCCCTCGCCGCCGACGACGACGTCGACGTCGTGATCACCGAGATCGGTGGCACCGTCGGCGACATCGAGATCCTCCCGTTCCTCGAGGCGATCCGGCAGTTCCGCAAGGACGTCGGGCGCGACAACGTGTTCTACGTGCACGTCACGCTGGTCCCGTTCATCGGCCCGTCGGGGGAGCAGAAGACCAAGCCCACCCAGCACTCGGTCACCGAGCTGCGCAGCCGGGGCATCCAGCCCGACGCCATCGTGTGCCGCTCTGACCGGCCCATCCCCACCCGGCTGAAGGAGAAGATCTCGCAGCTGTGCGACGTGCCCGAGGCGGGCATCGTGTCGTGCGTCGACGCGCCGTCGCTCTACGAGATCCCACTCGTCCTCCACGACGAGGGCCTCGACGGCTACATCTGCTCCACGCTCCACCTCGGCGACCGCGAGCCCGACCTCACCGCCTGGCGCACGCTGGTGGCGAAGGTCGAGGCGGCCACCGAACCGGTGCGCATCGGCCTGGTCGGCAAGTACATCAACCTCCCCGACGCCTACCTGTCGGTCGCCGAGGCGCTCAAGCACGGCGGGTACGCCTGCGGCGCCCAGGTCGAGATCGACTGGATCGCGTCCGACGACGCCGAAGGCCTCCTGGCCGAGGGCCGCCTCGGCGACCTCGACGGCATCGTGATCCCCGGCGGCTTCGGCTTCCGCGGCATCGAGGGCAAGATCGGCGCGGCCGGCTTTGCCCGCGAGCACGAGGTGCCGTTCCTCGGTCTGTGTCTCGGCATGCAGTGCGCGGTGATCGAATTCGCCCGCGACGAGTGCGGGCTCGCCGGCGCCAACTCGAGCGAGTTCGACCCGCACTCGCCCCACCCGGTGATCGACCTCATGGACGCGCAGCGCAACGTCGTCGACAAGGGCGGCACCATGCGCCTCGGCGCGTACGCGGCGAAGCTGCTCCCGGGTTCGATCGTGCAGAAGGCCTACGGCGAAGAAGTGATCTACGAGCGCCACCGCCACCGCTACGAGGTGAACAACAAGTACCGAGCCCCCCTCGAAGAAGCGGGTCTGGTCTGCTCGGGCACCTCGCCCGACGACCGGCTGGTGGAGTTCGTCGAGCTGCCCGACCACCCGTTCTTCGTGGGCACGCAGGCACACCCCGAGTTCAAGAGCCGGCCCGACCGCCCGCACCCGTTGTTCGCGGCGTTCGTGCAGGCGGCGCGCGACCGGGCCGACGGCCGCCGTCCGCGGCTCCCGCTCCCGATCGACGAGCCCGCCGGCGCGTAGTGGCTGACGCCGGTGCCCGCGAGGGAGCGGCGGATTTCCGCGTCGTCGGTTCGGAGACGCTCCTCGACGCCGGGTTCCTCTCCGTGTCGCGCGTGCACGTCGCCGCCAGCGACGGCGAGGAGTTCGACCGCCACGTCGTGCACCATCCCGGCGCGGTCGTCGTGGTGCCGGTGCTCGCCGATGCCGCGGGCGGCGCGGCGGCGTTGATGGTGCGCCAGTGGCGGGTCGCCACCGGCCGGAATCTGCTCGAGGTCCCCGCGGGCAAGCGCGACGTCGAAGGCGAGGCGCCCGAGACCACCGCGAATCGCGAGCTGGAGGAGGAGGTCGGCTACGTGGCCGGTCGCCTCGACAAGCTGTGCGAGTTCTACAACTCGCCGGGGTTCTGCGACGAGTACACGCACCTGTTCCTCGCCACCGAGCTCGAGGAGCGCACGCGCGCGGCCGTGAGCCACGAAGAGGCGGCGATGACGATCGAGCGCGTCCCGCTCGTCCGCGTCGACGAGCTCATCGCGACCGGCGAGCTGGTCGACGCCAAGAGCATCATCGGCCTCCTCCTGGCCCGCCGCTTCCTCGCGGAGCGGTAGGTCGGCCCGGAACACGACGGTGGCCGACGAGCTCGACGGGTTGCTGGCGGAGTACGAATCATGGCTGCGCGTCGAGCGCGGGCTCGCGCCGAACTCGCTCGCCGCGTACCGGCGCGATCTGCGGCGCTACGCCGAGTACCTGCGGCGCCGCGGCGTCACGGAGGATGTCGCGCTCGTGGACGAGTCGATCGTCTCGGGATGGGTGGACGAGCTGCAGCAGGCGCGCACCGACGACGGGCAGCGGCGCTACAAGGAGTCGTCGATCGCCCGGGCCCTCGCGGCGGTGCGGTCGTTCCACCGCTTCTGCGTGGAGGAAGGACTCCTCGACGACGATCCCAGCGGTGACGTCGGCGCCCCGCGCGTGCCGCAGGGGATCCCGAAGGCGCTCACCGAGGCCGAGGTCGACGCCCTGCTCGGCGCGGTCCCAGGCGACGGCCCGCGCCCCCAACGCGACCGCGCCATCCTCGAGGTGCTCTACGCGGGCGGGCTGCGCATCAGCGAGCTGGTCGGTCTCGACCTGGGCGATGCCGACCTCTACGACGGCCTGGTGCGCGTCATGGGCAAGGGCTCCAAGGAGCGCGTCGTCCCGCTCGGTCGTTCGGCGCGAGAAGCGGTGGGGGACTACCTCACCACCGGGCGGCCCGAGCTCGCGGGTGCGCGGGCCCGGGAGTCGGCGCTGTTCCTCAACGCGCGTGGTGGACGACTCACGCGCCAGGGCGCGTGGCTCATCGTGCGGGCTGCCGGCGACCGGGCCGGACTGCAGGGCCGGCTGTTCCCGCACGTGTTGCGCCACTCGTGTGCCACCCACATGCTCGACCACGGCGCCGACATCCGCGTGGTGCAGGAGCTGCTCGGGCACGCCAGCCTGTCGACCACGCAGGTGTACACGAAGGTGTCTCCGGAACGGCTGCGGGCGGTCTACGACGCCGCCCATCCCCGCGCGCAACGGACCGCTCGGTCGGCCAGACGGCCGGGCGAGCCCGGAACCCGGACGTCCGCCGAAAGGGGTCGCCGGTAGACTGCCACCATGACCGAGACCTCCCAGCACCTGCTGCGCGACCAGCTCCAGGAGGAGCGCGACAGGGTCCGTGACCAGCTCTCGCGGCTCGGCCACGGCACGTCCTCGGATCTCGACGGCGCCAGCCTCGACTTCGACGAGAACTTCGCCGACTCGGGCCAGGTCACCGCGGAGCGGGGCGAGGTCGAGGCCCTCTCGGGGCAGTTGAGCGAGACGCTGCAGGACATCGAAGACGCGCTCGCCAAGTTCGACGCCGGCACCTACGGCGAGTGCGAGTCGTGCGGGAAGCCCATCCCCGAACCGCGACTCGAGGCGATGCCCGCCGCCCGCCTCTGCATCGACTGCGCGTCACGGCCCCGCTAGCTCGTCCGGCGCACCGCACCCTTCGTGCACATCGACGAGCAGACGTTCATCTTCTTCGGCTGCCTCGTCGTCGCGGTCATCCTCCACGAGATCAGCCACGGTGTGGTCGCGCTCTGGTTCGGCGACCGCACCGCGAAGGAAGCGGGCCGGATCACGCTCAACCCCATCCCGCACATCGACCCGTTCGGCTCGATCGTGCTGCCGGCGATGGGCGCGATCGTCGGGCTCCCCGTGCTGGCGTGGGCCAAACCGGTCCCTGTGAACCCGGCGCGCCTGCGCAAGCCGCGCCGCGACATGCTCTGGGTGAGCCTGGCGGGGCCGACGTCGAATTTCCTGTTGATGATCACATCGGCGCTCGCGGCCAAGGCGCTCTTCGACCCCGCGACCGTGCCGCCGAGCTTCGCGATCGTCGACCTGCCGCTGGACGTGCGGATCCTGTTCACGTTCGCGCTGGTCAACCTGTACCTCGGGCTCTTCAACCTCTTGCCCATCCCGCCGCTCGACGGCTCGTCGCTGATCGAGCGCGTCCTACCCGGTAGCTGGCTGCCGAACTGGCACAAGTTCCGGCCGTACGGGTTCCTCGTGCTGTTCCTGCTCGTGTTCTCCACCGGAGTGATCTCCCAGTTCCTGCGACCCTTCGAGGATTGGCTCGTACGGTTGGTGTTCGGATGAAGGCACCTCGATGAGAATCGGCCACCTCTCCGGTCGCTTCGTGGGCGCGCTGTCCCCCCGCGCGCCGCGCGCCGACGACATGGCGTGGGTGGAGACCGTGCTCACCGCCGACGGCTTCGCGCTGTTCGGTCGTCAGCCCAACCACGACCAGCGTCACGCCATCGGCGTCGCGCGCGACGTGCAGGCTCGCCTCGTCGACACGCCGTACGCCGACGACCCCCGATGGTTGTCGGCGGCGCTGCTGCACGACATCGGCAAGCTCGACAGCCACCTCGGCGTGTACGGCCGGGTGGTGGCCACGGTGTCGGGCGCGGTGGCCGGCCGTGAGCACGCGGTGGCGTGGTCGGAGTCGAAGGGGTTCACCCGACGCGTCGGCGTCTACCTGCGCCACGCCGAGCTCGGCGCCGACCGCATCCGCATCGCCGGCGAGCCCGAGCAAGCGGCGGTGTGGGCGGCCTCGCATCACGACCCGTCGACGTGGCCCGATCTCCCCATCCCGGAAGAAGTGGTCGTCGCGCTCGACGAAGCCGACAACGACTGACTGCTCGCTAGAAGCGAGGGGCGTCCTTCGGGATCACGAACCGCCCGATGCACCACTCGAGCGGGAAGATCAGCAGCCACGAGAGCAGTGCCCACGACGACGCCAGGTATGCGATCGGGATGGAGATCGCGAACACCGCCACCGGCGCCAGCGACGCGGCCATGCTGCCGCGGAACACGTCGTCGCGCATCCGCTCCCGCAGGAGGCCTTCGTGCTGCGCGTGCCACAGCAGCGCGGCCTCGAGGAAGCTGGCCACGCCCAGGGTGACCGCGTAGAGCACGACGCCGACGGGCTCGTCGCCCCCGTAGATGCCGACGACGGCGGTCGGGAACGGGGTGAAGGCGATCGCGGCGAGGTACAGCAGGTTGATCTTCATGAAGCGCGCGTCGACCGCCGCGAGGCGGGCGAAGAAGCGGTGGTGCGCCAACCAGAAGAACCCGATGACCACGAAGCTCAGGAAGAAGCTGAAGATCTCGGCGTCCTTGCCGCTCAGGGCGGTGCCGAGATGGGCGTCGCTGCCCCGGGGGACCCCGATGCCCACCACGAGCAGCGTCATCGCGATCGCGAAGACCGCATCGCTGAAGAACGCGACCCGGTCGAACTCCAGTTCTTCCGAACGCCGGCGGTAGTGGCGTGCCGGCGTGCCGTCGGCCAGGACGTCGTCGTCGTGTTCGTCGGGCATCACTTCCCCCGGGGAAGCAGACCCACCGCGTCGCGCACCCGCACCATGACTCCCGCCGCGATCGCCTCCGCGCGCTCGGCCCCGACCTCGAGGATCCGCGCCACCTCGGCAGGGTCGGATTCGAGCGCGGTGTAGCGATCCTGCAACGGACGCACGAACTCGACGACCGCGTCGGCGACGGCACCCTTGAGCGCGCCGTACCCCGATCCGGAGTACTCGGCCGCGACGGCTTCGGCGGGCCGGTCGGTGACCGCGCCGAGGATCTGCAGCAGGTTCGACACACCGGGCTTGCCCACGGGGTCGAAGCGGATCTCGTTGTCGGAGTCGGTCACCGCGCTCTTGATGCGCTTGGTGATCGATTTCGGGTCATCCAGGAGCCGGATGGTGCCCTGTGGCGAGTCGGCCGACTTCGACATCTTGTTGGTGGGGTGCTGGAGGTCCATCACCCGCGCGCCCACCGGCGGGATGCTCGCCTCGGGCACCACCAGGGTGTCGCCGCAGCGGTGGTTGAAGCGGATGGCGATGTCGCGGGCGAGCTCGAGGTGCTGGCGCTGGTCGTCGCCCACCGGGACGCGCTCGGTGTCGTAGGCGAGGACGTCGGCGGCCATGAGCACCGGGTAGTCGAACAGGCCGACGCTCACCGACTCCCGGCCCTCCGACTTCTCCTTGAACTGGGTCATCCGACCCAATTCGCCGAAGGTGGCGATGCAGTTGAGCAACCAGGTGAGATCGGTGTGCTCGTGCACGTGGCTCTGCACGAACAGCGTGCAGCGTTCGGGGTCGAGCCCCGACGCGAGCAGCAGCATCGCGGTCCGGCGGGTGGCCTCGGCGTAGGTGGCGGTGTCCCACGGCAGGGTCAGGCCGTGGAGGTCGACCACGCAGTAGAGGGCCTGGTCGGGGGCGGTCGACTGCTCCTGGGCCGCGACCCAGTGCTGGACCGCGCCCAGGTAATTGCCGAGGTGGATCTCTCCGGTGGGCTGGATGCCCGAGAACACGCGCGGCATGGCGGGTGAGACTACAAGCGTTGCCGCCGCGACATCATGAAGTTCGGCCTCCAGTGCCGCGGCGGGATGCCGTTCGGTGGGGTCGACGGCCGGTACGCTCGAACCGATGTCGTACGCGGTCCGTACCCCGGTGTTCGAAGGGCCCTTCGACCTGCTCCTGCACCTCATCCTGAAGCAGGAGGTCGAGCTCTGGGAGGTCTCGCTCAGCGAGATCATCGACGCCTACCTCACCGAGCTCGACCTCATGGACGACCTCGATCTCGACGTGGCCACCGAGTTCCTGCTCATCGCGGCAACGCTGGTGGAGCTCAAGGCCCGCCGCTTGCTGCCGGGGCTCGACGAGCTCGAGCTCGACGAGGAGCTGCTGCGCTTCGAGGAGCGCGACCTCCTGCTCGCGCGTCTCCTCGAGTGCAAGACGTTCAAGGACGCGGCCAAGGCGATGGAGGGTCTCATCCGGCGCGCCGATCGCAGCGTGGCGCGCACCGTGGGACCCGAGGAGCCGTACCGCTGGATGGCGCCCGATCCACTGGAGCGGGTGAAGCCCGACGCGCTGCGCGCCGCCGCCCTCCGCGCCATGTCGGCGCCGCCGGTCGTCTTGGTCGACACCGAGCACATCGCACCCGTGCGCGCGAGCGTGCGCGACGCAGTCGAGTCGGTGCTGCGGCTGCTGCCGTCGTCCGAGCCGATGAGCTTCCGAGCCCTCGTGTCCGGCGCACCACACCGCCTCGAGGTGATCGTGCGCTTCCTCGCGGTGCTCGAGCTCTACAAGCAGGGCATGGTCGACCTCACCCAGTTCACCAACTTCGGCGAGCTCATGGTCCGGCGCCTGCAGGACGGCGAGATCGCCCTCGACTTCGCCAGCCTCGACGACTGGGAGGAGCCCGGATCGGCGGCGCGCGACGACGCCGACGAGATCGACCTCGACGAGGACGACGACGATCTCCCCGAGGTCCACGAGATCGAGATCGAGATGCCGGCGGAATTGCAGGCCGAAACGACCTCCTCCGGGCTGCTCGCGTGACCGAGCCGACCGAGTCCGACGTCGACGCGCGTCGCGCCATCGAGGCGGTGGTGCTGGCGTCGACCGAACCGGTGGAGGCCCGGCTGCTCGCGCAGCTCGTCGAGCTGCCGGTCACGCGGGTCGAAGCGCTGTGCGACGAGCTCGCCCGCGAGTACGAAGAGACCGGGCGCGGCTTCGTCCTCGCGCAGGTCGCCGGCGGATACCGCTTCCAGACCCATCCCGACCTCGCTCCCTACGTGGAGCGCTATGTGCTCGAGGGGCAGCACGCCCGCCTGTCGGGCCCCGCGCTCGAGACGCTCGCCATCGTGGCGTACAAGCAGCCCATCTCGCGCGGCCAGATGTCGGCCATCCGCGGCGTGAACGTCGAGGCCACGCTCACCACCCTGCTGCAGCGTGGCTACGTGCAGGAGGTCGGGCGCGACCCCGGCCCCGGCGCGGCGGTGCTCTACGGCACCACCCGGGAGTTCCTCGAACGCCTCGGCCTCCCGTCGCTCGACGCGCTCCCGGCGCTCGGCGACTTCGTGCCCGACGCGTCGGTGGTGGAGGCGCTCGAACGGGGACTCCGCGTGAACAGCGACCCCACGCTCGAAGACGCGGCTGCCCTCGACGAAGCTGCCCTCGACGAAGAGGCAGCACCCGACGAACCCGCACCCTCCGACTGACGCGGCCGTGGCCGAACTGCACGAGGGAGAGCGTCTCCAGAAGGTCTTGGCGCGCGCCGGCGTCGGGTCGCGCCGTGTGTCGGAGGAGCTGATCGCCGACGGGCGCGTGACCGTCAACGGCGAGGTCGCCCAGTTGGGTCGCCGCGTCGATCCCGAGCGCGACGCGGTCGCGCTCGACGGTGTGCCGGTGATCGTGCGCGACGGCCTCGTGTACTACCTGCTCAACAAGCCGACGGGGTACGTGAGCACCGCGTCCGACCCCGAGGGTCGCGCCACCGTGGTCGAGCTCGTGCCGGAGACGCCGCGGGTGTTCCCGGTCGGTCGGCTCGACTACGACACCGAAGGGCTGTTGCTGCTCACCAACGACGGCGACCTCACCCACCTGCTCACCCACCCGAGCTTCGGTGTGGTGAAGACCTACCTGGCCGAGGTCGAGGGTGACCCGTCACCTGCCGCGGTGCGCGCCCTGCGCGAGGGCGTCGAGCTCGACGACGGTCTGACCGCGCCGGCGCGCGTGAACGTGGTGCAACGGCGAGACGAGACGAGTGCGGTGGAGCTCGGCATCCATGAGGGTCGGAACCGCCAGGTGCGGCGCATGTGCGAGGCCGTCGGTCACCCCGTGGTGCGGTTGGTGCGCGTGCGCATCGGTCCGCTGCGCGACGGCTCGCTCAAGCCAGGGGAGTGGCGCGCGCTGACGCAGGCCGAGGTGCGCGCGTTGTACGAGGCTGCGTCGGCCACCGACACATCGGAGAACGGGCCCGTCGCAGATGAGACCTCGGGCTAACCTGCTTCACCCGATGAGACTCCAGGCCCTGCGCGGCGCGATCACGTGCACCGAGGACTCGAAGGCCGAGATCGACGCCAAGACGGCCACCCTCGTGCAGGAGCTCTTCGCGCGCAACGAGCTGACGCAGGACGATGTCGTCAGCATCCTCTTCACCACCACCCCCGACCTGACCGCGGAGTTCCCCGCCGCCGCCGCCCGCACCGCGCTGGGGCTCGACCAGATCGCGTTGCTCGGCGCCCAGGAACAGGACGTCGCCCACGGCACCCGCCTGTGCATCCGGGTCCTCGTGCACTGCTACACCGAGCAGCCGCGCGACCAACTGCACCACGTGTTCCTCGAGGGAGCGGCTGCGCTGCGCGCCGACCTTGCAGGATCTGGCCTCGCCGGCGCCGACTGACGGCGCGTCGTGGCCGAGCCCAAGTCCGTCGCGCTCGTCGGCACCGGCCTGATCGGTGGGTCGATCGGGCTCGCGCTCCGGCGCGCCGGGGTCGTGGTGCGCGGCTTCGACGGCGACGCCGAACACGCGGCTGCCGCGCTCGACGCCGGTGCGGTCGACGAGCTCACTCCCGATCTCGCGTCGGCGGTGACCGACGCCGACCTCACCGTGGTCGCGGTGCCGGTGGGACACGTGGCCGAGGTGGTGATCGCGGCGCTCGACGCCGGCACCGGCCTGGTGACCGATGTGGGCTCGGTGAAGGCGCCGGTCGTCGCCGCGGTCGAAGCGGCCCGGCCCGACGCGGCGGCGCGCTACGTGGGTGGACACCCCATGGCGGGATCGGAGCAGGAAGGGCTCGCGGGCGCGAGCGCCGACCTCTTCGTCGGCGCCACGTGGGTGCTCACCCCGACCGGCCGCACCGACCCCGAGGCGTTCGCGACCGTGCGGTCGTGGGTGAGCGACCTCGGTGCCGAGGCAATCGCGGTGGCACCCGAGCTGCACGACGCCATGGTCGCGGTGGTGAGCCACGTGCCGCAGCTGGCGGCGTCGACGCTCATGAACGTGGCCAACCAGGGCACCGACGAGCACGCGGTGCTGTTGCGGCTCGCCGCCGGTGGATTCCGCGACATGACCCGCATCGCGTCGAGTCATCCCGCGATCTGGCCCGACATCTGTCTCGCCAACCGCGACGCCATCGTCGGCGCGCTCGACGCCTACCTCGAGGAGCTCACGCGTGTGCGCAGCATCGTCCTCGACGGTGACCGCGACGCGTTGCTCACGCTGCTGGCCGACGCGCGCTCGGCGCGGCGCAACCTGCCCACCGGCCTGCCGGTGGAGGAGACGTTGGTCGAGCTGCGCATCCCGGTGCCCGACCGCGAGGGTGTCATCGCCGAGGTCACCACGCTGGCGGCGCGCTTCGGGATCAACATCGCCGACCTCGAGATCGCCCACTCGCTCGAGGGTCGTGCCGGCGTCCTCGTGTTGGTGGTCGCCGCGCGCAACCTCGACGCGTTCGAGGCTTCGCTGCTCGAGCACGGCTACCACGTGTCCCGGACCCCGCTCGCATGAGCGGAGCGGGGGCCGAGCGCCCCGGTGCGCAGCACCGAGAGCGGGAAACATGAGCGGAGCGGGGGCCGAGCGCCCCGGTGCGCAGCACCGAGAGCGGGAAACATGAGCGAGGCATCCGACGAACTCGTGCTCATCGGCGGGCGCCCGTTGCGCGGCCGCGTGCGCGTGCCCGGCGACAAGGGCATGTCGCACCGCGCCCTCTTGTTCGGGGCGATGGCCGACGGGCCGTCGCGCATCCGCGGGCTCGCCAGCGGTGAGGACGTCGACCGGACCCGCGCCGCGCTCGGGCAGTTCGGGGTCGCCGTCACCGAGAGCATCTCTGGCGACGAGGGCGGCGACATCGCGATCGACGGTCGGGGACTCGACGCGTTCGTCGAGCCCGACGCCGTGCTCGGCTGCGGCAACTCGGGGACGAGCATCCGGCTCCTGACCGGCCTGCTCGCGGGCCGTCCGTTCCTGTCCGTCCTCACCGGTGACGAGTCGTTGGTCGAGCGACCCATGGCCCGGGTGATCGAACCCCTGCGCGCGATGGGCGCGCACCTCGACGGGCGCGCCGGCGGCACCAAGCCGCCGCTCGTCGTGCGCGGCGGTGACCTCACCGGGTGCGTCCATCGGCTCGGCGTGGCCAGCGCGCAGGTGAAGACTGCGCTGCTGCTCGCCGGATTGCAGGCGTCGGGCACCACCGAGGTGGTCGAGCCCGCTGCGAGCCGTGACCACACCGAGCGCATGCTCGCCGCCCTCGGTGCGCCGCTCACCCGGGTCGACGAGCGGGCGGTGCGCGTCACTGCCGGTGCACCGTCGCCGTTCGAGTTCACGGTGCCGGGCGATCCGTCGTCGGCCGCGTTCTGGGTGGTCGCCGCCACCATCACGTCGGGTTCCGAACTGGTGGTGGAAGGCGTCGCGCTCAACCCGTCGCGCATCGCGTTCGTCGACGTGCTGCAACGCATGGGCGCGACGATCGAGATCGTGCACACCGGCGAACAGCTCGGGGAGCCGGTGGGTGAGCTCCGGGTCACCAGCGCGCCGTTGCACGGTACGACCGTGGAGGGCGCCGAGATCCCCGGCGTGATCGACGAGATCCCGGTGCTGGCGGTCGCGGCCGCGTGCGCCGAAGGCATCACGGAGTTCCGCGACGCCGCCGAACTGCGGGTGAAGGAGAGCGACCGCATCGCCACCGTCAGCGAACTGCTCACGCGGCTCGGCGTCGGCAGCGAGCAGGCCGACGACCGTCTCGTGGTGCGCGGCGGACGCCTGCAACCGGGCGCGGTCGACAGCCACGGTGACCACCGCATCGCCATGGCGGGCGCGGTCGCCGCCGGCGTGATCGACGGCGAGACCCGCGTGCGGGGCTGGCGCGCAGTCGCCACGTCGTACCCCGAGTTCACCGCGCACCTGGCCGCGCTCACCGGACCATCGTCGTGAAGGCCGGCGTCGTGAAGGTCGTCGCCATCGACGGCCCTGCGGGCTCGGGCAAGTCGACCGTTGCCCGTGGCCTGGCCGCGGCGCTCGACCTGCCGACCCTCGACACCGGCGCCATGTACCGCGCGACCGCGCTGGCCGCCCTCGAGGCCGGAATCGATCTCGACGACGCCGACGCGGTGGCCGCGGTCGCGCGTACGGCCGACATCGACGTCGAGCGGGGCGTCACCACGCTCGACGGCACCGACGTGTCCGACGAGATCCGCGGTCCGCGGGTCACCGGCGCGGTGTCGCAGGTGTCGAGTCACCCGCCGGTACGCGCCGTCCTCGTCGAGCGTCAGCGCGCCTGGGTGGAGCGGCACGGTGGGGGAGTGGTCGAAGGTCGCGACATCGGGACCGTCGTGCTCCCCGACGCGCCGCTCAAGGTGTTCATCACCGCGCGCGACGAGGTGCGTGCCGCCCGCCGCCAGCGCGACGAAGCCGCTGCGCAGCGCGCGGTCGAGGCCGCGGCCGTACGCGACGCGCTCAACCAACGCGATCGCGCCGACGGCACGCTCGGGCGCGCGACCCGTCCCGAAGACGCGGCGTCCGACGCGGTGATCGTCGACACCAGCGACGTGACCGCCGACGAGGTGATCACCGACCTCGTGGCGCGCGCCCGCGCGATCTTCTCGGGTGTGGGCGGCTCGGGTGTGGGTGGCTCGGGTGTGGGCGGCTCGGGTGTGGGCGGGCGTTGACCTTCTACCAGTTCGCCCGGGGTGTCGTGCTCAGCGTGTTCAAGGTGGTGTTCCGGGTGCGCGTGGTCGGCAAGGAGCGCGTGCCCACCCAGGGTGCGTACATCCTGGCGCCGTCGCACCGGTCGATCCTCGACGTGCCGTTCGCGGCCTACGCGACGTCGCGCACGGTGCGCTTCCTGGCCAAGGACGACCTCTTCAAGTCGTCGTTCGGCCGCAAGCTGTTCGACGCGCTCGGTGCGGTGGAGGTCGAGCGGGGCACCGCCGACCGCGGCGCCATGCGCGCGCTCGAAGCCGTGCTCGAGCGCGGAGAGCCGGTGGCGATCTTCCCGGAGGGCACCCGCCGCTCGGGGCCGGAGATCGCGGAGCTGTTCGCGGGCGCGGCGTACCTCAGCGTGAAGTTCGGCGTGCCGATCGTGCCGGTGGGCATCGGTGGCAGCGAGCACATCCTCCCGAAGGGCAAGGTCCTGCCCCGGATCCACCGGGTCGCGGTCTCGGTGGGAGAGCCGCTCGACCCGCCCGTCCTCGAGGGTCGGGCCCGGCGCAGCGCGGCGAAGCTCCTGACCGAGCGGTTGCAGACGTCGTTGCAGGCCTGCTTCGACGACGCCGAGCGTTTGGCCAGGTAACGACTCGCTCGCTAGCCGGCCAGGACGTCGGACGCGTCGACGCGACGGTCGTCGGTGAACGCGCCGTCCCGTGACCCCGCCGCCGTCTTTGCAGAGGGCAACGGGCCGCCGAACAGCGCGGGCGCGGCGACGTCGAGCGCGTTCATCAGCTCGCGCAGCTCACGAGGCGGCGGGAAGTACTCGTCTTCCTCGGTGACGTGCACGGGCACGACACCCTCGGTGGGTGCCAGCCGCGCGATCACCGCCTGCACGAGGTCTTCGGGCGCGCTCGCACCCGCGGTCACGCCGACGATGCGAGCGTCGCCCAGCGCGTCGCCCAGTTCCCCGAGGTTGGTGAGCTCGTCGGGTCCGTCGATGCGCACCACGATCGGGCACCCGGCCGCCGCAGCCACCTTGGCGAGCGCCACCGTGTTCGACGAGTTGGCGCTGCCGATCACCACGATGGCGTCGGCCTCGGCCGCGATCGCCTGCACCGCGGCCTGGCGGTTGGTGGTGGCGAAGCACAGGTCGTTGCGGGTGGCGGTCCACAGCTCCGGGAACTCCGTGCGGGCCCGGTCGGCGATGCCCTCCCAGTCGTGCATGGAGAGCGTGGTCTGCGCGAGCAGCGCGACCTTCGACGGATCGCCGACGGTGGGGAGCACGCGGGCGAGGTCGTCCTCGTGCTCCACCAGCCGGATCGCTTCGGGCGCGACCGCGAGGGTGCCGGTGGCCTCGTCGTGACCGGCGTGGCCGACGTAGAGCACGGTGAAGCCCTTGCCCGCGCGCACCTTGGCCTCGTGGTGCACCTTGGTGACCAGCGGGCAGACCGCGTTGACCACGAACCGGCCCCGGTCGCGGGCCGCACCGACCACCTCGGGCGCCGACCCGTGGGCCGAGAGCATGAGGGGCGCACCCTCGGGCACGTCGTCGACGTCGTCGACGAACACCACCCCGAGCTCGCGGAACCGGTCGACGACGAGGCGGTTGTGCACGATCTCGTGGTAGCAGTACACCGGCGGCTCGAAGACCCGGACCATCCACGACAGGGCCTTGATCGCCATCTCCACGCCCGCGCAGAAGCCTCGGGGCTGGGCGAGGAGGACGCGCTCTACCGGCATGGCTCCAGGCTAGGGGGAGGCGTCTCGTAGACTGGAGGGATGCCGACCGCCCGAGTGGTGGCGGTCGCGCCCGGCTCGCCGGCAGATGCCGCCGGGCTCCTCCCCGGTGACGAGCTGCTCACGCTCAACGGCGAGATGGTGCGCGACGTCATCCAGTACCAGATTCAGGCCGACGAG
>DASXXX010000320.1:0-5488 GCA_036502765.1 Acidimicrobiia bacterium | reverse complement strand
TCGAGCTCCTGGTGGTACGGCATGATCAGGTGCGAGTTGCCCGACAGCTTCACGCGCGACGTGTCGACGCCCTTGCCCTCGAGCATGTCGAGCTCGTCGATGAGCACCGCGGGGTCGACCACCACGCCGTTGCCGATGATGGCGGTGACGTGCGGATAGAGCACGCCGCTCGGCACCAGCTGCAGCGCGAAGACCTCGTCGCCGACGACGATGCGGTGCCCCGCGTTGTGACCACCCTGGTAGCGAACGACGAGGTCGCTCTCCTTGGCGAGGTAGTCGGTGAAGCGGCCCTTGCCCTCGTCACCCCACTGGGTGCCGACGATCACCGTCCCAGACACGCCAGCCCCCCGAAGAACGCAACGATCACAGGTGTCACGTTGACGGGAGGTTAGTCGCCCCCCGTCCCCGCTTTCCCGTGAATGTGGGTCAGGAGGCGGTGACGGGATGCTGACTGCTGAAGGTCAGGGCGCCGTCGGCGGTGGCGTCGACCACGACGACGTCGCCGTCGTGGTACTCGCCCTTGAGGAGTGCGAGCGCCACCGGGTCGCTGACCTCACGCTGGATCACCCGCTTGAGCGGGCGCGCCCCGAAGTCGGGGTCGTACCCCACCGCCGCGATGTGGGCCAGCGCGGCGTCGGTGAGCTCGAGGCCGAGGTTGCGCTCGGCCAGTCGCGCCCGCAGCTGGTCGACCTGGATCTCCACGATGCGCTCGATGTGCGCCTCACCCAGCCGGTGGAACACGACCATCTCGTCGATGCGGTTGAGGAACTCGGGCTTGAAGTGGTTCCGCACCGACTCCATGGTCGCGCTCGCTTCCTCGTCTGGATGTCCGAGGCCGCTGGTCCCGGCCGCTCGCCGCTCCTGTCCGAGGTTGCTGGTCATGATCAGCACCGCGTTGGTGAAGTCGACGGTGCGACCCTGGCCGTCGGTCAGCCGACCGTCGTCGAGCAGCTGGAGCAGCACGTTGAACACGTCGGGGTGGGCCTTCTCCATCTCGTCGAGCAACACGACCGCGTAGGGCCGGCGACGCACCGCCTCGGTGAGCTGACCGCCCTCCTCGTAGCCGACGTAGCCGGGAGGCGCACCCACGAGGCGCGACACGGAGTGCTTCTCCATGTATTCCGACATGTCGATGCGGACCATGGCCTTCTCGTCGTCGAAGAGGAAGTCGGCGAGCGTGCGCGCCAGCTCCGTCTTCCCGACGCCGGTGGGGCCGAGGAACAGGAACGAGCCGATGGGACGGTTGGGGTCGGAGAGTCCGGCACGCGACCGGCGGATGGCGTTGGCCACCGCGCTCACCGCATCGTCCTGACCGATCACCCGGTCGTGGAGGACGTCCTCCATGCGGACGAGCTTGCTCATCTCGCCCTCCATGAGCCGGCTCACCGGGATGCCGGTCCACTTGGCGACGATCTCGGCGACGTCCTCCTCGTCGACCTCCTCCTTCAGCATCTGCTGGTCGGACTGGAGCTCATTGAGGCGCGCCGTCTTCTGCACGATCTCATCGTCGAGCTCGCGCATGGTGCCGTAGCGGAGCTGCGCGGCCCGCTCGAGGTTGCCCTCGCGCTCGGCCCGTTCGGCCTCGGTGCGCGCGTTCTCGAGCCGCTCCTTGAGGTCGCGGATCTCGGTGATGGCGTCCTTCTCGTTCTGCCAGTGCGCGACCATCGCATCGCGGTCCTCGGCCAGCGTCGCCAGCTCCTCCTCGATCGCACCGCGGCGGGCCGCCGACTGGTCGTCGGTCTCCTTGGCCAGCGCGGCCTTCTCGATCTCGAGCTGACGGATCCGCCGCTCGACCACGTCGATCTCGAACGGCATCGAGTCGATCTCGATGCGCAGCCGCGACGCGGCCTCGTCGATGAGGTCGATGGCCTTGTCGGGGAGCTGCCGGGCCGGGATGTACCGGTGTGAGAGCACGGCCGCGGCGACGAGCGCGGCGTCCTGGATGCGTACGCCGTGGTGCACCTCGTAGCGCTCCTTCAGCCCGCGCAGGATGGCGACGGTGTCCTCCACCGACGGCTCACCCACGTAGACCTGCTGGAAGCGCCGCTCGAGCGCGGGATCCTTCTCGATGTACTTGCGGAACTCGTCGAGCGTCGTCGCGCCGATCATGCGCAGCTCGCCGCGCGCCAGCATGGGCTTGATCATGTTGCCGGCGTCGACCGCGCCCTCGGCGCCTCCGGCACCGACGATCGTGTGCAACTCGTCGACGAACGTGACGACCTCGCCGTCGCTGTCGACGATCTCCTTGAGCACGGCCTTCATGCGGTCCTCGAACTCGCCGCGGTACTTCGCGCCCGCGACCATGGCGGCGATGTCGAGTGCGATGAGGCGCTTGTTGCGCAAGCTCTCGGGCACGTCGCCCTCGACGATGCGGCGGGCCAGGCCCTCGGCGATGGCGGTCTTGCCGACGCCGGGCTCGCCGATGAGCACCGGGTTGTTCTTGGTGCGTCGCGACAGCACCTGGATGACGCGCCGGATCTCCTCGTCGCGCCCGATGACGGGGTCGAGCTTGCCCTTGCGGGCGTCCTCGGTGAGGTCGCGCCCGTACTTCTCGAGCGCCTGGTACTGCTCCTCGGGGTTCTCGCTGGTGACGCGGTGGCTGCCGCGCACCTCCTGGAGCGCGGCGAGCACGGCGTCGTGGCTGACCCCGACGCCGCGCAGGAGGTCACCGACGCCTCCCACCACCTCGCTCATCGCGAGGAGGACGTGCTCGGTGGAGAGGTAGTCGTCGCCCAGCGCGGCGCGCTCGGCGTCAGCGGCCTCGAGCGCCCGGTAGGCGTCGGGCGCGAGCTGCGCCTGCTGGGCGGTCTCGCCGTAGACCTGGGGAACGCGTGACAGCGCGTCGTCGACCCTGGCGCGCAGGGTCGTGCTGGAGACGCCGATGCGCTCCAGGACTGGGAGCACCACGCTCTCGGGCTGGCCGAGCAGGGCGGCCAGCAGGTGCTCGGACGTGACCTGGCTGTGGTGCAGGTCGCGCGCGAGGGTCTGGGCGGCGCTCAGGGCCTCGCCCGTCTTGCGGGTGAACTTGTTGGGGTCGAGCGGCATACGTCTACCTCGGCGCGGTGGAACCGGACACCCAAAGTTAACAATGCCACTGTCAAGTTTTCTTCCCGACCCGAGGACCGGAACGACGCTACGAGCGGAGCGAGCGAGGGTGGAGAGGAAGCGCCGTCAGCCGGTGAACTTGGGCGTGATCAGCAGCGACTCGGGAGCCGCCGCCGGCGGCTGGACCTCGAACGCACCGATGTCGGCCACGTTGACGACCCGGAGGAAGTCGGGACCACGCTGGTCGAACTCGTTGCCCTGGAACGACGCCACCGGATTGGTGCTCGCGTCGATGGCCGGGCTCCCGGCGAGCAACGCATGGGTCGCGGTCGGGCCGCCGTTGTTGGTCAGCGGGCCGAGCATCGGGTTCGCGCCGATCTGGGTACCGCCGAGGTCGTGCACGGTCGTGCCGGCCGCGACCGTCCCGAACAAGGAGTGGTCGGAGTCGACGGTGGAACCGGGGCCGATGTCGGTGCCCTGGTTCCCGGCGATGATCGTCCCGATCGAGCTCGTCTCGGAGAACACCGCCGACTGGGTCGCCTGCCCCCGCGGGCCCTTCTCCGTCGACGCGACCTTGCCACCGGGGTGGTCGACCGACGCGGCCTCGGCGTGGTGGTGCTTCGACGCGGCGGCCGCCAGACCCTCCTCGGCCGGCAGGTACAGCCCGCCGAACGTGGTGGCGGTGTTGTCGGTGATGGTGGTCTGCACGAGCGCCATCCCGTAGTACCCGAGGAAGCTCACCCCGCCGCCCTCGACCCCGGCAGTGTTGCCCGAGATGGTCGAGTTGAAGACGGAGACCTCGTCGCCCTGGAAGCCGACGTAGAGACCGCCGCCCCAGCCATCGGTGGCGGTGTTCCCGGAAAGGGTCGAGTTGTAGATGCTGACCGTCGAGGTCGGGTTCTTCGTCTCGCCGGCGATGACGTACACGCCACCACCACCGTCGGCTGCCGTGTTCCCCGAGATCGTCGTGTTGGAGATCGTGGCCGGGGCGTACTGGTTCTTGAGGTACACACCGCCGCCCGCGCTCCCGGCAGTGTTGTCCGAGATCGTCGAGTGGTCGATGGTGACGCCGATCGTGTTGCCGACCACGTAGAGGCCGCCACCGTTGTTGTCAGCGGTGTTGCCGGACACGGTGGTGTTCGTGACCGACGCGCTGTCCGTGTAGAGGCCGAGACCGCCGGCGCTGCCGCCTTGCGCGGTGTTCCCGGAGATGACCGAGCTGTCGATGATCGTGTGCGCGTCGGCACCACCGAGCCAGCCGCCGCCACCGCCACGTGCCGCGGTGTTGCCGGAGATGGTCGAGCTGGCGATGCCGATGGTCGCGTTCTCGCTGTAGACGTAGAGGCCGCCGGCCCAGGCGGCGGTGGCGGTGTTCCCGGTGACGCTGGCGTTGGTGAGCTGGAGGTTGACGCCGCCGGCGTTCATGAAGACCGCGCCGCCGCCATCGCTCCCGTCGGCGGTGTTGTCGGTGAACGTGGTCGACTCGACCACGACGCCGCTGCCGTCGGCGCGCGAGGAGACCCCACCGCCCGCGCCTGCAGTCTCGTTGCCGGTGACGACGTCGTTCGTGAGCGTCAGCTGCGCACCCTCGTTGCGGATCGCACCGCCGTCACCCGTCACCACCGTGTCGTCGTGCGTGAGGGTGAGGCCCGAGATGGTTACGGCGAACGAACCGGCGAGATCGAAGATGCGCTCGTCGCCCGTGCCGGTGAGTGAGAGGGCAGACGCGCCCGGACCGGTGATGGTCAGCGCTTCGGTGATCTGCGGCAACTGGGTCGGGACATCGATGTTGGAGGCGGCGATCGCCGCCAGGTCGAAGGTGATCGTGTCGGCCCCGGCGTCGGAGTTGGCCTGGGTGATGGCGTCGCGCAGGCTGCCCGCCCCGGAGTCGGCGGCGGTGCTGACGACGAGCGGCGTGTTGGCCGACGCGGGCGTGGCCCCGGTGGCGAACAACACGCTGGTCGCACCGAGCGCGGCGGTCGAGGCGGTCATCACCGCACCGGCGGCGCGACGACGACGGGCCCGCCGTTCTGCGGCGCGGCGCTGCTCGCGGTTGCCAGTTGCCTGGTCGTCGCTCATCTCGTAGCCCTCCACATGACCGCCGGCGCCTGCTCCAGCGGCCGTCGAATCTCAGCAGCCGACGCGATCACGCCGACAGAAGCTCCGATTCCTATCACAATTCGGCCCCGGCACCACGGAACTGAAGCCGGGTGCCGACGGTCGGGAAGGGAGGGTTCAGCCGGTGAACTTGGGCGTGATGAGGATCGACTCGGGAGCCGCCGCCGGCGGCTGGACCTCGAAGGCACCGATGTCGGACTTGGTGCCCACCACCCGCGCGAAGCCTTCGCCGCGCTGGTCGAACTCGTTGCCCGGGAAGTCGGGCACCGGGTCGGGACCGGCATCGATGGCCGGGCTGCCGGTCAGCAGCTCGTGGGTCTCGGTG
>DASXXX010000319.1:0-4256 GCA_036502765.1 Acidimicrobiia bacterium | reverse complement strand
CACTGGCGGGGCGCAGGTGCGCGTCCGGGCAGGTGCGCGTCCGACTCAGGCGAGGAGGGCGCGGCCGATGGTCGCGACCTGCGCGGGCGCGACGCTGCGCCAGTACGCGGCGTCGTGGAACCCGTCGGTGAACCCGCCCGGGTTCGGGCGCGGGAGGCGCGCCGCGAACGTGCGCGCGGCATCGACGAACGGGTCGTCGGTCCCGCAGTCGACCCGGACGACGAGCGACTCGAGGCGATCCGCGCCGGCGTAGACGTCGTTGCGGCGGTAGTCGGCTTCTCCGTCGAAGGCGATGGCGGGCGTGTCTCCCGGTGACGTCCACAACGCGGGGCTCGATGCCACCACCACGTCGAAGTGGTCGGGCGCGCGCTCGGCCGCCAGGAGCGCGCCGTACCCGCCCATCGACCAGCCGAGGAGCGCGCTCGACGTGGGTGTCCCGAGTCGCTCCTCGACGAGCGGGACGAACTCGTCGAGGAGCATCGTCATCGGATCGGACCCATCGGCGCGCGCGTGCCAGTACGAGTCGCTGCCGCCGTCGACTGCGGCGACCGCCAACGGTTCGCCGTGCGCGGCCACGACGTCGGGGAGGTGCACGTCGTCGAACGCCATGCGGTGGTCGTTGCCGTGACCGTGCAGGCAGTACACGACGCCGCGCACCGGTGCGCTCGGCGTGGCGATGGTCCAGGCGACCGGTTCCGGCATGTGCGCACTGTCGAGCGATCCACTGGTGGTCGCCACGTGCGCGTCCGGCACCGCGTGGTCCGGGCTGTCGACGACGCCGATCCGGTGCAGCGCGCGTCGCACGCGCGGGTCGTCGGCTTCGACGACCGCGACCCCGGTCCCCGCCACCACGAGCGCGCCCGCGGCAACCAGGACCTGGCGACGAGTCGGCACGCGGTGAGCTTGCTACAGACCGGGTCGGCCGCGACTGCGGCTACCGACGACCGCTTCAGAGACGACCGCTTCAGAGACGACCGCTTCAGAGATAGGCATTGGGGTCCACCGGGTTGCCACCGACGCGCACCTCGAAGTGCAGGTGGCACCCGGTCGACTTGCCGGTGGAGCCGACGTAGCCGATCACCTGGCCCTGGGTCACCGACTGACCGGCTGAGACGATGATCGACGACTGGTGCCCGTACAGCGTCGACAAGCCGTTGCCGTGGTTGATCAGCGTCATGTTGCCGTAGCCGCCGCTGTTGAAGCCGGCGGTGAGGATCATCCCCGTACCGGCGGCCTTGATCGGCGTGCCGCACGGCGCCCCGATGTCGATGCCGGAGTGGTACGCGGTGGCGCCGGTGATCGGATCGGTCCGGTATCCGTAGCCACTGGTGATCGGGCCCGGCACCGGACGGATGAAAGTGCCGTCTCCGAGTGCGGGACCGTCGCCGGCGGCCTGCGCGACCTCGGCGATGCGCTGCGATTCGGCCGCGAGCTCCGCCTCGGCTTCATCGTGTTGCGCGACCGCGGAGCCGAGCGCCGCGTTCTCGACATCGAGCGCGTTCGCGGCGGCGTCGCGCGCGCGTGCTTGCTGCGCGGCCAGCTCGTCGAGTTGCGCCTTCTCGTCGGCGGCGGCGGCGCGAGCCGCGTCGGCTTCCTGCTGCTGTGACGCGACCGCGTCGTGCTGCGCGTCGAGCTGGTCCTTGAGCTTCGTGACCCGGCGCGCGTCGCCCTGACGCTTGTCGTTCACCCGCTGCAGGTAGTGCTTCCCCTCCACCAGCGCACCCGAGCCGTCGGTCGAACTGAGCAGCCCGATCATCGTTTCGCCGTCGCCGTGCCGGTAGAGCAACACGGCACTGCGGCGCACGTCGTCGCGTGCGACCTCCAACTTCTTGTGGGTGGCGGCGGCCTTCAACTGGAGCGCGAGGGCCTCCAACCCGAGTCGGTCGACGGTTGCCTGCGCGCTCGCCAGCCGATCGTCGGCCGCGGCCAGGCGCGTGGTCACGTCGGCCAGCGCGCCATCGAGCTTCGCCCGCTGGGCCTGCGCGTCGACGACCTTCGCCCGCGCCGCATCCTCAGCCGCGCTCGACTCACTGACCTGCTGCTGGAGCTGCTGCTGCTTGTCGCTCTGCTGCGCAGCCGCCCGGGTCCCGGCGCGCGCCGAGACCCCCAGGGTGGCAACGGCCGCGAGCACGAGGGCGGCCAGCGGACGGAGCCGTGGCATAGGCCGATGATCGTAAACAACATCAGCAACAACAGCAACAACGCCCACACGAGTTGAACCGCCGTGGAACCACACCGCGGTCATTACCCACAGTGCGCGAACCGCCCGAAAGGCTCAGGTGCGCAGGGCTACGTCCTCAAGAACCGGCGCAGACCGATGGTGGCGCCGATGACCCCGATGACGATGCCGATGGCCAACACCAGGAAGGCGATGAAGGTGGCGTCGGAGGTGGTGACGAAGAACTCGCTGAAGAAGCTGTTGCGGTCGTTGAAGGCCTGGTCGAAGCCCCAGTGCTTCAGCGAGGCCACCGCGATGATGGCGAGGCCGGCGCCGACGAGGCCCTGGACCATGCCCTCGGCGATGAACGGGATCCGCACGAACCAGTTCGAGGCGCCCACGAGCTTCATCACCTCGATCTCGCGGCGGCGGGCGAACGTGGCCAGGCGGATCGTGTTGACGATCAGGAACAACGACGACGCCAGCAGCACCAGCGAGATCACCACGAAGATCCATCGCACGGTGTTGGTGACGTCGATGAGCCCCTTCAGCGCCTCGCCCGGGGTCTCGACCGTGTCGACCCCCTGCACGGTACGGAACTCGCCCTTGATGCTCTCGGTCAGCTCCGCCTTCTTCGGCACCACCCGGAACGACTCGGGGAGGTCCTGCGGGCGGATGCTGGCGATCAGGTCGGGGTTGCGCCGGAAGATGCGCTTGAACTCCGCGAAGGCGTCCTGGTGGGACAGGTGCCGGTACGACTTGACGCTGCCCTTCGGTCCCTTGTCACCGTCGAGTTGCTTCTGGACCGCCTGGACCTGGGCCTCGGTGGCGTTGGGATTGGTCCGCATGAAGATCTCGAGCGTCACCCCGCCCTTGATCCGCTCGGTGCCGTGGTCGACCCACTTCGACAGCATCAGGATGCCGCCGAACAGCGAGAGCGACACCGCCACCGTGGCGATGCCGGCGATGGTCATCAGCACGTTGCGACGCAGCGAGACCAGGGTCTCGCGCGAGAAGTACGAGATGCGCGTCCACATGGGGCGGGTTCAGCTCCCGACGCCGTAGACGCCGCGAGCCTGGTCGCGGACGAGCGTGCCCTTGTCGAGCTCGATCACGCGCCGGCGCATGGCGTCGACGATGCGTTGGTCGTGGGTGGCCATGACGATGGTGGTGCCCGTGCGGTTGATCCGGTCGAGGATCCGCATGATGCCGACGGTCGTCGCCGGGTCGAGGTTCCCGGTGGGCTCGTCGGCGAGCACGATGAGGGGGCGGTTGACGAACGCACGGGCGATGGAGACACGCTGCTGCTCGCCGCCCGAGAGCTCGGACGGGAAGCGCCCGGCCTTCTTGGCGAGACCGACGAGGTCGAGCACCTGGGGCACCTGGGTGCGGACCACGTGGCGGGGGCGCCCGATGACCTCCATGGCGAAGGCGACGTTCTCGTAGACCGTCTTGTTGGGCAGGAGCTTGAAGTCCTGGAAGACGCAGCCGATGTTCCGGCGCAGCTGGGGCACCTTCCAGTGGCTGAGCTGCGAGATGTCGCGGCCGGCCACGACGATGCGGCCCGTGGTGGCCTGCTCCTCGCGGAGGAGGAGACGCAGCCAGGTCGACTTGCCGGAACCGGACGGACCGACCAGGAAGATGAATTCGCCTTTTTGCACCTCCGCGGACACCTCGCGGAGTGCGACCACGTCGCCTTTGTAGACCTTGGACACGTTCTCGAAGCGAATCATGACGAGAGAGCGAGGGTAGCAGCGACCTCCACGCGATTGGTGTCTCGGGTCACACCGGCGGACGACATCGGACTTGCTGCATCAGGCTTGCTGCCTCAGCCTTGCTGGCGGCGCCATTGGAGGTACGACTCGATGAAGGGGTCGACGTCTCCGTCGAGCACGGCCTGCACGTTGCCGGTCTCGAAGCGGGTGCGCTCGTCCTTCACCAGTTGGTAGGGCTGCAGCGTGTAGGTGCGGATCTGGTTGCCGAACGCGACGTCGCGCTTGTCGCCGGACAGGGCGAGCAGTTCGGCGTCACGCTCCTGGCGCTGCCGCTCGGCGAGGCGAGCGGCGAGGATCTGCATCGCGCGCGCCTTGTTCTGCGT
>DASXXX010000318.1:0-9061 GCA_036502765.1 Acidimicrobiia bacterium | reverse complement strand
GTCGCTGGTCACGAACGTGCTCTACAACACGACGCTCTCCGACATGGAGACGTGTTACAAGCTGTTCGACCGAGCGTTGCTCGACGGCATCACGCTGCGCGCAGAGCGCTTCGAGTTCGAGCCCGAGGTCACCGCCAAGATGCTGAAGCGCGGCATCCGCATCTATGAGGTGCCGATCTCCTACACCGGTCGCGAGTTCGACGAGGGCAAGAAGATCACCTGGCGCGACGGCTTCATCGCGCTCTGGACCCTCGTCAAGTACCGCTTCAAGGACTGATGGCGGCGCCCGGGACGGAGCGAACGGCAGTGAGCAGCGGGGGCACTGGGACGGAGCGAACGGCAGTGAGCAACGGGGGCACTGGGACGGAGCGAACGGAGTGAGCGACGGGGGCAGATGGGCGGCCGTGGTCGTGAACTACGAGTCGGGGCCGTTGCTCCTCGAGTGCGTGCGCTCGCTCCTCGCCGACACCGGCTCCAACGCCGGCGCCGGGGTTCCCGAGGTCGTCGTGGTCGACAACGGATCGACCGACGGGTCGGTCGCCGCGCTGCTCGCCGCGCTGCCCGACGTCGTGGTCGTCGATCCCGGCGGCAACCTGGGCTACGCGGCCGCGGCCAACCGGGGGATCGCGGCCACCACCGCCTCCGTCGTGGCCGTCAGCAATGCAGACCTCGTGGTGGAACCGGGCACCGCAGACGCGATGCTCGCCCGCCTCGACGCCGAGCCCGACCTCGCGGCCGTGGGACCTGCGCTCTTCAACCCCGACGGTTCGCAATACCCGTCGGCCCGGACCCACGCGTCGACCATCGACGCCGTCGGTCACGCCGTGCTCGGGCGGCTGTTCCCACGCAACCGCTTCACCCGGCACTACCGCCAGCTCGACGCGCACTGGGACCGACCCCGCGACGTCGACTGGGTGTCGGGCGCGCTGATGTATCTCCGCCGGAGCGCGCTCGAGTCGATCGGAGGCTGGGACGAGCGGTACTTCATGTACATGGAGGACTTCGACCTCTGCTGGCGCCTGCGCCGCCTGGGCTGGCGGGTCGCGTACGAGCCGTCGGGGCGCGTCACGCATGTGCAGGGTGCGAGCACGAAGCAGCGGCCCTACCGCATGATCGTCGAGCACCACCGCTCCGCATACCGCTTCTCGGCCCGTCGGTGGCGGGGCCCCCAACGCCTGCTGCTCCTGCCCGCCGCGTGCTTCCTGACCCTGCGCGCGGTCGTCGACATGGCGGCGCGGGCCCTCAAGACGCGCCCCGAGACGCCGAAGGTCAGCGGGTAACCTGCGACACGCCATGCCCCAGTCCCGGACCCGCTACCAGCGCGCCGCGATGCGCTCCAAGTACCGCAAGCCGAAGCGCAAGCGCAGCGGATCCTTCGGTTGGAACGTCGCCATCGCCAGCATCGTCATCCTCGGCATCGTGGCCGTGTTCCTCGTGCGGGGTGGGGGCAACAGCGCGGGGAGCGGTCCGCCGCGTGCCCCCGACCAGAACGCCAACATCGCCGGCGACCACTGGCACACCGCGTTCCAGGTGAACGTCTGTGGCGAGTGGTTGGCTGCGCAGCCGCAGTTCGAGAAGCCGGCCGACAACCCGGGCCAGCAGGCCAACGTCGGCATCCACACCCACGGCGACGACCTGATCCACACCCACCCGTTCGTGGTGAGCGAGGAAGGGAGCAACGCCACGCTCTCGAAGTTCGCCGGCTACGGCGGCTGGTCGGTGTCGTCGGATTCCATCGACGCGTGGATCGGTCCGCAGTCGAAGGTGAAGCAGACGGCGTGGTCGAACGGCGACACCTGCCCGTTCGGCCAGTACAAGGGCAAGAAGGGCGAGCTCACCTGGGCGGTCGACGGCAAGACGCGCACCGGCAACCCCGGCGACTACCAGATGAAGGATGGCGAGACTCTCGCCATCTACTTCCTGCCCAAGGGCGCCGACCACCCGTTCCCGCCGAACGCGTGCACTGCGTTCAACCAGATCAACGACAACTCGACCGCGAACCTCAGCAAGAACTCGCCCTGCAACGCGATCGACGCGACCACCACCACGTTGCCGGCGGCCACCACCACGGCCCCCGCGGCCACCAGCACCTCCTCGCCGTGAGCGGGCTCGCCGTGAGGGGGCGCACGGTGAGGGGCGCGCCGTGGAGCGCAGGGTCGAGCGCAGGCACACGGTGACGACGTCGTGAAGGCGATCGTCCTCGTGGGCGGCGAGGGCACGCGGCTGCGCCCGCTCACCTACGCCACGCCCAAACCGCTGCTCCCGATCGCCAACCAGGCGTTCCTCGAGCGGCAACTCGCGTGGCTGGCCCGTCACGGTGTCGACGAGGTCGTGCTGTCGCTCGGTTACCTGCCCGATGCGTTCGAGGCCCACTTCCCCGAGGGCCGCTTCGGCGACCTCGTGCTGCGCTATGCGGTGGAAGACCATCCGCTCGGTACCGCCGGGGCGATCCGCTTCGCCGCGCAGGGGCTCGACGAGCGCCTCGTGGTGTGCAACGGCGACGTGCTCACCACCCTCGACCTCGGCGAGTTGGTCGCGTTCCACGACGAGCGCGGCGCGGAGGCGACCATCTGCCTCACGAAGGTCGCCGATCCGTCGGCATTCGGGGTGGTGCCGACGCGCCACGACGGCGAGGTGGTCGCGTTCGTCGAGAAGCCGCCCAAGGGCAAGGCGCCGACCAACTGGATCAACGCCGGCACCTACGTGCTCGAGCCCGCGGTGCTGCAGCGCATCCCCGAGCGGTTGACGGTCTCCATCGAGCGCGAGACGTTCCCGCGCATGCTCGAAGATCCGAGGCGCATGTACGCGATGACGAGCGACGCGTACTGGATCGACATCGGCACACCCGAGAAGTACCTGCAGGCGCACGCCGACGTGCTGGCCGGCGTGCTCGGAGGGGAGCCCGCGCCCGGCGCGCGCGAGGCCGCGCCGGGGATCTGGATCCAGGGTGACGCACACGTCGACGCGGGGGCGCGTCTGGTCGCGCCGGTGTTGCTCGGCGACGGCGCGCGCGTCGACGCCGGTGCGAGGGTTGCCGGTTCCGCGGTCGGTGCGGGCGCGTCGGTGGCCGCGGGTGCGCGCGTGTTGCGCGCGGTCGTGCTCGACGGTGCCGTCCTCGAGACCGACGCCGAGGTGATCGACTCCGTCCTCGGTCCCGACGCCACCCTCCGCACGGGGGCGATCGCGTCCGACCACACCATCGTGGGATCGGGTGCCATGCTCGACGCCGGCGGGCGCGCGTCGGGGGCGCGCATCCGTCGCACCGACCCCGACGCACCCGATGCCGCACTGGGAGACTGACCACCGTGCGGGTGATGGTCACGGGCGGCGCGGGGTTCATCGGCTCGACGCTCGTCGACCGGCTCCTCGCCGAAGGGTGTGACGTCGACGCCATCGACGACCTGTCGACCGGCGTGCTCGCCAACCTCGGTGAGGCGCGGGCCCAGCGCAACCGGAAGTTCAGCTTCCACCGCCTCGACATCCGGTCGCCGCAGCTCGCCGATCTGGTCGGTCACCGTCGTCCCGAGGTCATCTTCCACCTCGCCGCGCAGCTCGACGTGCGCGTGTCGGTGGCGAAGCCGCTGTTCGACGCCGAGGTCAACGTCCTCGGGTCGCTCAACGTGTGCGAGGCCGCAGTCGCCGCCGGCACCCGCAAGGTGGTGTTCGCGGGGTCGGGGGGCACGCTCTACGGCATCCCCGAGTCGCTGCCGGTGCGCGAGAGCCACCCGCAGCGGCCGATCTCGCCCTACGGCGTGTCGAAGAAGGCGGCCGGCGACTACCTGCACTACTACCGCGAGGTGCACGGGCTCGAGTACACCGAGCTCGCGCTCGGCAACGTCTACGGACCGCGGCAGGATCCCAACGGGGAAGCGGGTGTGGTCGCGATCTTCGCCGGTCGGATGCTCGCGGGCCGTCAGCCGACGGTGTTCGGCGACGGCGCGCAGACGCGCGACTACGTCTTCGTCGACGACGTCGTCGACGCCTTCGTGCGCGCCACCGAGAAGGGCGGCGGGTTGCTGATGAACATCGGTACCGGCGTCGAGACCAGCGTGCTCGAGCTCTACGACGCCATCGCCGGCCTGGTCGGTTCTTCCGAGCCGCCCAATCGTGCACCCGCGCGCGCCGGCGAGCTCGAACGCTCCGCCCTCGATCCCGGTCGCGCCGCGATCCATCTGGGCTGGAAGCCGTGGACCCCGCTCGACGAAGGGCTCGGCCTCACCGTCGACTGGTTCCGCACCGCCTAGCTCCCCTCGCGCACTCCGTTCGCTCCGTCCCCACCCGCTCGACTCAGGAACGACCTCAGCGGAACGCGCGCAGCTCCCCGAGCGGGACCGGCGGACGCGGGCGACCGACGTAGGTGGGATCGGGACGACCGACGACGACCATGGCGTGGGGGAGCCACTCGGGTGCGAGGCCCAGCGCGTCGCGCGTGGCTTCGGGGCAGAAGATCGGCGCCGCGACCCAGCACGACGCGTATCCCGCGTCGGCCGCCGCGACCATGAGGTTCTCGACCGCGGCGCCGAGCGACAGCAACGCCATGCCGAACTCGGCGCGTTGACGGGTGTCGTCGGGGTAGCGGTCGAGGCCGTCCCAGGTGAGGCACCCGAGCACGAGCGCGGGGGCACCGGTGATCTTGGCGTGCGACGCGTCGACCAACTCGTCGACGCGTGCCGGGGCGACGCCGTCGCCCTCGAGGTCGCGCCGCCACGCCGCGCCCATGCCGTCGGCGAGCTGCTGCTTGGCGGGCGCGGTGTCGACCACGACCCACCGCCACGGGCGCGAGTGGTGCGGCGCGGGCGCGGCGCACGCAGCCTCGACGAAGCCGTCGAGCGCGTCGCGCGGCACCGGTTCGTCGACGAACGCCCGGATCGACCGCCGCGCGTCGAGGAACGCGGGCACCCGACTCTCCGCCCCCTCCAACCCTTGTGATCGGGGAGTGGAGGTCACCGGAAGAGGTCCTCGCCGGGCGGGCGGACCAGCTCGGTGACGGCGCTCTCGCGGAACCACGACGGGTCGAGGCCACGCACGATCGCGACCGGCACGCCCGACGACTTGCCCATCACCAGTTCGGCCGCGCCGGCGACCTCGTCGGCGACCGCCACCTCGGTGACCTGGAGCTCGCGCCCGAGCGCGTCCTCGGTGCCGCGGAGGTCGACGATGGCGGCGAGGCCGGCCACGCCGATGGCGACGTCGGTGAGTCCCTGGCGCCACGGGCGTCCGAAGGTGTCGGAGACGACGACACCGACGTCGACGCCGCGCGTGGCGCGCAGCGCGTCGCGGATGCGGCGGGCCGAGCGGTCGCTGTCGACGGGGAGGAGCGCGGCCCAGCCGGCGTCGACGTTCGAGAGGTCGACGCCCGCGTTCGCGCACACGAACCCGTGACGGGTCTCGCTGATGATCAGATCACCGCGGCGACGCAGGACACGCACCGACTCGCCCTCCACGAGCACGCGCCGCGCGTCGCGGTCGTCGGGATCGATCTCCACGAGGCGCCCCTCGGCCTTGGAGACGATCTTCTGGGTGACGACGATGCAGTCGTGGTCGAGCAGGGGGGTGTCCTGGGCGGCGGCGGCGTCGGCGATGAGGGGTGCGAGGACGTCGTCGGGACGCACCTCGGGCACCCCGTGCACCGGGATGATCGTGAGCGGTTGCACGTGCCCGGTCACCTGTGCGGTCAGGCGACGGCGGCGAGCGTGTCGCGCGCCAGCGCGGCAGCGACGCGCGCGTCGGTCATCAACGTGTCGGCGACGGCCGCCCGCACACCGAGCGCCTCGATCTCGCCCGCACGCGCGGCGTCGCCGGTGTCGATGACGAGCGCGCTGCAGAAGGCGCGGTACTCGCGTGCGACACCCACGCACGACACGTCGATGCCCATGGGGCCCATGAGCCGGTCGGCCGGACCCTTCACCGGCCGCCCGGCGATGATCGGGCTCACGCCGACCACGCGGTCGCGCCGGGCCACGAGCGCGTCGAGGATGCCGGGCACGGCGAGGATCGGGCCGATCGAGATCACCGGGTTGCTCGGGCACACGAGCACGGTGTCGGCGTCGGCGATGGCGTCGAGCACACCGGGCGCGGGCCGGGCGTCGTCCGCACCGTCGAAGTGCACGCCCACCACCTCGGGCTCGCAGTGCTCCCGCACGAACCACTCCTGCATCGCGAGCTCGCCGTCCGGTGTGGTGATGCGGGTGGCCACGCGGTCGTCGGTCATGGGGACCAGCCGCGGCCCGAGCTCCCACGCCGCGGTGACCCGGGACGTGGCCTCGCTGAGGGTGGCGCCGTCGCGCAGCAACCGGGTGCGGAACAGGTGCGTGGCGAGATCCTGGTCGCCGAGACGGAACCACGTGTCCTCGCCGTAGCGGGCGAGGGCGTCGATGGCGGCGAAGGTCTCGCCGGCGAGGCCCCAACCGGTGTCGGGGTTCTGCGCCCCGGCCAGCGTGTAGGTGACCGAGTCGAGGTCGGGGCACACGTAGAGGCCGTGGAACCAGTCGTCGTCGGCGGTGTTGACGACGACGGTCACCTCGGCCGGGTCGACGACCTGCACCAGGCCGCGCAGGAAGCGGGCGGCTCCCACACCCCCCGCCAGTGCTGTGATCATCGGGTGAGCGTACCGGCCGACCCGTCGGAACGACCCCGCCGTGCCCCGTCGAGCGCCAGGTGGTGTCCGGGGCCTGCGAGAGGGCGACGGTACGCTGTCGTCCTCCATGAGCGCGCTCGAACCGCCCGACGATCCCGTCGCGGCGCCCCCCGGGGACGATGCGCCGGTTCCACTCGCCGAGCCGTTCGCCGAGCTCCGGGACGCCGACCTCGAGGACACCAGGCCCGAGGACGTCGAGCCAGAAGATGTCGAGGAGGTCCTCGCCCAGTATCCCCCGGTCGTGGCCGTGGTGGTCACCCGCAACCCGGGCCCCTGGTTCGAGGACACCCTCACCTCCATCGGCGCACAGGATTACGACGACCTCACCGTGCTCGTGGTCGACTGCGGGTCGGACGACGACCCCACCTCCCGCGTCGCCGACGTGCTCCCGCGGGCGTTCGTCCGCCGGCTCGAGGACGGGTCCGGCTTCGCCGACGCGGCCAACGAGGCCCTCCACGTGGTCGAGGGCGCGACCTTCCTCCTGCTGTGCCACGACGACGTCGTGCTCGACCCGCCGGCGGTTCGATTCTTGGTGGAGGAGGGATACCGGTCGAACGCCGGGATCCTCGGCCCGAAGCTCGTGAGCGCGGAGAACCCCGAGGTGCTGCTCGAGGTGGGTCGCTCCATCGACCGGTTCGGCGCGCCGTACACCGGCATCGAGCCCGGTGAGGTCGACCAGGAACAGCACGACGGTGTCCGCGACGTCTTCTACGTGCCGACCGCGGTCATGCTCGTGCGCACCGACCTGTTCGCCGTGCTCGAGGGCATCGACCCCGCGACGTTCCCGGGTGCCGAAGACCTCGATCTGTGCTGGCGGGCGCGCCTCGCCGGCGCGCGCGTGCTCATCGTCCCCGACGCGCGGGCGACGCACCGTCAGGCCGCGACCGACGGTCTGCGTGGCGACCACCCCGACGAGTTCGGGATGGCGCGGTCGCGCGTCCGCGTGCTGTTCACGTCGTACTCGTGGCACAAGTTGTTGTGGCTGGTGCCCGTCGGCTTCGTGGTCGGCTTCGTCGAAGCGGTGGGTGACCTGCTGATCGGCCGGCCGCGTCGGGCTCGCGCCGCGATCGGCAGCTGGTTCTCGAACCTGTTCCACGTGCGTCAATTGCGCGCGTCGCGGCGGCGGGCCCAGTCGCTGCGCACGGTGCACGACTCCGAGCTGCGCGAGCTGCAGGTGTCCAGCACCGCCCGTCTCGGCGCGTTCCTCAGCCATCATCTGCACACCGACACCCGCCTGCGGTCCATCGGCGACGCGTCGCGCAGCGCGGTCGACTCGGTGTCCGACGGCATGCGGACGCCGGCGGCGATCGCCTTCCTGGCCTTCCTCGCGATGGTGGTGGTCGGGTCACGTTCCCTCATCACCGGAGGAGTTCCCGCGATCGGGACCTTCGCGCACTGGCCCGGCATCGGCGACGTGTTCGACACGTTCGGATCGGCGTGGCGCTACACCGGGCTCGGATCGGCGTCGCCGGCGCCGGCGGCGCTCGCGGTGATCGGCGGGTTCGGCACCGTGCTCCTGGGCGCCACCGGCCTTGCCCAGACCCTCACCGTGGTCGTTGCGCTCCCGCTCGGTGCGTTCGGTGCGTACCGCCTCGGTCGCTTCACCATCGGGTACCGCGGGCCTGCGCTCGCGGCCGGCCTCGTGTACGGGATCAACCCGGTCGCCCGCAACGCGATCGCGCAGGGCCGGCTCGGACCGCTGGTGCTCTTCGCGCTGCTGCCGTTCCTCCTCCTGCGCGTCGTGCGCCTCGGCGACCGCGACGACACGCGGCGCGGTCGGGTGCTCCGGCTCGCGGTGCTGGCGGCGCTGCTCGGCGCGTTCTACCCGGCCGGCGTGGGGCTCTTCCTGCTCGCGGTGCTCGCGTTCGTCGTCGCCATCCCGATCGCCGGCCGGGCCAAGGCGACGCTGCGCGGGTTCGGCATTGCGATCGTCGCGTCGATCGGTGCGCTGATCCTTCTCTTCCCGTGGCCACTCGCGTACACGCACGCGAGCACCGACAAGGCGTCGCTCGGCTTTGCGTTCCGTCCCGCCCTCGACCTCGCGCAGGTGCTGCGCTTCGACAGCGGCCCCGCGTCGGCGGGCTGGGTGATGTGGGGCCTGATCGTCGCGGCCGCGGTCCCGTTGTTCGTCGCCACCGGTGACCGCCTCGCGTGGACCGCGCGCGGTTGGGTGCTCGCCCTGGTCGGGTGGGCCGCGGTGTGGGTGCCCGCCCGCTTCTTCCCCGACACGTCGGTGCTCGCCCCCGAGGCCGGGCTCACGCTCGCCGCGCTCGGGCTCGCGTTGTGCGTCGGCATCACGGTGTCGGTCTTCGTCGACGGCATCCACAGCTTCCGGTTCGGGTGGCGCCAACCCGCCGCGATCATCGGCGCGCTCGCGATCGTGCTCCCCGCGTTGGCGTTCACCGCCGACGTGTTCGACGGTCG
>DASXXX010000317.1:0-7207 GCA_036502765.1 Acidimicrobiia bacterium | reverse complement strand
GAGAAAGGCCGGACGAGGTACGGGGAACACCTGGTGCGCTCGTTCGAACGTCACGAGCGCGTCGAGGTCGCCGATGCCCAGCGTGCGGAGGTCGTCGCCGCCGGGTGCAGGGACATCGATGGTCCCGCCGTACCGGACGCTGTGATGCGCGGTGACGAACCCGTCGCGCGCGTAGTTCGACTCCTGCTCGAGCACGCCGTCGAGCCCGAGCGTGACAACGTCGCCGCGCGCGAGCCCGGCTTCGAACAGCTCCATGCCCAAGCCGCGCCCGCGCAGCTCCGGACGGCAGATGTAGAAGCCCACGAACCCGAACGTGGCGTCGTAGCGGACGACCGACAGCGTGACCGCGAGCTCGCCGTCGACGTCGAGGCCGATGAACCCGTCGGCGTCGGTCGCGAAGCAGGCGTCGGCGTCGTGCCGCCCGGGGTTCCACCCCTCGGCGGCGGCCCAGTCGAGCATGGTGTCGAGCTCGGGTCGGGTCAGCGTTCGGATGACGTCGCTCACCGGAGCAGTATGGACGTTGCGTTCGTCCACGCGCGCGTGGACGACGGGCGCGCCGGCCCCGGGTGAGCCCCGGTGCCCGTGAGGCATGATTGGACCCTGTCCAACACTCCCGGGGGAACTGCTGCATGACTCCGTCCGACGACACGCCTTCGTCCACGCCCGCGTTCGATCCGGATGCGGTCCGCGACAAGTACGCGGAGGAGCGGGCCAAGCGCATGACCGAGGACCGCGGGGTCCTCTACGACCTGCGCGCCGACGAACGGTTCGCCGAGTACACCAAGGACCCCTTCACACCGTTCGTCGAGCGTGACGCGGTCGCGGAGGACGTCGACGTCGCGATCATCGGTGCCGGCATGTCGGGGGTGACGGTCGGCGCCAAGCTGCGCGACCAGGGCCTGCGCAAGGTCGTGCTCATCGACAAGGCGGGTGGCATCGGCGGCACCTGGTACTGGAACCGGTACCCGGGCGTGATGTGCGATGTCGAGTCGTACATCTACCTCCCGATGCTCGAGGAGATGAACTACGTCCCGACGACGCGGTACGCGTTCGGCGACGAGATCCGCCGGCACCTCGACGCCATCGCGACGAAGTACGGCCTGGTCGACGACGCGCTGTTCCACACCGGGGTCGAGACCAGCACCTGGGACGAGGAGTCGTCACGCTGGGTCATCCGCACCGACCGCGGTGACGAGGTGCGGGCGCGGTACCTGATCATGGCGCCCGGGATCCTCAACCTGATGAAGCTCCCGGCCATCCCCGGCATGGACGAGTTCGAGGGCACGGCGTTCCACACCGCGCGGTGGGACTACGAGTACACCGGCGGGGGCCCCGACGACCCCCACCTCACGAAGCTCGCCGACAAGGTGGTGGCGGTGGTCGGCGTGGGCGCCAGCGGGATCCAGGCGGTGCCGCCCCTCGGCGAGTCGGCGAAGCACGTGTACGTGTTCCAGCGCACGCCGTCGGCCATCGGCGAGCGCGGCAATCGCCCGACGCCGCCCGAGTTCGTCGACGCGCTCCGTCCGGGCTGGCAGAAGGATCGGATGGAGAACTTCAGCGCCATGATGATCGGTCGCCCGGTCGAGCGCGATCTCGTCGACGACGGCTGGACGCTGTACACCGCGCGATTGAACAACCCGAAGATCGCGGAGGGCATGAGGCCGTCGGACATCGCGGCGATGGTCGAGGCGAACGACTTCGCCATCATGGAAGAGCACCGCACGCGCATCGAATCGCTCATCGGCGACGCCGCCACTGCGGACATGCTCAAGCCGTACTACCGCTACGGCTGCAAGCGTCCGTGCTTCCACGACGAGTACCTCGTCGCGTTCAACAACCCGAAGGTCACGCTGGTCGACTGCCCCACGGGCGTCACGCGCGTCACCAAGCACGGTGTGGTCGCGAACGGCGAGGAGTACGAGGTCGACTGCATCGTGCTCGCCACCGGTTTCGAGGGCGAGCTCACGCCGTTCGCGCGGCGCGCCGGGCACACGATCGTCGGGCGCGGCGGCATCACGATGGAAGAGAAGTGGAAGGACGGCGTCCTCAGCCTCCATGGCATGACGACGCACGGCTTCCCGAACATGTTCATCATGCCGGCGCCCGGGCAGCAGGCCGTCACGACGCACAACTTCACCCACCTGATGGTCGTGGGTGCCCACCACGTGTCTCAGACCATCACCGCGCTGGAGGAGAAAGGGGTGAAGGCGTTCGAGACGACGGAGGACGCGGAGCAGGGCTGGACCGACATCATCCTGAGCACCTGGCGCGACAACAGCGCGTTCATGGCCGCGTGCACGCCGTCACGGCTCAACTTCGAAGGCGATCCCACGATGTTGAATCCGCGCAGCGGTGCCTACGGAGGTGGCTACGGCGACTTCTTCGGCTACCAGGACCTCCTGGCCGAGTGGCGGGCGAAGGGCGACTTCGAAGGCTTCGCGCTGGAGGGGGAGACGTCCTCCGATGGAAAGACGTCCTCCGATGGAAAGACCTCCTCCAACGGAACGGACGTCTCGTGAGCGTCGCCGTCGTCACTGGAGGCGCAGTCGGCATCGGTGCCGCCATCGCGGAGGAGCTCGGACGTGCGGGCGTGTTCGTCGTCACCGTCGACCCCGGCGTCGCGGTCGACGGCTCACCGGGCGAAGGTGGTGCCGAAGCCACCACCGCGCAGCGGATCGTCGACGCCGGCGGTCAGGCGCGCGCGTCCAACATCTCGGTCACCGACGAAGACGCGGTGCGCACGCTGTTCACCGCCCTGGTCGAGGAGTTCGGTGCCCTCGACGCAGTGGTCAACGTCGCCGGCATCAGCCGGCCCACCGGCTTCGCGCACGGCGTGGAAGACGACTGGCGCGCCGTGCTCAGCGTCCATCTCGACGGGTATCTCAACGTGCTGCGCGCCGCGCTGCCACTGATGACGGCGGCCGGCCACGGGCGCGTCCTCGGGGTCACCTCCGGCTCTGGCTGGCGGGCCGCCGACGCCGGCGCCTACAGCTGCGCCAAGCGCGCGGTCGCCGCGCTCACGTGGCGCATCGGACAGGAGACGCCTCCAGGGGTGACCGTCAACGCACTGTCGCCGATCGCCGCCACTCGGATGGTGCTCGGCGCGCTGGCGCGCCAGGCCGGCACCGGCAACGCGTCGGGGCGCGACGCCGCGACCGGCGGGGTGTCGCTCGGTCTGGCCTCGGTGCCACCGCCCGAGCACCTCGGTCCGGTCGGCGCGTACCTCGCCGGTGAGACGTTCTCGTCGTGGGCGCGCGGCCAGATCATGTTCTCGAACGGTGCCGAGCTCGCCTGGGTGGTGCCGCCCCGTCTGCTCGAGGTCGCGCGCACGAGTGCGGTGGGTTCGTTGCTCGCCGTGCTCGAGTCGTTCACCGGCAAGGTGCTCGCACCGGCCGAAGCCGCGCAAGGCAGCAGCGGCGGCGGCAACCCGCGGCTCGGTGGCGCCTTCGAGGCCGACGCTCCAGAGACTCGTGCACCGGAGGCGGGTACGTCCGCGGCGCGCGCGGTGATCGTCACCGACGTCGCGAGCTGGGGGACGAAGCTGACCGAGGCGCTCGGTGCGCGCGGCGTGGAGTGCGTCACCATCGACAAGCCCGCGACCGGCTTCGCCGACGCGTCCGAGCAGCTGGCCGCGACCGCGGAGGAGTCGGGCCCGATCGACGCGGTGGTCGTCGCCCTCGCCGGCGCGGTCGGCACGTCGTCGTCCGGCGGCTGGGCCGGTGTCCTCGAGGAGCACGCCGGGGTCACCGAGCAGATCGGCAACGACGCCGCCTGGGTGCGCGCAGTGTCCGACTACGCCGCCGCGGCCGCGCGCGCGGTCCGCGTCGTGGGCGTGGTCGACGCGTCCACGGCCGGTGGTCGCAGCCGCGCGCAGTCGGCCACGCAGCTGTCACGCGTCGCGCACGCGGCCACCGAGGATCGGGTCGATGCCTTCGCGCTGAGCGTCGAGGCGTCGGGTGAGGGAGAGGTGATCGGCGGGGTCGTCGCCCACCTGGTGTGCGATGCCGACGCGGGCGCGCTCTCGGGTGCCGAGCTCGTGGTCGGGCCCGATTGGTTCGGGCTGCGCGGTCACCCGCACCCGGCGGCGTCGGTCTCGTTCGGCGGGCCAGCCGTCCCCGGTTGGGTCGACGGCGCGCTCCAAAAAATGGTCGGCGCAGGAGGAGCGGTCTGATGGCAGCACCGATCGAACGCATCGTCGATGCCCACATCCACCTGTGGGATCCCGCCAATGCCGAGTGGTACCCGTACCTGGCGGGTCAACGCGAGCTCGACATGGGCGACATCTCCGGGATGTGCCGCCTGTTCGACCAGCCCACCTACTTCGCCGAGTCGTCGAACTGGCCGGTGCAGAAGTTCGTGCACGTGGCCGCGGCGACCGCGCCGCACTCGGGTGCCGAGACCCGGCACCTCCAGGAGCTGGCCGACGCGACCGGACACCCCGACGCGATCGTCGGCGGCATCGTGCCCGACGACCCGATCGCCGACACCGAACGCCTGCTCGACCAGCAGATGGAGTCGTCGCGGTTCCGCGGGATCCGTCCGATGGGTGGCGGGATGGGCGTCCCCAAGGCCGAGGTCCTGCGGGCGCTCGCCGAGCGCGACCTGATCTTCGAGCTCATGGTGCATCCCGATCTGTTGGAGTCGTCGGCGGCCACGTTGGCCGACTTCGACGACCTGACGATCGTGGTGGAGCACGCGGGCTGGCCGCGGTCGGACGAAGCGGAGGAGCGCGACCTCTGGACGCGTGGCATCAGCGCGCTGGCCGCGCTCGGCGACAACGTGCACTGCAAGCTGTCGGGATTGGCGATGCCGCTGCACTCGAACGAGGCGTCGGTGCTCCGGCCGTGGATCGAGCACTGCCTCGACGCATTCGGCACCGACCGCTGCATGTTCGCCAGCAACTTTCCGGTCGACGCGATGCACGGCACCTACGACGAGCTCTACGGCGCGTACGACGGCGCCACCGCACATCTCGACGCCGAGACGCGCGACAAGTTGTTCGCCGCGAACGCCGAACGCCTCTACCGCTGCTGAGGCTGCCAGTCGGGGTTGCGCCCGGTCAGCGCGATCACTCGGTCGGTCGGTGACGCGTCGTCGCGCGCGATGACGACGGGGCCGAAGATCGGCTCGCGCGGCACGCCCGGCTCGGACATCGGTCCGAGGAACTCCATGCAGCCGGCGGCGGCGTCGGCGTCGACCTCGAACGGTTGGCCGAGCGCGCGGGCGAGGTCCCACGCGTGGGTGACGACCTCGTCGAGGGCGACGGTTCCGACGACACCTCCTGGCATCTCGCTGCCGGCGATCGTCGTCATGCCGTCCCACGCCTCGGGATCGCGCCACGCGGCGCCGAGGGTCTCGAGGTCGGCCGGGATCCGTGTGCGCCAGTCGGCCGGCAGGTGTGAGCGGCTGCCGAGCGGCGGCACCGTGGCGTTGGTCCCGTGCTCCTTGCGCGCCGCCTCGGAGAAGGCCACCGCCAGCACCGCGATGTGGTCCAGCAGGTCACCGACGGTGTAGTCGGGACAGGGTGTGGGCGCGTCGAGCTGATCGTCGTCGATCTCCTCGATGAGCGCGCCGAGTTGACGCGTGGTGGGCCGCAGGTCGTGCATGAGGTCCTCCTCGGGGTTGTGTCCACTCTGACTCCGCGGCAGCGCGGAACTCATCGCGCGCCGACGCTCACCCCGGTAGGTTGCCCCGCGGAGACCGGACCAAGGGGGAGCCATGCGACTCGAAGGGCGCGTTGCTGTCGTCACCGGAGGCGCACGGGGGATCGGGCGCGCGTACACCGAACGCTTCCTGCGCGAGGGGGCGTCGGTCCAGATCGCCGACGTCGACGACACCCACGGCGCCGAGACCGTCGCCGATCTGAGCGAGCTCGGTGCGGTCGACTACGCGCACTGCGACGTCGCCGACGTCGATTCGGTGGAGGCGTGCGTCGCCGCGGCCAAGGCGCGTTTCGGTCGCATCGACATCCTCGTGAACAACGCCGCGCTCTACGGCGACTGGGACATGGGTGATCAGTCCTACGACTACCTGCGTCGGGTGTTCGAGGTGAACCTCCACGGCGTGTGGCTCATGACCCGCGCCGTCGCGCCGCACATGGTCGAGCAGGAGTACGGTCGGATCGTGAACCAGGCCTCGGCGGCGGCCTACAACTACAAGGCGCAGCCGGGCCCACCCGAGTTCGGCGGCCTCGGGGCGTTCAACTACCAGCAGACCAAGTGGGGCGTCGTCGGACTCACCAAGTTCGCGGCCGCGCAGCTCGGACGGTGGAACGTCACGGTCAACTGCATCGCGCCCGGGGTGATCGCCACGGCCGCGACGCTCAGCGTCGTCCCGGAGTCGATCGTGGAGTCGCTCGCCGAGCAGCAGGCCGTCCCCGGTGTGCTGCACGCCGACGACCTCACCGGCACCGCGGTGTTCTTCGCCAGCGAGGAGTCGCGGTTCATCACCGGGCAGGTGCTGGTCGTCGACGGTGGCAAGTACATGCCGGCGTGAGCGGGGCACCGGCGCGGCTCACGCCACTGCGATGTCGGCGCGACCCTTCGGGTACGACTTGAGCTCGATCACGTTGCCGCTCGGGTCGGAGAACTTCGCGCTCGTCTTGCCGTCGAGCCGTCCGTCGGTGTCGACGGTGGGCCGCTCGAGCCAGGTGACCGGAGCGCGTTCGAGTCGAGCGAACACGGCCGCGAGGTCATCGGGAGGGAGCGCAGCACCGAAATGACGTGACCCCTGCTGCTCCACCGGGAGCACCTGCCCGGGTTGCTCCTGCAGCGTGAGCTGCATCCCGTAGAACCACACGTCGGCGAAGCCCTGGTCGCGTCGGATCCGTCCGGGTGCGCACCCGAGCGTGTCGACGTAGAACGCGAGCGAGGCGTCGAGCTCGCTCACCGGAAGCGACAGGTGGAGGAACGTCTCCATGGTCCTCGCACCGTAGCGCCGGCCCGATCGCCGGTTGTCGCCGATTCAGGTCCGCAGCGGTCAGCGATCGTCGCGGCGTTCCTTGCGGCGATTGTGACGACGCATCACACCGAGCCCGAACCACACGAGCGCGCCCACGAGCGCGACCAGGATCGTGTAGAGCCACAGCGGCCACGTGAAGTTGATCCACAAGAAGTCGAAGCGGACGTCTTCGGTGTTCTGCACGATGAAGATCACCAGCACCGCGATCCCGCCGAGCGACGCGATCGCGCCACCGCTGAGTTTGCTG
>DASXXX010000316.1:0-15549 GCA_036502765.1 Acidimicrobiia bacterium | reverse complement strand
ATGCATGTTTCTGACGAAGAGCTGGCGGGGGCCGTGTTGCGAGCGTCGCGCGTGTTCGTGGCGGTGGCGGCACGCTCGGTGGCCCAAGTCGACGACGGGATCACGCTGCCCCAGTACCGCGCCCTGGTCGTGCTCGCGAGCCGAGGACCACTGCGGCCGACCCAGTTGGCCGAGGCGCTTGCGGTGCACCCCTCGACCGTGACTCGGCTCTGCGATCGGCTGGTCGCGAAGCGTCTCGGACACCGGAGCCAGGCACCGTCCAGTCGCCGAGAGATCCTCATCCGACTCACGCCCAAGGGGCAGCGCCTCGCGGATCAGGCCACCGCCCGCCGTCGCGACTGGATCGCCGAGATCATCGCCAAGATCCCGGCACGCGAACGCGAAGCGATGGCACGTGCACTGCACTCACTCGGCGAGGCTGCCTCCGAACCGGCTGAGACGGCCTGATGCATCCGCGGGAGCCGACGGACGGCGACCGCGCCGAGGTCGTCGAGGGTGGCGATCCTGCCTGCTGGTCGCACCTCTTCGACTCAGAGCGGCACGACGTCGCGACCCGCGACGACGTGACGGCGCTCGTGCGCGCGTTCTACCGCGCTGCTGCAATGGACGACGTCCTCGGCCCGGTGTTCGTCGCCGCGCGCGTCGACTGGCCCGAGCACATCGAGATCGTCACGGACTTTTGGATGGACCAGCTCTTCGGTGGCCCGGTCCGTCGGCGCAATCCGCTGCGGTCGCATGAGACCGTGCACCGGCGCACGCCGCTTCGTCAAGAGCACTTCGACCGGTGGCTCGGGCTCTTCACCGACACGGTCGACGAGCTCTTCGAGGGTCCGACCGCAGAGCTGGCCAAGACGCGTGCGCTGAAGATGGCTCGCGCGCTACGGCGTCTCCTCGATGGCGTGTCCGCGTCGGGCGCGGAGCCGATCGAGGTGCGCTGGGGTCGAGCGCAGGACTCAGCCAGCTGAGACGAGCTCGGCTGTGCCGGCTGGTTCCGGCGCCGTGGGCGGTTCGAGGCCCCAGGCGAACATGCCGAACAGCAGCAGGACGAGGCCGGGGATGACCCAGCGGATGTCGGTGAACACGGCGGCGTAGCCGAGACACGGGAGTCCGGCGGCGACGACCATCGGGAAGTACGACGGTGACGGCATGTGAATGCCGTGGCCGGTGTCGCTGGTGGTGGCGGTCACCGCGGTCGCGGGCGTGTCGTCGGCGCCGCCGGCGGGCAGCTTCACGAGCCGGCCGTCGGCGTCTTCGGTGTACTTGCGGTGCCACCAGTCGTCGCGCGAGTGGATGATCGGGATCTCGGCGAAGTTGTACTCGGGTGGCGGTGACGGGATCGACCACTCGAGCGAACGCGCGTCCCACGGGTCGCCACCTGCGATCTCACCGCGCCGTGATGACCAGAACAGGTTCACGAAGAGCAGGAGCACCGAGAGCGCAATCACGAACGCGCCGATCGTCTCGAGCTGGTTCATGAGGTCCCAGCCCATGCCGGGTGGGTAGCGGTAGGTGCGGCGTGGCATGCCGGTGAGGCCGAGGATGTGCATCGGGAAGAACGTGAGGTTGAACCCGACGAGCATGGTCCAGAAGTTCCACTTGCCGAGCTTCTCGTCGAGCATGCGGCCGGAGATCTTGGGCCACCAGAAGTAGATGCCGGAGAAGATCCCGAACATGAGGCCGCCGAAGAGCACGTAGTGGAAGTGCGCGACGACGAAATAGGTGTCGGTCTGTTGGGTGTCGGCCGGGACAACCGAGTGGAGCACGCCCGAGAGACCGCCGAGCGTGAACATGGCGACGAACCCGAGTGAGAACAGCATCGACGTCGTCAACCGGACCGCACCGCCGTAGACGGTGCCCAGCCAGTTGAAGATCTTCACGCCGGTGGGGATGGCGATGAGCATCGTCGACAACCCGAAGGCGGAGATGGCGACCGGCCCGAGTCCGGTGGCGAACATGTGGTGCGCCCAAACGCCCCAGCCCATGAAGCCGATGGCGATGGTCGAGAAGATCACGACCGAGTAGCCGAAGAGCGGCTTGCGGGAGAACGCGGGAATGACCTCGGAGAGGATGCCCATGCCGGGGAGGATGAGGATGTACACCTCGGGATGGCCGAACAACCAGAAGAGGTGCTGATACAGGAGTGGGTCGCCGCCCTTCGACGCCAGGAAGAACGTGGTGTCGAAGTTGCGGTCGAAGAACACCATGATCATGGCGGCGGTGACGATCGGCATCGCGAATAGCGTGAGGAACGCGGTCACGAACATCGACCACGTGAACGGTGACATGCGCATGAGCGTCATCCCTCGCGCGCGCATGTTCAGGATGGTGACGATGATGTTGACCGCCGACGTGGTGGAACCGATGCCGAGGAGCACGATGCCCACGCACCAGAAGTTGGGGCCGATGCCAGGAAGTGCACCGCCCGACACCGGCGTGCTGGTCAGCGGCGTGTACCCGAACCACCCGCCGTTGGGCGCGCCGCCGAGGAAGAAGCTCGAGTACATGAACAGGCCGCCGAAGAGCACGACCCAGTACCCGAACATGTTCAGCCGTGGGAACGCGACGTCGCGCGCACCGATCTGCAACGGCACGAAGTAGTTCGCCAGGGCCACCGACAGCGGCATCCCCATGAGGAAGATCATGGTGGTGCCATGCATGGTGAACATCGTGTTGTATTGCGCGGCGGTGAGCACCGAGCCGTTCGGCCGCGCGAGTTGGAGGCGGATCAGCAGGGCCTCCACCCCGCCTACCACGAGGAACCCGAGCGACGTCGCGCCGTAGAGGATGCCGATCTTCTTGTGGTCGACGGTGGTGAACCAGCTCCAGAACCCGGTCGTGGCGCGCGGACGGTGCAGGAGCCCGCGAGAACGCGGTCCGTCCGGGGCTGCGACCGGAGAGGCCGGCGCCGGGCGTTCGAGTGTGGTCACAGCGCGTCGAGGGCGAGTGGATCTGCGAGGCTCTCCCCCGCGGCTGCGAACACCGCGAACGCGTCGAGCACCGACGCGCGCTCGGCGCGGGTGAGCGACTCGAGAATCTCCCGGATTGCCTGCCGACGGAATTGCATCGACTGGTCGACCACTCGGCGACCGGACCTGGAGAGCGAGAGCAGGACCTCTCGCCGATCTTCCACACCCGGCGCTCGTTCGATGAGCCTCTTGGCGACAAGCCGGTCGATGAGGCGTGTCGTCGTCGACGGCTGGATCCCGAGGCGCTCGGCGAGCGCCTTGACCGTCACGACGGCGTCGTCGTCGAGCACCACGAGCGCCCGAAGCTGTGGGAGCGTCAGCTCGTGCGGGAGCTCGGCCGCCGAACGGCCCGAGATGCCGTGGAGCACGCGGGAGACGGCCATCGCCGCCTCGACCGCCGGTGTGATGTCATCTGAGCGCGCCATCCATGCACCATAACAGTAGATGCATGACTACAACTAGATTCGGCTGGCGTGATGCACCATCGGAAGTGGAGAAGGTGAGCGGTGACGAGGCGGTCGCGATCGCGATCGCCTTCGTCTGGTTTGGAATGGTCGTGGCCATCTCGTTCGTGGAGACACCGCTGAAGTTCCGGGCGCCGGACGTCACGCTGCGGGTCGGGCTCGGGATCGGGCGGCTGGTGTTCCGTGCGCTCAACACGGTCGAGGCGATGTTCGCGGTCGCGATCGTCATCACACTGGTCGTGGGTGACTCGCCGACTGCGAGTGCCGTCTCAGCTGTCGTCGCGGTGGCGTCACTCGTCGTGCAACTGGTGGTGGTCCGTCCGGGCCTCACCCGTCGCTCCGACGCGGTGCTCGCCGGCGAGGTGGCGCCTCGTACGCGGAGCCACCATGCCTACATTGCGCTCGAGCTCGTCAAGGTCGTCGCGCTGCTCGTTGCCGGCATCACCCTGCTGGCACACGCGGCCTGAGCGCGCGACTGCTAGTACCGGAGGACTTGCGCCGGATACTGGGCCAGGATCGCAGAGGCGGCGTCGACGAGCAGGGTGACGACGTCGCCGGCGTGCTCGCGCCCCGTCACCGTCGACACCCCTTCGCCGGCCCACATGCCCCGAGGACGCTGCACTTCGTCGACCAGCGAGGAGCGGATGCCGGGAACATCCCTGAGCAGGCTGCGCAGTTCGTGTTCGTTGCCCTGCCACCGGTCGGTGAACTCGTCTCGGATCGCGCGACCGGCGACACCCGGAGGCCACGGCGTCCCTGCCGCGATGTCGAACAACGCGGTCAGGATCGTGTCGCCGGCGTCACGCGCGTCCGGCTCGAGCCGTCGCGTGCGGCGACCGACGCCAGATCGAGCGTTGCACACTCCGGTGCATCGCGAAGCCCGACCATGCGCCGCCGAATCCGGCGCCGCCCCAGAGCAGCACCAGCGGCACGTTCGACACGAGCTGCATCGGGTCGAGGAGGAAGCGAGCCCCTGCGCCGAGGAGCGGGAGCGTCACAAGTGACCACGGCTTCCCGATCGTCAGACCCACGAGGAACCCGCTCGACACGAACCCCACCGCGACGAGGATGACCGGCATACTGCTGCACTCTAGCAGTAGCTGCTGAACTACAACTAATGTAGGCGTCCTGCGTCGTCAGTTGCAGGCTCGGTCGCCAGTCCTGCGGGCTGATGCTCGAGGCCGGCGTCGTTCGCCTGCACCGCCAGCTGGGCCCGGCGCAACGGGTTCACATCCGCAACTGCATCCACCGAAGGGGACACCAATGAACGACGACGTCTACACGCTGCCCGACCTGCCCGATGACCCCGGCGCACTCGAACCCCACCTGAGCGCCCGGATCCTCGAGCTCCATCACGACAAGCACCACGCGGCCTACGTCAAAGGCGCCAATACCACACTCGAGAAGCTGCACGAGATGCGCGGCAAGGGCGACTTCACCACCATCACGATGCTCGAGAAGAACCTGGCGTTCCACGTCTCGGGTCACGTGCTGCACTCATTGCTCTGGACGAACCTGAGCCCCGACGGAGGCGGCGAGCCCGAAGGCGCGCTCGCCGACGTCATCGACGACGTGTTCGGCGCCGCAGGCGTGTTCCGCCAGCAGATGACCGAGGCCGCGGCCACCATCCAGGGCTCGGGGTGGGCGCTCGCGTCGTGGGAGCCGGTGGCCGAGCGGATCGTCGTGCAACAGGTGTACGACCACCAGGGCAACCACGGCCAGGGCACCGTTCCATTGCTGGCGATCGACTCATGGGAGCACGCCTACTACCTGGAGTACGAGAACCGGAAGGCGGAATACCTCGACGCGATCTGGAGCGTCGTCAACTGGGTCGACGTCGCCACGCGCTTCGAGGCAGCCCGCGCCGTCTGAGCCCGGGAGGCGGTGCATTGGACGGACGTCGACAACGAGTGAGGAACCAGTCCATGCCTGTTGAACGTTCACGACCCACACATCCCGCCAAGGTCGCGATCTGGCTCATGATCGGCGTGACCCTGGCTGTCGCACTCCTCGCGCTCGTCAGCGCGTCCGGCTCCGGTTGACCTCCGCCCAGGTGCCGACCTCCCCCGTGAGATCACACGAGATGCAATCGCCGACCGAGCACGACCTCGTTACAGGGGCCGACATCCACGATCTGGTCGTGGCGTTCTACCGCGAGATCATGCTCGACGAGCTCCTCGAACCGATCTTCGGTGACATCGCAGAAGTCGACTGGGTCGAGCACATCCCACGACTCATCGACTACTGGCGTTGGATTCTCCTCGGGACACCGGGGTACTCGGGAACGGTGACGAAGACCCACCGACACCTCCATGGTCTGCACGCGCTCGAAGGAGAACACTGCGACCGCTGGTTCGCTCTGTGGGTGCTCTGTGTGGACCAACGGTGGGCGGGTCGGAACGCCGAGCGAGCCAAGCACCATGCCGAGATGGTGATGACAGGGCTCGCGAGGCGCGTGTTCGGCTTCGCTTGGGCGCCCCCATCGTCGCCGCCACTGCCTCAGCTCGATGCGACCACGCGCGACGCGCCGCTGCGATGACCGCGCGTTCTCCTAGCTCGGGATGATGCTGTCGAAGACGTCGAACAGTCCGAGGAGTCCGAACACTCGGAGCTGGTGTGGCCCCAGGCCGTACAGCGTGAGCCATCCGTTGCGCTCGCGGAGAGAATATTGGAACCGGATCAGTGCACTGATCGCAGCGCTGTCGAGGAAGGTGACTCCACAGAAGTCCAGCGTGACTCTGGGTTTGCGTACGTGTGCCAACCGGTTCTCGAGCTGCCCGACGGTCGCGATGTCGATTTCGCCGGCCAATCGAACGATCGGATCAGCTCCGTCGTGTCCGACGCGCACGACGAGATCATCGTGCATCGTCACCGCCTCGTACGAGCCCGTTGGTCTCAGGCTCGAGGGGGGTTGTCGGCTGCGACCGCAGCCTCTTCGGAGACAACCGTCTCACCGTACGATCACAACAGGACAGTGGGCCCGGTGTGCGACCTTGTATGTCACGGATCCGAGGAGCCGATCAGCGATGCCGCCTCGGCTTCGGGCGCCGAGAACCAACATGTCAGCGTTCTCTTGCTCCGCAGCAGCGACGAGCCCATTGGCCGGATCGTTTTCGACGACGTAGCTCCGATACCTGACACCCGTCGAGCGGAGTGGCTTGCACCAGTCGCGCTCCAGCATCTCAGCCATTCGAGGCGCCATCTGCGAGGGAAGCGGAGGGATCGTCAGCAGGAACTCGGTGATTGGCCGGACCACGAACACCGCAACGACCTGCGCTCCCAGCTCGGCAGCTCGTTCACCAGCCCATCGCGTGGCGTCCGAGTCCTCTTCGTTGACCCCGACGACGATTGTGGAAATCATCCGACGACCTTTCAAAGCACGTGACCACCGACGCACCGCTCAGCGCGCGTCCCGACTACTCAAACAAGCGTGGCGGCCTTGAGTCGGTGTGAAGTTGTGGTTGCCGACGGCAGCGACGATACGGAAGTTGATACGCCCTCGAGCGCCTCGGACCGTCTCTTCCTGCGTCCAAACGATCGAGCACAGAGGAGGACGCACTCGACAATGGTTCAGGACCGAGGGCAGCGTCCCCTTCGTGGACGATCACGACCGGACAATGGCTTGCTTTCGCGCAACCTCGAGCGGTGTGAGGCCACACGTCGACGCCCGCGAACCACCTCGAGCGCCGGCCGACGACAAGAAGATCAGCCCCTTCGGACAGCGCGACGAGTCTGTCGATGGCAGCTCCAACCACGATCTCCCGCTTGACGCGAATATCGGTCTGAACGCCAACGACGTTCTCGATGAATGCGGCTTGGAGAAGCGAAGCGTCGCGCAGGGAATCGGGCAGGGTGGCGAGATAACCCTCGTACCCGCTCACCGCCCAGCCCGGCGTGATCACAGTCACGACGTGGAGCAGCGCTTCCTGGCGCGCAGCCACACCGGCCGCCCACTTGAGAGCCTGGCCCGCAGCAGCGCTTCGGTGAACCCCAACCAGGATCCGTGCCATCACGCCTCCTACTCTCGCCGAGCCTCTGGCCAATCTCGCCTAGGCCCTCGGTGCCAGATTAGCTGCAGTACTACAGCTACTGCCATATTGCATGATTCGTGCCGCCGCCAAGGCGTGCGTATCGAGCGAACCGAGCCGAGGCGATCGGGTTCTGGTCCGTTGAGCCGTGCTTACATCTCGCGCCGAATTGGCGAATTGGGGAGGTCAGAAAATTTCGATGGCGGCGGGGGAAGGATTTGAACCTTCGACTCTTCGGGTCATGAGGCGACCGCGTCCGGTCCGACCTGGGACGCTCTTGCCCGAGCTTGATCTGCGCCGCGAGTTCGTTGAGATCCGCTCTTACTTGACGACGCGTCCTTGCAGCACTGATCCACGCTCAATGTTCGCCGGTGCTGACGGCGCCCAGCACGAAGCTGCTCGATAGTTCAGGCCACTTCCGATTGATGTTCCATGACGCGCGATTCGGTCATGCCCGCAGTTGGTTCGCTGGCCACGGCTACGAGCCCGACCCGGCCGCCGCACCGACCCCATTGGGGCACGAGCGGGCAATCTTGCGCGTCAAGCTTGGCTGGGCGCGACGCGGCCTCAGGAACGTCGGATGGGCCGTCCTGCGCTACAGCGTCGTCAGTCTTCAGAGCGCGCTTCCCGCCAAAAGCGATGGCAGTGCGTACACACGACGATGTTTCCCTCGTACGGCGGAGCGCGGGTCGCCAGGTGGTGTTCTCCTCGCGCACGACATTCTCCGAAGAGCCGGTCGAGCTCTTCGCCGATCTCCTTGTCCGTACGGCCGAGCGGGTGCGGGTAGTTGACCCCCGCAGGCTCGTCGTCGATGCCGGGGCGGCTGTTGATCGGGTCGGTCACTGCACCCACGTTAGGACCGAGGTGCAACTCGCCACGGCCCGAAGCTCCCGCCAGAACTGCCGACGGCTCGGGCGATGGGCAGGCTCTACCCGTGCCGCTGCCGAGGTGGCCGGCTGCCGGGCCCGCATCGGGCAATGGTGGAACAGGACTCCCGCTGAGCGATCACAACCCCCACCTACTGCCGGCCCGGGACGCCATCGCCCCAGCACAAGACAGCTCTCCCACCTCGACGCGCGGTACCGCTCCCCTCCGCCGAGCCCGCTCCGCACCCAGCTCGCCGACACCTTCAACCGCGTAGCGAGCCACGATCTCAACGTAGACACACTTCTAGGGCCCGCAAACGGGCCCTAGGCGGGAGTCATCGGGCAGCGTCCGGGAGTCATCGACTCGACGCTCCCTCGCGAGGCGCGCGGACGGCAGCTCAGCTATTGGTCGGGACGAAGCGCATCCTGCTTGACGGCGATCGCTCCCGGAACGTTGGTGGATGACATCCCGATGATCGCGGACACTCAGCGGATCACTCCCGGCCGCACCCGATAACTCCCGCCTGACTGACGGATAGCTCCCGGCGCTGATCCATCCGAACCGCATCACTCCCGGATTGGTCCCGGCAACTCGCCGATCGCTCCCGCCCGACCGATGGATGACTCGCGGCAACGGTCCATCCGAACCGCATGCGTCTCAATTGACTCCTGGAGTGCGCCCGATCACTCCCGGGCGCGCGATCCGGCTGCGCGCGCGAATCAATCATCAACCGAGAGCTCCCGGTCGTCGCTCCCTCACCTCCGCTGGCAGTGAGAAGTGTGCCTCGGTCAGATCGTGGGGCGTTGCAACGGCGGGATCGGATCAGACGGCAGAACGGAGTGGGGTGATCCGACCCTTGGAAGTGCTGAAGCCCGCAACGCTGCCTACACGGGAGCGCGCCATGTCCAGCCCAACGCACTCACAATTGAACCTCGACTTCGCAAAGAGCGACACGGCCCTTCCGCTCGCCCTGACCGTGCCAGAGGCGGCGGTATTGGCTGGCGTCAGCACGCGCACGATGTACCGCGCGATCGAAGCCGGCTCCGTGCCGACCGTCCGCCTCACCCCTCGCGGCCGTGTGTTCATCCCGCGCCACGCGCTCAAGCGGTTCCTCACCGAAGGTGGATGATCTCAGACGTCGCCGTTCGTCCGCGGCTTGATCAGCTGCCCGAGAACCTCAGCAGCGGCGCGGTCGTTGTCCTGCACTCGGTGTGTGTAGATGTCGAGTGTGATCGACGGGCGCGAGTGCCCGAGGCACGCTGACACCGTACGGATATCCACGCCGGCCGCGACGAGCTGGCTGCCGGCGAAATGACGGAGGTCGTGCAGCCGAACTCCTTCGATCTTCGTTCGCTCGCACAACCGAGTGAAGCGACGCGACAACACCTTCGGCACGTAGCACGTGTCACTGCCAGGGCGGGGCGAGAACACGAACCGCTCCCCGGTCAGCCGAGTCCCGCACGCCCCCGCCAACTCCCTGCATTTGTCCCTGTGAGCGGTGAGCGTGGCGATCGTCTCTTCGTCGAGCGCGAGGGCGCGCACCTGGTGCGACTTGGTGTCCTTGATCACGATGGAGTGACGATCCTCTGCAACCGATTGCCGGATCGTGATCACCTTCCCGTCGAGGTCAATATCGCGCCACCGCAGCGCGGTCAACTCTCCGCGTCGCGCTCCAGTCGTGAGCGCGACGAAGAGGAATGCGCGGAAGTCGTCGTCGGCCACGTCGAGCAGCTGCGTGAGCTCCTCGAGCGTGGGTGGCCGGGTCGGCTTCCCTCGTACCGGTGGAGGCTCAGCGTTCATCGCGACGTTGCGTTCGAGCATCTCGTGGCGGACGGCCTGGGCGAGCGCGCCCGAGACCATCAGATGCGCCTTACGAATGGTCGAAGTCGCCTTCCCCTTCCGAGCGAGCTCGGCGTAGAGCCCATCGAGGTCTCTTGCTGTCAGCTTGCCGAGCGGAATCGCCCACAGCGGCTCGCACAGGTTGATCGCAGCCTCGTAGCCGAGCCGAGTGCCCGGCGCGAGGCGCGGCTTCTTGTTGGCGTACCAATCGTCGAGCTGTTCCCCCAGGGTCACCGCCGTCGTGCCTCGCGGGATCCGACCGGAGAGCACCTTGCGCTCGAGCTTCCGCATCTCGCGTGCTGCCATCGCCTCAGACTTCGCGTGGATGGTGGCGACGGTGTAGCGCTGCTTTCCCGACACCGGGTCGAGGCCGGCGTAGACGCGGGCCTGCCACACGCCGTCACCACGCTGCCGCAGCGATCCCATGTGCGACACCGTACGACAACTCATGGCCAAAGTCATGGCCAGAACCTCAGGGCGCGAATCAGGGGCCCTCGAAAGGGCCCCTGACCTGCACGTTCACCGTGGGCGATGGGCGATTTGAACGCCCGACCCCTTCCGTGTCGAGGAAGTGCTCTAACCCCTGAGCTAATCGCCCGGTGAGCGGGCCATGTTAGCCAAGGTCATTCGGTGGCGATGGCGTCGAGGACGTCGAGACGCGACGCCCGCCACGCCGGGAACACCGCCGCGAGCACTCCCGCGATCATCGAGCCGCCCACGAACAGGAGCACCTCGAGCCACGGGATCCGGAACACGGTGATGCCCTGTTCCTCCAGCGCCCGGGCGAACGCCCACCCCCACAGCATCCCGAGTGCCAGCCCGACGATGCCACCGAGCACCGCGATCACCACGGACTCCCAGCGGATCATCCGTCGCACCTGCCGGCGCGACATTCCGACGACCCGCAGCAGCCCGAGCTCGCGGGTGCGCTCGTACACCGACAGCGCCAACGTGTTGATGATCCCCAGGATGGCGATGATCTCCGACAGGGTCAGGATCGCGATCAGCACGGTGAGGAACTGGTCGACCTGCGCCTGCTGGTCGTCGCGGAACTGGGCGCGGGTCAGCACGTCGATGTTCGGGAAGTCCTTGGCGAGCGCATCCTGCAACGCGCGTTGGTTGGCGAGCGTCTCGCCGCCGTCGGTCTGCACGAGCACCAGGGAATCCTGCGGCGTGCCGCCGGATCCGAGGCTGATCGTCGCCGGCGCCACGAGCAGCGGCACCGCCTGACCGAAAAGCCCGATGAAGTTCTGCTGCGCGTAGACCGCACGCACGGTCAGGGGCACCTGGCCGACCGAGAACTGGACCGGGAGCTGGTCACCGATGTCAACGCCCGCGTGACGCGCCAGCTCGTCACTCACGAGCACGCCGGTGTCGTCGAGCGCGGCGGCGTCGCCCCGCAGCACCTGGAGGTCGACCACGTCGGTGAGGTCTTTCGGGTCGATGCTCCCGACCGTCTTCACGTCGCCGTCGACGGCGCCGTCGGTGAAGCGCATCGACGCCGCGGTCGTGACCTCGGGGAGGTCGTGCAGCCGGTCGACCACCTCGGTGGAGAACGCGGCGAACCCGTCGGACTTCACCACGTAGTCGGCCCGCAGCCCGGCGGCCGTGCTCTCCCCCACGGACGCACGCGCCGACGCACCGAAGGTCGCGGTGAGCCCGACCAGCGCGAGCCCGATCACCAACGCCGACGCGGTGATCGCGGTGCGACGCGGGTTGCGCATCGCGTTGGCGCGCGCCAACACGCCGGGCGGACCGAGACGACGCAACGGTGCGCCGAGGGCGCGCACCGCGGGGCGCACCACCACGGGCAGCAGCAGCACCACGCCGACCAGCACCCCGAAGGCGCCGAACGCGACCACCTGCACCTGGTCGAGGATCCCGCTGACGTCGCGCGCACGCGCCAGCCCGTACGCGAGGAACGCGGCGCCTGCCATCAGCACGAGGAGCCCGATCACGATGCGCCGCCCGAATGCGCCCACCGCGCGCTCGGGCACGTCGGCGATCGCTGCGACCGGTGGCACACGTGCGGCGCGCACCGCGGGGATGGCGGCGGCGACCACGGTGACGACGATGCCGACGAACAACGAGACGACGACGGTGCGGCCGAGCACGACGGTCGAGGTCGCCGGGAGGTCGAGGCCGATCTCGCGCAGCAGGTCGAGGAGTCCGACCCCGAGCAGCACGCCGAACCCGAGCCCGATCGCCGAGGCCACCGCGCCCACGACCAGCGCCTCGAGCACGACCGATCGCACGACCTGCCCACCGGTCGCGCCCATCGCCCGCAGCAGCCCGAGCTCTCGGGTGCGCTGGGCCACCAGGATCGTGAAGGTGTTGAAGATGATGAACGCACCGACCACGACGCCGATGGCCGCGAAGCCGAGCAGCGCGTCGGTGAAGAAGCCGAGGAACTGGCGCACCGGCTGGCCCACCTGCAGCGTCGCCTCCGACGCGGTGAGCACCTCGTACCCCGGCCCGAGGGTGTCCTCGATCCGGGTCTGCAGCTCGGACGTGGTGACGTCGGGATCGCGCTGCACGTAGACCGCGTCGACGGAGCCGGCGGCGTCGAACTCGCGTTGCGCGGTGGCGAAGTCGAACGCGGCGAACGTCACCGCGCCGAAGTCGGTCGTGTCGCCGAATCCGAACAGACCGACGATCTCGTACTCCTTCGCCGCGCCGCTCAGGAGCACCCGGACGCGATCGCCGACGTGATAGCCGTGCTGCTCGGCCGTGCCGGCGTCCATCGCCACCTGGCCCGGGCCGTCGGGCGGGTGACCGTCGGTGAGGCGCAGCGGCCCGTCGTCGACCCAGGAGATCCCGAACGTCGGTGGACCACCGCCGCCGATGGTGTCGCCGTCGGCGTCGACGAACTGCGCCAGCGAGGTGCGTACGAAGCCCTGCGCCGTGCGCACGCCGGGGACGGCCCCGACCTGGTCGACGGTGGAGTCGGGGATGCGTCCCGGCGTCGAGCCGTCGCCGAGGGCCGATGCGCCCTGCACCTGGAGGTCGACCCCGGTGAGGGTCTGGGCGAAGACGGACTCGAACGAGCGCTTCACCGAGTCGGTGAGCACGTACGTCGCGCTCACGAACGCGACCCCCATGAGGATCGCCAGCGCAGTGAGGGCGAGTCGCACCTTTCGGGCGAAGAGTCCCCTGATCGTCGCCTTCCACATGGGGCTGGTCGCTCCCTCCTCCGGCCCATCATGGCCGCGCCTGCCGGTCACTCCGGGGCACCGGCACCCGACTCACGCTCCGCGCGATGAACCACCCACAAAAATCGACGAACCCGGCTCAAGAAAAGGGCTCGCTCTTGCCGATGCATGTGTCACGAGCACGCACAGTGAACATCGGGAGACACGGCCATGAGGTTGAAGAGCGTGGTGGGGCGAAGGACGGCAGCGATCGCGCTGATGGTGACCGTCGTCGGTCTCGGTCTGACGGGCTGCTTCCCGGACACCTCCGCGACACCGCCCAGCGACCCGTTCGTCAACGAGCTCTACAACCGGTTGAACGCCGACCGCGCCAGCGTCGGTCTCCCGCCGCTCGTCTGGAGCCCGAAGCTCGCCAACAACGCCGGCAGCTGGTCGTGGCAGATGTCCTCGGCCAACTCGCTGTACCACCAGAACCTGAGCGCCATGCTGTACTCGAGCGACTTCGCCAACTACTACACCCTCGGTGAGAACATCCTCGTGGGCCCCGGGAGCATGTCGGCGGCCGCGGTCGAAGCCGCCTGGCGGGCATCGCCGCCGCACTGGGCCAACATCACCAGCCGCTCGTTCAACGTCGTCGGCATCGGTTACGTCCGAGGCCCCGACGGCCGCATCTGGGCCTCCCAGGAGTTCGGCGGCCTCTGAGCCGAACACCGAGAACGCGAACGCATCGAGGCCGCAGCCGAGTGCTGCGGCCTCGTCGCGTTCGTACCTCACAATTGCAATTGATGCGGGCACAATTGACGCGGGCAAGGTTCTGCGACCTGGGTGGTCACGCGAACGCGTCGCGTGACGTAGTGTTCGCGGACGGGCTGGGGAACGGGCAGACGTTCCGCATCACCGGCAGCATCGACAGTTGCGCTGGATGAACGTGGGGGCACGATGATCGAGACGTCCTTCCCGACGGTGTTGGAGCGGACGCGTGACGGTGATCCGTCCGCATTTGCTGCGCTCTGGCGCGAATACCAGCCGCCGCTGCTGCGCTACCTGCGCGTCACCACGAGCGACGCGGCCGAGGACGTCGCGTCGGAGACGTGGGCCGCGGTCGCAACCTCGATCACTCGTTTCGACGGCGACGAGACCGCGTTCCGAGCCTGGTTGTTCACCGTCGCCCGCCGCCGCGCCGTCGATCACTTCCGCCGCGAGTCGCGCCGCCCGTCGGTGCCGGTCGACCCGGTCGCGCTCGGGTCCGCGCCGATCGCGGCAGAGGGCGTCGACCCCGGCGACACCGCAGTGAACCGGCTCGAGACCGAGGCCGCGCTCCGCCGGATCGCCGAGCTCCCGCCCGGGCAACGCGACGCGGTGATGTTGCGAGCGATCGCCGGTCTCGACGTTGCGCACGTCGCCGCGATCATGGGGAAGCGACCGGGTACGGTGCGGGTGCTCGCCCACCGGGGCCTGCGTACGCTGGCCCGTCGTCTCGCGGAGGAGGAACGCGCCATCACGAGTTGATGCGACCGCTTCTCGACATGTTCCGTCACCGCACGCGACCCGACTTCCCGCCTCTCGACGAGGCCACCGCCGAGCGAATGCTCGACGGCGAGCCCGTCGACGCCGCGTCCGACTCGCACCTCCGGGTCCTGGAGCTCCTCGGGATCCTGTCGCGGCCGGCGGCTCCCGAGGAGCTCGAGGGCGCGGCCGCGGCTGCCGCCACGTTCGTCACCGCGCACGACGCTGCCACCCGACCCGTGCGCCGCACGCGGCCCGTGGTGGTGCTGGCGGTGACCACCACACTCCTCGCCCTCTCCGCCGGCACTGCCGTCGCCGCCACCGAAGGCGTGCTCCCCGAGCCGGTGCAGGCCGTCGCCCACGACGCGCTCGGCGTGGTCGGGATCTCGGTGCCCGGCATCACCACGCAACACCCCGCGTCTGTGACCGTCGGCGGTGTCCCGGCCAACGGTTCTCCGGTCGTCACCAGCGGCGACGGCAGCGGCACGGGCAACCCGCTCGACCCGCTGGGCGTGGTGTCCGGTACGTCGTCGATCCGTTCCACCGGCGTCACCACGCCGGCCGCGGGCGACAAGGCCCCGACCGAGTCCGGCGACAAGGCGACCGACGGCACCAAGGGCGACCACGCCACCGAGGATCCCGCGACGCCCGACGCCGGCCGGGGCGAGCCGAAGGCCGACAACCCCGAGCCGAAGACACCGCCCGAGCCGAAGCCCGAGCCGGAGCC
>DASXXX010000315.1:0-6382 GCA_036502765.1 Acidimicrobiia bacterium | reverse complement strand
GGCGGCGGCGTCGGAACACCGCCAGGCCTTCCGCGGGACCGGCCGCGAGGCACACCACCCGGTAGCCGAGCGGCTCCAGGCCGTAGCGCCAGCGGAGCAGTGCCGCACTGCGACGGGTGGTGAGGCCGCGGGGTGCCGGCTGCCCGGCGAGGAGGGTGTCGAGGGCGTCGCCGTCGGCGAACGCGTCGGCGGGGTCGTCGCCGGCGGTGGTGGGCAGCGGCCAGCGGCCCGCCGCTCGGCGCGCCGTCGCGATCACGCGCGGGAACCGCAGGCTGGTCGGTTGCACGGCCACGGGGAGGCGCCCGAGCTCGTGCCACCCCATCTTGAGGTAGCCCGGGAGGCTCTTCTCGTTCGGCGTGTTGAAGACCAGCGCCACGCCGTCGCCGGGGAGGTCGGCCAACGCCTCGAGCGTCAGCTGCGTGAAGATGCCGCGACCCTGGTGGTCGGGATCGGTGGCGGTGTCGACCGCGCGCACCGCGTCGACGGTGGTGCCGTCGGGCGCGACGAACTGCCAGCGGAGGAAGGTGCGGAAGCCGACGATGCGGTCGTCATCGAGCGCGACCCACATCGGTGACACACCGAACGGGTTCTCGAGGTGCTTCCACTCGAGGTAGCGCGCGTCGTCGTCGGTCCAGCCGAGGGCGCGGCGAGCGAGCTCGAGGATGCCGGGGAAGTCGTGGGTGTCGGCGCGCCGCACGGCGACCGGAGCGGTGCTCACCCCGACGTAACCTCGTGGCGGTGAGCGTCGCGCGCACCGCCCTCAAAGCCACCGCGGCCGCGCTCGACCGCACGCGACCGCGTCGCGACGGCCTGGTCGTGCTGATCTACCACCGCGTGGGGCGACGTTCGCCCATCGAGGTCGACCTCCCGGTGTCGCTGTTCGTCGAACAGATGGCGTACCTAGCTTCGCAGACGCGCGTGGTGACGCTGACCGACGGGCTCGCGGCGCTGCGTGACGGCAACCACGACCCGATGGTCGCGGTCACGTTCGACGACGGCACCGCCGACTTCGCCGAGGTCGCGCTGCCGGTGCTCGTGGAGCACCGCGTGCCCGCGACCTTGTACGTGGCCACCGACTTCGTCGAGCACGGCGTTTCGTTCCCCGACGACGGCGTGCCGCTCTCGTGGTCGGCGTTGGGCGACGCGGTCGGTACCGGGCTGGTCGACGTGGGATCGCACACCGACCACCACGCGCTGCTCGACCGGTTGCCCGCGCCCGAGATCGACGACGAGCTCGACCGGTCGATCGAGCTCATCGGTGCACACCTCGGTGTGAGCGCCGCGCACTTCGCGTACCCGAAGGCGGTCATGGGTTCGCCCGCGGCCGATGCCGCGGTGCGGGCGCGGTTCGACTCCGCCGCCGTCGCCGGCACGCGCGTGAACGTCGCCGGCGCCACCGACCCGTACCGGCTCGCGCGGTCACCCGTGCAGCTGAGCGACCAGATGCGGTGGTTCCGGCACAAGGTCGCCGGCGGCATGGCGTTCGAGGACACCCTGCGCCGCACCATCAACCGCAAGCGATACGCGGGCGCGACCACGTAGGTCAGCGCGAGCACGTAGGTCAGCGTGGGCGCGCGACCTGTAGCACGCGCACGAGCGCTTCGAAGCGCTCGACGAACCGCTCGGGTGCCATGTCACCCACGTCGCGGTGCACGCGCGTGTAGTCGTCGCGCTGCAGGAGCTCGACCAGTTCGTCGTTGGTCGCGAAGATCGCGCAGCCGGTCGTGTCGAGGCCGGGGATCGACATCACGCCGCGACCGCGCGACAGGGTGGGCGCGCCGTACTGCAACGCGTCGGCGAGCGACCAGCCGAACCCCTGGTTGTGGTCGAAGCAGAGGTAGGCGCGACAGCGCTCGTAGAGGAATCGCAGCTCCGCTTGGTCGAGGTCCTGGAGCTCGATGATCCCCTCGAGCTCGTTCACCGCGTGGTCCACGCCGTAGAGCGCGCTCCGGCACCAGACGATCGGGATCGGGCTCTTGGGCGCGACCGCGAGCATGTCGGCCAGGCCCTTGCGGGGATGGTGGGGGTTGAAGATGGTGAGGAAGAACTCGTCGGGTGCCCCGGCAACCGCTTCGCTGTGGTCGGCGGGCACGTCGAGCGGTGGTGGGAGGAGGACTGCCTTGGACTGGTCGTCGAGGTGCCGCGCGTTGTCGGGCGCCTCCAGCAGGACGGCATCGAAGAGGTGCTCGTACTGACGCACCTCGTCGCCACACGGGATGACCATGCGCACGCCCACCGCGTATCGGTGTTGCACGTTCAGCGCGTGCTGGTAGTGGAGGTACGCGTCATACCGCGGTCGCCGCGGGCCGAAGAGTCGACGCCGCACCTTGTCGGACGTGCGCCACTCGGGGAGCACTTGGCCCCGCACGGGGCGCGCGGCGTATCCGGTGTCGGACACTTGCGACGCGTAGACGTCGATCTCGTGATGCGCACCGAGACAGGCGATCGTCGACGCGACGTGACGTTCGATCCCACCCGATCCGCCGAGACGGGGGGTCGAGATGAGGATGCGCACGCCGAGTCGAGCAGTCAGCGACCGAGGACGAGCACGGTGACGCCGCTCAGCGTCGTCTCGACCTCGGGTGCGGCGCCGGCACCATCGTCGTCGTCGGCGCCGAACACGACGTGGTCGGCACCGGAGGCCGCCCACTGCGACGCGACGTCGGCGAGGCGCGCGGCGCGCTCGGTGGGCGCGAGGTCAGCAGTGACCCGCTGCCAGGCGTGCACCGCGGCCGACTCGAGGAACCGGTCGAGCGTCGGGTCAGGTCGTGCCGCCTCACCGAGCAAGCGGGCGAGGCGCGTCGAAGTGGATCGGTCGTCGAGCGCGGTGCCGTCGCAGCAACGATCGAAGATCTCGACCCGCAGCGCACCGAGGCGACCCTCGCCGAGGCTCGCGGCGCCGGCCACCTGCACGCACCCGAGCCCGACCAACGCCAGCGCGCGCTGCTCGGGTGGGAGCGTGGCGACGTCGTCGGCCACGAGGTCGGCGGGCACCTCACCGAGGAACACACCCTTGACGTAGTCGTGGTGGTGGAGCACGACGGTCGCCAGGTCGACCAGCGGAGGAGGAGCCAGCGCCTCGATGATCGGCCGGCTGAGCACGACGCCGTCCTCGACGTCGACGTACGCGCCGTGACCGCAGAGCATGCCGCAGTCGTGCAGCGCCGCTCCGAGCCACAACGCCACCAGCACCTCGCGCGAGAGGCCGAGCGCGGCGACGGTGTCGAAGCACCGCTGCAGCGCGTCGTCGGACACCGGGTCGGCCGGATCGAGCCGGGCGCGGTACCAGTCGAGGTCGCCCTCCACCAGCTTGTCGAGGCCGAGCATCAGGAGCCGGTTGTGGTCGCCGTACGACTGCTGCAGCCCACTGCGCGCCCGGTTGCGCGGACCGTCGCGCAGCATGGTGTGGAAGGTGAGCAACGAGGTGGCGCGCTCGAGCTCGTAGTACAGGTCGAGGCCGGTGAGCGCGGCGTTGCCCGCGAGGTACGCGTCGATGCGGGCGCGCACGGGCTGCGGGTCGTCGAGCGCGATGACCGGCGTCGTCATGCGCTCGCTGCTTCGTGCACGCCGTCGACGACGCGCGCGATGTCGGCGTCGGTCATGCTCGATCCGCTCGGCAGGCAGAGACCGCGGCGGAAGATCTCCTCGGCGACGGCCCCACCGCGCATCTCGCAGTCGGCGAACACCGGCTGCAGGTGCATGGGCTTCCACGCGGGGCGGGCCTCGATCTCGAGCGACTCGAGGTGTTCGCGCACCGGTGTGGGGTCGTCGAGCGTGACGACGGTGAGCCAGTTCGTCGGTTCGGCGTCGGGCGCGTTCGGGAGGAAGCCGATCCCGGGCACGTCGCCGAGCGCGTCGCGGTACGCGGCGTTGATCTCCCGCCGCCGCTGCACCTTCGCGGGGAGTCCTTCGAGCTGCGCGCGCCCGAGCGCGGCCAGGAGGTTGCTCATCCGGTAGTTGAACCCGATCTCGCTGTGCTCGTAGTGCGCTGCAGGATCGCGCGCCTGGGTGCTCAAGTGGCGCGCCCGCTCGATCTGCGCAGCGTCGTCGCCCGCGAGCATCCCGCCGCCGCTCGTGGTGATGATCTTGTTGCCGTTGAACGAGAACACGTTGAGCGCGCCGAACGATCCCGCGGGCCGCCCTCGGTACGTGGCGCCGAGCGCCTCGGCGGCGTCTTCGATCACCGGCACGCCGTACGCCGCGCACGAGGCGAGGATCGGCTCGTAGCTCGCGCACTGCCCGTAGAGGTCGACGGCGATCAGCGCCGCAGGCATGTCCCGGCCATCGTGGAAGCGTGCCTTCAGTTCGTCCTCGAGCAGCGCGGGGTCGAGGTTCCACGTTGCCCACTCGCTGTCGAGGAACACCGGACGCGCCCCCACGTAGGTGACGGCGTTGGCCGTCGCCGCGAACGTGAGCGACGGCACCAGCACGTCGTCGCCGGGTTGCACGCCGAGCAACACGAGCGCGAGGTGGAGCGCGGCCGTGCCGCTCGACAACGCTGCCGCGTGCCCGACCCCGACGGCGTCGGCGAACTCACGCTCGAACGCGTCGACGTGCGGGCCGAGCGGCGCGATCCAGTTGGAGTCGAACGCGTCGAGCAGCAACTCCCGCTCGCGTGGGCCCACGTCGGGTGGCGACAGGAACAGGCGCGGCACAAGAGGAACGTAGTGGAGGTCTGCGTGGCGATCGGGCGGCGTGGTCGCCGCTGACGTCGATCCCGGGCCCCTACGCTCCCTGCGGTGCGGATCTTTCTCGATGCCGGGGGGCACGAAGGCGAGACGCTCGCGGTCGTGATGCAGCCCCGTTGGGGGTTCGACCGCATCTGGACGTTCGAGCCTGCGCCGGTGTGCATCCCCGTGCTCGAGGCCATGGCTGACGATCGCGTCACGGTTGTCCCGGCAGGGCTCTGGTCGTCGGACTGCGAGATGGAGTTGTTCCAACCCGGAGAACGACACGCGAGCGTCGATCCGTGGGCGAGTCTCGGCCCGGGCGAGATGTGCCAGTTCATCGACGTGGCGGCATGGATGCGTGAGCACATCTCGCCCACCGACGACGTCTGGCTGAAGATCAACATCGAAGCGGCGGAGATCGAGGTCATCGACCGACTGCTCGTCAGCGGCGAGATGGCGAAGGTCGATCACCTGGTCGTGCATTTCGACGTCGAGTACATGGGACAGCCAGAGCGGGCGACGGCGCTCCGTCGTCAACTCGATGCGTCGAAGGTCGCCTGGCGCGAAGCGCGCGACGCCATGTTCGGGCGAACGGTTGCCGCGAAGACGGAAACGTGGTTGTTGTGGACGACGGGTCACCGTGTGGTGTTCCACCGGAGGAAGATCGAACACCTCGCTCGACGCGGGGTCTGGGAGACGCGGAAGGCAGTACGTCGGGCCACGCGAGCAGTCACGTCTCGCGACACGTCCGTCTGACTCGCCGAGCGGCCCAGGTACCCTGACCGGTCGTGAGCATCGTCGTGACCGGTGGAGCAGGGTTCATCGGCGCGAACCTCAGCCGTCGCCTCCGTGAGCAGGACCACGACGTCGTCGTGGTCGACGACCTGTCGACCGGCGACCTCGAGAACCTGCGCGACCTCGACGTCACGCTCGTCGAGGGCACCATCCTCGATCCCGAGATCCTCGACACCGCGATGCAGGACGCGAGCGCGGTGGTGCACCTCGCGGCGCGTCCGTCGGTGCCCCGCTCCATCACCGACCCGGTGGCGTCGCACCTGGCGAACGCCACCGGCACCGTCGAGGTGCTCGAAGCGGCGCGACGCGCGGGCAACCTCCACGTGGTCGTGGCGTCGTCGTCGTCGGTCTACGGCGCCAATCCCACCCTGCCCAAGCGCGAAGACCTCGCCACCATGCCGCTCAGCCCGTACGCGGCCAGCAAGCTGGCGACCGAGTCGTACGCGCTCGCCTACCAGCACTCCTTCGGGTTGCCCGCGTTGGCGTTCCGGTTCTTCAACGTGTTCGGACCACTGCAGGCCGCCGGCCACGCGTACGCCGCGGTGGTGCCCGCGTTCGTGTCCGCCGCGCTCGACGGCCAGCCGCTCGTCGTGCACGGCGACGGGAAGCAGAGTCGCGACTTCACCTACGTCGACACCGTCACCGAGGTGATCGCCGACGCGATCACGCGGGGCGTGACGTCGCCGACGCCCGTCAACCTCGCGTTCGGCACCCGCACCGACCTGCTGTCGCTCATCGCCGAGCTCGAGCGCATCCTCGACACGAAGGTCGCGATCGAGCACATCGAGACGCGCGCGGGCGACGTGAAGCACTCGCAAGCCGACTCCACCCGACTGCAGGAGCTGTTTCCCGACGTCGTCCCCACCGCGCTGCCCGATGCATTGCGCGCGACGGTCGACTGGTTCCGTGCGGGGTGA
>DASXXX010000314.1:0-18367 GCA_036502765.1 Acidimicrobiia bacterium | reverse complement strand
GCCGTCGACGTGCTGGTCGAGATGAAGAACGTGTCCGAGGTCGCGATCGGTCTCGCGTACTCCGCGCTGCTGTTCAACGACCAAGGTCTCGCCGCCGAGGTGAGCGCGCTCGAGGACCGGCTCGACGAGATGCGCGAGCGGCTCGAGGTGTGGGTCCTGCGGGCCGCGTCGGAACAGGTCGAACCGTCCCCGCTGCGCGGTCTGCTCCACCTCGGGGCCGCCGCAGAGGAGTTCGGCGACGCCGCCCAGCAGATGGTGTGGCTCGTCGAAGAGAACGAAGAGATGCATCCGATCCTCGCGCTGGCCTTCGGTGACACCGACGAAGTCATCGTGCGGGTGCCGGTGTCACCCGGTTCGTTCCTCGACGGCCGCACCCTCGCCGCCACCAACCTCGAGCTCGAGACCGGCTACTACCTCCTCGCGATCCGGCGCGCCGGTCGCTACATCTACCGGCCTCGCGGCCCGGTGGAGATGCTCGCGGGCGACGAGCTGATCGCTTCGGGTCCCGACGAAGGACGTTCGCGTCTGGCCGAGCTCGGCGGCTACCGCGTGCTCGAGGACGACGCCACCGGTGAGATCGCCCTGGTTCGAGTCGAGACCTAGGCCCTGCCAGTAGCGTCATCGGGTGGACGCGACGACCGCACCGACCGGCCTCACCGCGGCCGAGGTGCAGGAGCGCGTCGCTCGGGGTCAGATCAACGACACCGGCGAGCGCACCAGTCGCAAGCTGACCGACATCATCCGCGCCAACGTCTTCACGCGCTTCAACGCGATCCTCGGCGCCGCGGTGGCGGTGATCCTGGTGATCGGTCCGATCCAGGACGCGACCGTCGCGCTGTTGCTGGTGCTCAACTCCGCCATCGGCATCTTCCAGGAAGTGCGGGCGAAGCGGAAGCTCGACCAGCTCGCGGTGCAGAACGCGTCGGCGGCGCGCGTCGTGCGCGACGGCGAGGTGCAGGAGGTCGTGACCGAAGCGGTGGTGCTCGACGACCTGCTCGAGCTGCGGGCGGGCGACCAGATCTCGTGTGACGGCGTGGTGTGCAAGGCGCAGGGGCTCGAGGTCGACGAGTCGTTGCTCACCGGCGAGAGCGATCCGATCAACAAGGCCGTGGGCGACGAGATCCTCTCGGGGAGCTTCGTGGCCGCCGGTTCGGGACGCTTCCAGGCGACCAAGGTCGGTCCCGACTCCTACGCGGCGAAGCTGGCCAAGGAGGCCCGCCAGTTCCAGCTCACCCGCTCGGAACTGATGGAGGGCATCAACACCATCCTGCGCATCATCACGTGGGTGCTCATCCCGGTCTGCGCGCTGCTGTTCTGGAGCCAACTGCGCGAGCACGAGCTCGACACCGCGCTGCGGTCCACCGTCGCCGGCGCGGTCGCCATGGTGCCCGAGGGATTGGTGCTGTTGACGAGCGTGGCGTTCGGGCTCGCCGCCGTCACCCTCGCCCGCAGGAAGGTGCTGGTCCAGGAGCTGCCCGCGGTCGAAGGCCTGGCGCGCGTCGACGTCGTGTGCCTCGACAAGACGGGCACCCTCACCGAGGGCACGATCGCATTCGACGAGCTCGAAGCACTGCCGAACAGTGATGAGGCGCAGGCCAGCGAGGCGTTGGGCGCGCTCGCCGACGATCCCAACCGCAACGCCACCGCGGTCGCGCTGGCGGAGCAGTTCGACTCGCCGGGGTGGACGCGCACCGGCGAAGTGCCGTTCTCGTCGGCGCGCAAGTGGAGCGCGGCCAGCTTCGACGGCCACGGTGCCTGGATCATGGGTGCGCCGGAGATGGTGCTCACCGACAACGCGTCGCCGGTGCGAGCGCGCGCCGACGAGCTCGCGTCGAGCGGCAGGCGCACGCTGGTGCTGGCGCGCAGCGACGCGCTCACCGGCGAGACGCTGCCCGCCGATCTCGAACCGGTCGCGCTGGTGATGTTCGCGGAGAAGGTCCGCCCCGACGCGGCCGACGCGCTCGCGTATTTCGCTGCGCAGGGCGTGCAGCTCCGGGTGATCTCCGGTGACAACCCGCGGACCGTCGCCGCCGTCGCCGCGCGCGTCGGACTCGAGAGCCCCGAGGGCGGCTACGACGCCCGCGAGCTCCCCGAGGATCTCGACGAGATGGCCGACGTGCTCGAGCAGCACCACGTGTTCGGTCGCGTGACGCCCCAGCAGAAGCGGTCGATGGTCGCGGCGCTGCAGTCGAGGGGTCACGTCGTGGCCATGACCGGCGACGGCGTGAACGACGCGCTCGCGCTGAAGGACGCCGACATCGGCGTGGCAATGGGTTCGGGCGCGGCGGCGACCCGCGCCGTGGCGCAGCTCGTGCTCCTGGACGGGAAGTTCTCGACCCTCCCCGGCGTGGTGGGCGAGGGCCGGCGGGTCATGGCCAACATCGAGCGCTCGGCGAACCTGTTCGTGACCAAGACGGTGTACGCGGTGCTGCTCGCGATCACGGTGTCACTGATCAGCTGGCCGTACCCCTACCTGCCGCGGCACCTCACCATCATCAGCACCTTCACCATCGGCATCCCCGGGTTCTTCCTCGCCCTCGCGCCGAACTCGCGGCGCTACATCCCCGGCTTCATCGCCCGGGTGCTGCGCTTCTGCATCCCCGCGGGTCTCGTCGCGGGGACCGCCGCGTTGGTTGCGTACGGCATCGCCCGCTACGGGCACGATCTGCCGACCCGCGAGGTGCGCACCACCTCGGCGCTGGTGCTCATCGCGGTCGCGCTGTGGGTGCTCGTGCTGCAGGCTCGACCGTTCACGCCTCTGCGCACGAACGGCTGGAAAGCGGTGCTCGTGGCGGCGATGGTGGGCGCGGTGGCGTTCATCCTGCTGGTGCCGGCGTTCCGCGACTTCTACGCCGTGCAGCTGCCGCCGGCCGACGTGCTCGGCGAGGCCGCCATCGTGGCCGGGGTCGCGATCGTGTTGCTGGAGATCGGGTGGCGGTTCAGCCGCGTCATCGGCAACCGGCGCGACTTCGGCGAGGTGGTCGACGACGACCCCGATGACGCAGAGACGTTGGCGCGGAGCGCCAACCATTAGAGCAAGCGCGCGGAGCTCAGAGCCAGTTCTTGCGCTTGAAGTAGCGCCACAGCACGAACGTGGTGATGCCCATGAGCGCGAGCGCAGCCGGGTAGCCGAACGCCCACTTCAGCTCGGGCATGTGGCGGAAGTTCATGCCGTAGATGCCGGCGATGAGCGTGGCCACGATGAGGATGGCGCCCCACGACGTCATCTTCTTCATCACCTGGTTGAGCTGGTTCGACGTGACCGCGAGGTTTGCCTCGAGGAGCCCGTTGAGGAGGTCGCGCTGGGCCTCCGCGAGGTCGCCGACGCGCAGCACGCGGTCGTACACGTCGTGGAAGTGCACGATGGCCTGGTCTCCGACGAAGTCGATCTCCCGGCGGATGATCGCGTTGACGACCTCGCGCAGGGGCGCCGCGGCGCGGCGCACCACTGTGAGATCGGTGCGCACCGCGAAGATGGCCTTCGGCACGTTGGCGGTCGAGGTCAGATCATCGAACGAATCAGGGAAGACCTTCTCCTCCAGCTCGTCGAGTCGGTCGTCGATCAGATCGGTGACGTCGAAGTAGCCGTCGACGAGCACGTCGAAGATCGCCCACAGGAGAAATCCCTGCTCGTCGCTGCCGTGTTCCGCTCGCTGGAGCTCGAAGCGACGACCGACCTCCTCGAGGTCGACCTGCTCACCGTTCTCGTCGGGGTGGCGGACGGTCAGCAGCCACCCGGGCCCGGTGACGATGTCGATCTCGCGGCTGTTCACCTCGCCGCGCGAGCAGTTGCAGTCGTGCACGGCCACGTGGAAGTAGTCGCCGTAGCGCATGAGCTTGGTGCGTTCACGCGGGTTGAGGATGGCGTCGACGACGGCGGCGCCCATGCCCAGCTTCGCCTTCAGCTCGTGGAGGCGCTCCTTGTCGCCGTCGCCCTCGGCATCGATCCACACGAGCGCGTGGTCGGGATCGGGCTGACCCTGGAGATCGTCGACCGAGACCTCTTCGCGTCCGGGCTTCCCGGCGACGTAGCGCCACACGCGGATCATCGACGGGGAGCCTACGCTCGGCCCGATCGAGGGGGCTGCACACGAGGGAGCCTGCGCCGAGGGAGAAGTAGCGATGTCGAACGATCTGAGCGCGCTCACCGCCGAGGAGCTGCGCGATCGCACGCACGAGTGGTTGGCCGACAACCTGCCCGCGGGGTGGATGGAGGCGATCGACGCCGGCGACACCACGAAGGCGTCGGCCCTGCGCGCCGACCTCGACTACGCCGCCTGGTGCACCGCGTTCGGTGAGTCCGGCTTCGCCACGCCCACGTGGCCGGCGGAGTACCGCGCCGGTTCGTCGCTCGCACCCGGTCAGGCGCGTGCGGTGAACGAGGTGATCAACCAGTACCGGGTGCCGCGGCCCACCAACATCATCGGCATCGGCATGGGTGGCCCCACCGTCATTGCGTGGGGGAGCGAAGAGGTCAAGCAGCAGTTCCTGCGCGGCATCGCCACCAACGAGGAGATCTGGTGCCAGCTCTTCAGCGAGCCCGGTGCCGGCTCCGACGTCGCCGGCCTGGCGACGCGGGCGGAACGCGACGGTGACGAGTGGGTCGTCAACGGTCAGAAGGTGTGGACGTCGCTCGCGCACCTCGCCCGCTACGGCATGTTGCTGGCGCGCACCGATCCCGACCAGCCCAAGCACAAGGGCCTGAGCTACTTCGTGGTCGACATGCACCAGCCCGGCGTGGAGGTGCGGCCCCTGCGCCAGATCACCGGCGACGCCGAGTTCAACGAGGTGTTCTTCGAGAACGCGCGCATCCCCGACGCGTGGCGGCTCGGGCCCGTCGGTGAGGGATGGCGGGTCGCGATCACCACGCTCATGAACGAGCGCGTCTCGCTCTCGGGTCCCGGGTCGGTGAGCGGCGACACGATCGGTGGCAGCCCCGTGCAGCGGGTGATCGACCGGTTCGCACCCGTGGACGACGCCGTCCTGCGGCAGCGGTTGGTCGCGGCGTGGATCGACCACCGGTTGATCGCGCTCAACAACCAGCGCGCCGCCGACCGGCGGCGCCGCGGCGCGGAGGCCGGGCCGGAGGGGTCGATCACCAAGCTGCAGAGCGCGGAGTTCAACCAGCGGCTGCAGAAGCTGGCCGTCGACCTCGAGGGTGCCAACGGGATCGCGTGGGAGGGCAAGGGGCTCGTCGGCGAGGAGACCTTCAGCTTCGTCGGCGGCGGTGCCGACGGCCCGCGCACCGTCGCCCGCGGGTTCCTCCGCGCGCAGGCGAACACGATCGAGGGCGGCACGTCGGCGATCATGCGCAACATCCTCGGCGAGCGCGTGCTCGGACTCCCGAAGGATCCCGACCAGTCGCGCGACCTGCCGTGGAAGGACGTTCCCCGTTCCGGTTGACCGCTGCTGCCTGAGCGCCGGCTGCCTGACCGCTGACTGGTCGGTGTCAGGCGGTGCAGACGGTGCCCGCGGGCGGCAACGTCCCGCGCAACAGGTAGGCGTTCACCGCGCGGTCGATGCATGCGTTCTTGGAGTACGCGGTGTGCTCGGTGCTGTCGAACGTGAGGAGCCGTGACCCTGCGAGTCGCGTGACGAGGTCCTGCGCGCCGGCGAAGGGCGTCGCCGGGTCGCGGGTCGTGCCCACCACGAGGATCGGCGCCGAGCCCGTGACGTGCACGTCGCCGACCTGCTCGGTGGCCGGCGGGCGGGGGAGCCGGGGGTCGCAGCCCAGCACGGAGCTGCCGACGTAGGCGCCGAGCAACGGGTACTGCGCGACCTCGCGGTCGTACTCGGCGCGGTAGTCGTCGAAGCTCTCCATCGGGTCGTCGCGGTCGTCGCAGAGGATCACGCCGATGACCTGGTCGATGTTGTCGTAGCTGCCGTCGTCGCGTCGCCCGTTGTACAGGTCGGCGAGCGCGAGGAGGTAGCTGCCGTCACCGCCGCGCGCCCGGTCGAGCGCGTCGGCGAGCTCGGGCCAGCCGTACTGGCGGTCGTACAGCGCGGAGATCAACGCGGTGTAGAACGCGGCGACGCCCGTCTTCCGCTTCGACGTCGCGCCGGTGGAGACGTCGACAGTCGGCAGTTCGAGGCCGCGTTCGAAGCGGCGTTGGAGGTTGGCGAGGGCACTGGTCGGATCGCCCCCGCTGTGGAACGAGCAGTGGGAGTTCCCGGCGCAGTCGGCGAGGAAGTCCTCGAGCGCCTGTTCGAACCCCTGTGCGTTGCCGCGGAGCTCGTCGAGTGCATTGGCCGAGAGATCGACCGGCGAGTCGAGCACCATGCGCCCCACGCGGTCGGGGAACATCTGCGCGTACACCGAGCCGATCACCGTGCCGTACGAGTACCCGACGAACGACAACGTGTCCTCACCGAGCGCGGCGCGCAGCCGATCGAGGTCGCGGGCCACGTTGCGGCTGCCGAGTTGCGCGAGCCACGCCCCGTTCCGGGCGACGCACCGCGCCACCAGGTCGACCGGCTCGTGGGTGTCGTCGTAGAACGCCTGCAGGTCGGCATCGGAGCTCGGGGTGGGATCGACGGCGTTGAGGCGGTCGGCGGTGGCGTCGTCGATGCACTCGACCGGCCGCGACTTGCCGGTGCCGCGCGGATCGAAGCTCACGAGGTCGTACCGGGCCCGGACCGCGGCGGGGATCTGCGCCGCGTACCCCGGAAGGGTTCCGGTGCCGGCGTCACCGGGTCCACCGAAGTTGAAGACCAGCGATCCGAGGTGTTGGACGGGCTCGGCGGACGAGGCGGACGAGGCGGGTGAGGCGGGTGAGGTGGCGCGCAGACGGGCGACCGCGATGTCGACCTGCTCGCCGTCGGGCTGGGTGTAGTCGACCGGCACGGTGAGGGTGGCGCACTGGAGCTTGCTGCCGCACGCGCGCCACGCGGAGAGCCCGGTCGGGCTGGCTTCGGCTGCCGGCGCGTCGGCGGCTGGTGCCGCGGTCGCCGGTGTCGCCGCGGTCGCAGTGGCGAGCGTCGCGAACGCGCCGGTCATCGACGCGAGCGCGACGAAGCACGCGAACAGGCGCCGGGGCATGCGGGGCAGGGTACCGGTCGGTTTCCGTGCCGCGACCGCGGGCGGGGCCGCTAGCGTCGCACGGGATGTCGCGTCCTCTCGACACTGCTGGTCATCCGCTCCGGTTGGTGTCGGTGCACGCCCACCCCGACGACGAAGCGTCGAAGGGCGCGGGCACGGTGGCGCGCTACGCGACCGAGGGCATCCGATCCGCGCTGGTGTGTTGCACTGGTGGCGAGGAGGGCGAGATCCTCAATCCCGCGGCCGACACGCCCGAGGTGCGGGCGAACCTCGGGGCGGTGCGCATGGCCGAGCTGCGCGCCAGCGTCGACGCCATCGGCTACGACGAGCTCTACCTCCTCGGGTACCGCGACTCGGGCATGGCCGGCACCGAGGCGAATGCCCGCGCCGACAACTTCGCCAACGCGCCGCTCGCAGAAGCGGTGGAGAAGCTGGTGGCGATCATCCGACGCGAGCAGCCCCAGGTTCTCGTGACCTACGGCGACGAGCGCGCGTTCTACGAGCATCCCGATCACATCCGCGTCCACGAGATCTCGGTGGTCGCGTTCGACGCCGCCGGTGATCCCGATCGCTTCCCCGAGGCCGGAGCGCCGTGGCAGCCGGTGAAGCTCTACTACTCGGGCTTCTCGTTCCGTCGCATCCGCGCGCTGCACGATGCGTACGAGCAGATCGGGGAGGAGAGCCCCTACGCCGAGCGGATCGCGCAGATGGAGGAGCGGTTCGCGGGAGCCGACCTCCCGATCTCGCCGCCGACGACGCTGGTCGACGTCGGTGACTTCCTCGAGCCGCGGCGCCAGGCGCTGATCGCGCACCGCACCCAGATCGACCCCGACAGCCACTGGATGCGTGTGCCCGACGAGTTGCTGCGCGAGACGTTTCCCTGGGAGGAGTACGTGCTCGCCCGCTCGCTGGTGCCGGGCCTGGAGTTGCCCACGCCCGACGAGCCCGAACACGATCTGTTCGCGGGCGTGCGGGCGCAGACCAATGTGACTGCAGGAGGAGCGACGTGAGCCTGGACGAAGGCTGGTTCGACGGCTGGGTGGGCCGGGGCCGTGCCCCGGGTGGCTCCGGTGCGGTGCAGGTCGTGGTGACCGGCTTGCCCGACGGCGACGCCTCCTGGCAGGTGCGGGTCGAGGACGGCGTGGTGGCCGAAGTCGCGCCTGGCTCGGTGAATGGCGCCGCGCTGACCCTCACGTTCCCCGCGACGATCGCCGCCGCAGTGGCCTACGGCGAGACCACCGCGAGCGCGGCGTTCATGCAGGGACGCATGAAGACCGCCGGTGACCTCGGGCTGGTGCTCGACGTGCTCGCTGCGGTGGATTCCCGCAGCTAACGGTCGGGCGAGAGGGTCAGCCGCGTTGCAGGTCGCGCAGCGAGCGCCAGCCGATGACCTCGGCCCCGGAGCGCGCCACGAGGTCGCGGAACGACGGGTCGTGCGACAGCAGGGCATGGTCCTCGACCCGCCCCGACCAGTCGTCGCTGCACGCGGCGCGTAGTTCGTCGGTGTCGATGCCGGGATGCAGCGCGAGCTCGGTGACCCCGGACTCGAGCTCGAACAGCGCGCGCTCGACGCGCCGACGCGCGCCCGGCGGGCACGCGACCAGGTGGTCGGGGAACACGACACCCTCGTCGGCCGCGAGCCGGCGGAACGGGAAGCCCGCGATGTGCTCGGCCTCCTCGCCCCCGAGACGCAGCGGGAGCCCGAAGTCGATCGCCAGCTCGAGGTAGGCGTCGAAGAACTCGGGCCGCGGCTGGAGCGCGCCCAGGTGGCTGGTGAGGTGGCTCACGTCGAAGCCCCACACGATGGCCCGTTCGATCTGCGCTCGGCACTCACGCCGCACCTCGTCGAGGTCGGCGTGGTCCCACGCGTCCTCGACGGTGCGGGGGAATCCGCCGTCGCCGTCGAGCAGGCTCGGTGAGTGCGTGATCGGCCCCCAGCGGTAGGTCTCGAGCTCGGCGTTGAGCGTGAGGTGCACCCCGACGTCCTCGCCCCGGTAGCCGCCGGCGGCGTCGCGGGCCCACGGGCACGGCACCATGAGCGAAGCGCTCGTGGCCAGGCCGTGGCGGAGCGCGTCGTACGTGGCGACGTTGCCGGCGTGGGTCAGGCCGAGATCGTCACACGACACGATCAACAACTTGGCGTCGGCGGGGTACCCGAGGCGCTCGGCCAGCGTGGTCATCGGCGGATCAGCGTACGCGAGCCGGCGTCCTGCCCGCGCGAGCGAGGGAGGAGGCCTGGGCGTGGGTAGCCTCCGCTCGATGCGGACCGTCGTGGTGGCCGTCGCCCTGATCGGGTCCGCGCTGGCTGCGTGCTCGGGTGGCGGCTCCGACCAGACGTCGAGCACGACCACCGTGCCGACGACGATCGCGCCCACGACGATCGCGCCGGTGACGACCGTCGCCGGCGGCTCCGACACGTGCCCGGGCTTCCACGGCTCGACGACGTAGATCACGTCCAGTGGCCCGACCGCGCCCGCGTTCCTGATCGACGCCACCGCCGGCGCCCAGGGGTGCCTCGACGCGGTGACCCTCACGTTCCAGACCCGCGGCGACGGCACGCCGCCGGGGTACACCGTCGGCTACCACGACGCCGAGGCCGAGCCGTTCAAGGACGGTGACACCGCGATCGACGTGCCCGGCGCCGCGCTCCTCCTGGTGACGGTCTCGCCGGCGGCGAGTACGGACCTGAGCGTGCCGGACAGCCCGCAGCCGACGTACACCGGCAACCTCTCGCTCGACTATGGCGCGCACAACCACCTGGTGATCGTGCGTGAACTGCCCGACGGGAAGGACCTCGCCGGTCAGGACACCGTGCGATGGGTGATCGGGCTCGACTCATTGCGGCCGTTCCGCGTCGACCGCGCCGACAACCCACCGCGGGTGACGATCCTCATCGGCTGACGCGCCGCAGGGTTCAGGTCGTGTCCAACACGATGCCGCCGAAGACGGTGTCGGACGCCAGCAGTTCGTAGGCCGCGGGTCCGTCGGCGAGCGGCAGCGTGCGCGCGACCACGGGCACGATCTCACCGCTCGCCAGCAACGGCACGACGTCGCGGACGAAGCCGTCGGTGGCGGCCGCCTTCTCCTCGACCGACCGCGCGCGCAGCGTGGTGCCGTAGACGCGGATCCGCTTCATGAGCAGTGCACCGAGGTCGACCTGCGTGCGCGTGCCGGCCATCATCCCGACGAGCGCGATGCGGCCGCGCAGTCCGGTGACGGCGAGGTCGGTGACGAGGTAGTCGCCGCCCACGAGCTCGAGGACCACGTCGACGCTGCCGACGGCGTCGGTGATGTCGGCGGCCAACGCGGCCGGGTCGAACTCGCGTGCCGCGAGCACGCCGTGGTCGAGACCCAGGGTGCGCGCCTGTTCGAGCTTCTCCGCGGTGCGGGCGGTGCCGACCACGGTGCAGCCGGTCGCGCGGCCGAGTTGCAGCGCGGCCGTGCCGACGCCCGAGCCGACCGCCTGCACGAGGAGCACCTCGCCCGGTTGCATCGCGCACTGGGTGACCAGCGCGTCGTGGGCGGTGACGAAGACCTCGGGGATGCTGCCGGCGGTGACCAGGTCGATGCCGTCGGGCACCGCCGCGCACTGCGATGCGGGGACCGCGAGCAGCTCCGCCTGACCGCCGCCTCCGGCGATGCCGAAGACGCGCGCGCCGAGCGCGAGTTCGGTGACGCCGTCACCGTGCGCGACCACCTCGCCGGCGAACTCGAGGCCGGGGATGTCGGCGGGCGAGCCCGGTGGCGCGTGGTAGAAGCCGGCGCGTTGCACCAGGTCGGCGCGGTTGAGTCCGGCGCCGTGCACGCGCACGACCACCTCACCGGGACCGGCCTGCGGATCAGGACGTTCTTCGACCCGAACCTGCTGGTCGGCGATCACGAGCGCGCGCATGACGGCGACCGTAGCTCCGGGCGAGTGACGACGTGTTGTGTCCGCGCGGGCCGGGGCTACGGTGCGGCCGTGCGCGAACCCGATCGTCAACCCGATCACGCGGCTGCCGATCTCGTGGTGTTCGACGCCGACGGCGCCGAGGTGCGGTTCGACGCGAATGACGCGCGTGACCTGCTCGCGTTCACCGGCGGGCTCGAGGATGCCACCGTGTCGGCGTGTCCTCGCTGTCGTAGCCGGATCCTGGCGGTGGTGGCGTTGGGCGATCTGCTCGAGGCAGCCCCGCCGTTCCCGCGATCGGGGGAGCTCGTCGAGTTGGCCGACGACGCCCCCACGCTCCACGTCTACGTCCGCGACCTCGCGACGCGGTGCACACACCGCGAGTGGCGCGACCCGGGCGCCGAGGAGTGGGCCGAGGTGATGACCCAGCTCGCAGGACCTGCGATCATCCGCTGAGCGGCTACCGCGAGATGCGGGTGCGCTTGAACTCGTTGAGACGCGACCACTGGAGCATGTCGATGGCGCGCTCGAGGTCGTCGACCCGGCCCCGCTCCATGAAGCGCACGAACACCGCTTCTTCGCCCTCGATGTAGGTGGGCACGCCCCACACCTCCCACCGGTCGACGGCTTCCGAGTGCTCGGTGCCGAGGGTCTTCAGGGGACGACCGCTGGCGACCTCCTCGGCGACGGCGTCGGGGTCGAGCCCGGCCGCGGCGACCGCGTCGCGCACGACGTCTTCGTGGCCGAGCTTCAGGCCCTGGTCGTGACGGGCGGCGAACAGCGCGAGATGGGCGTCGAAGAACTGGTCGGGGAACGCGTCGCGCACCGCGAGGCCGTACTGCAGCGCGAGCGTGCCCGTGCCCCAGTCGGACGGGTCGCGCTCCCACACCGGCGTCTCGCCTTCCTCGGCGTGCGCCTGGTCGAGCGAGAACGGCGTGAAGTGGAAGTCGACGTCGCTGCCGGCGCGCACGGCGGCGATGACCGCAGCGTTGCCGTTGTAGGCGAAGGGGCAGCGGTAGTCGAAGGTGACGGCGATGGAACGGGCCACGGGGGACCTCCAGGGGTGCTCGACCGAGATTGTTGCGTCTTCAACGACCTTACCCGACACCTTCCGTCCGCACACCCAGGACGGAGCGAGGGTGGGAGGTCAGCGCAGCGGTAGGAGACGCCGGGCGACGGTGCCCAGGGCGAGGCCGAGCGCGGCGCCGGCCACGACGTCGGAGGTGTGGTGCATGCGCGTGTAGACCCGGCTCGAAGCGACGGCGGCGGCGAGCGCGAACCACAGCGGCGTGGCGGGACCGCCGGCGAGGAGCGTGGCGGCGGTGAACGCCGACGCGGCGTGGCCGGACGGGAACGAACTGGTGAGCGGGCGGTGCATCCCGTAGGGGAGCGGTCCCTCGGGTGGGTGGTCGCCCTCGGGGCGCACCCGCCGGAACATGGCCTTGATCGGTCCGTTGGTGAGCAGCGACTCCACCCCGAGCGCGGCGCCGAGGCGCAGCGCGACCGCGGGATCGCCGTCGCGAGCCGCCCGGCCCGAGGCCACGAGCAGCCACAGGAGCCCGTGGTCGGCGGCGCTCGACAGTCCGTAGAACACGGGGTCGAGGGCGGGCCCGCGGACCCGTTCGACCCACGTGTCGATCCGCAGGTCGAGCGCGTGGACCCGCGACAGCATCGGGTGAGGCTACCGAACCACTGACCTGCCGAACCGACGGGCGGAAGAGCTTGTCGGTTCAGCTCGCGGCGACGAGCGGTGTCGCGAGTGGGAGAGACGGTTCCAGCGGAAGTGTCGACTCGATCATCGTGCCCGGCCCGCGCAGCTCGGCGGCGTCGACCGGGTTGCCCCCGTGGGCGGGGCAGTAGGGCTTGAACGTGCAGAAGTCGCACAGTCGCCCGGGCTTCGCTCGGAAGTCGTCGCGCGCGCAGGCGGTGGAGATGGCGTCGTACATGGCCGACGTGCGGCGCTCGACCCCCCGGATCGACTGCTCGGTGGGCGCAGCAATGATCGCTTCGGGCTTCGACAGGTAGTAGAGCTGCACCCGCGCCGGGCGTCGGCCGAGCATGCGCTCGCACAACAACGCGTACATGTGCACCCCGGCCAGGCTCTTCGCCTCCCAGAACTCGGAGGGCACGGAGCCGGTCTTGTAGTCGGTGACCACGAATTCGCCGTGCTCGTCGAGCTCGAGGCGGTCGATGATGCCGCGCAGGCGGGTGCGGCCGAGGTCGGCCTCGAGCTTGAGCTCGAGGCCGATGGGTGTGATCGTGCGCGGGTCCTCGAGCTCGAAGTACTTGTGCACCAGCGACTCGGAGTCGGAGTCGAACTTGGCCCATTCCTCCTCGGTGAGGTCGAGATCGGCGAAGTCGGGGTGGGGTGCGAGCTCCACCCGGGCCTGGGCGAGGTCGGCGAGGCCGGCGTCGATCGAGCGTTCGTCGGCCGGGCGGTCGAGGAGGAGCTCGAGCGCGCGGTGCACCAGCGTGCCCTTCGTGGTCCAGACCGACGGGGGCTCGGGGAGGCGCTCCAGGTAGGAGAAACGGAACGCGAGGGGGCACTCCTTGAACGACGAGACGGAGCTCGGTGACAGCGACCAGGGGGGTGCGAGGCTCACGGGATCGACGGTACCGCGGGGGTGTGACAGGGAAGCGGATGGGAGGCGATCAACTCAGTAGCGTGCGGGGCGTGAAGATCGACGGGATGCTGGGTGGGTCGTTCGACGAGATCGAGGACCGGGCGCGCGCGCTCGAGGCCGACGGCTACGACGGCGGCGCCACCGCGGAGACGAGCCACGATCCGTTCTTCCCGCTGCTGCTCGCGGCGCGGGCGACCGAGCGGTTGGAGCTCTCCACGGGGGTCGCGATCGCGTTCGCGCGCACGCCGATGACGATGGCGTCGATCGCCAACGACCTGCAGCTGGCGTCGAAGGGACGCTTCACCCTCGGGCTCGGCAGCCAGATCAAGCCCCACATCGAGCGACGGTTCTCGATGCCGTGGTCGCACCCCGCGGCCCGCATGCGCGAGTTCATCCTGGCCATGCGCGCGATCTGGGCGGCGTGGAACGGCGACGAGAAGCTCGCGTTCAAGGGCGAGTTCTACACGCACACCCTGATGACGCCCTTCTTCGATCCCGGCCCCAACCCGTACGGCGCACCGAAGGTGATGCTCGCCGCCGTCGGCGACCTCATGACCGAGGTCGCGGGCGAAGTGGCCGACGGCATGATCCTGCACCCGTTCACCACCGAGCGGTACGTGCACGAGGTCACGTTGCCGGGCATCGAGCGCGGGTTCGTCAAGAGCGGACGCACGCGCGCCGACTTCACGCTGAGCCTCCCGGTGTTCGTCGTCACCGGCACCACCGACGAGCAGTGGGAGCGGGCGCGCACTGGTACCAAGCAGCAGATCGCGTTCTACGGCTCGACGCCCGGCTACCACGGCGTGCTGCGCCTGCACGGTTGGGAAGACCTCGGCACCCAGCTCAACGGGCTCTCGCGCAAGGGCGAATGGGTGGCGATGGGAGAGCTGATCACCGACGAGATGCTCGACACGTTCGCGGTCGTGGCCGCGCCCGACGCGCTCGCCGATGCGATCGTCGCCCTCTACGGCGACGTGCTCGACCGCCTCAACTTCGACGCGCCGTACCAGTCGGATCCCGAGGTGTGGACGTCGGTGCTGGCCCAGCTGAAGCGCGCGTGAGCGACGCCGACCTCGACGCGTCTGATGAGGCCGCTGCTGATGAGGAAGGCGTCCGCGCGGCCAACTCCGCGTTCTACGCCGCGCTCGAAGAGCGTGACCTCGACGCGATGGCCGACGTGTGGGAGCACTCCGACCGCATCGTCGTGACGCACCCGGGCTGGCCGATGCTGCGGGGTTGGGCGCGCGTCGCCGGTTCGTGGGACGCGATCTTCCGCAACACCGGCTACATCCAGTTCGTCCTCACCGACGAGCTGGTCACGGTGGTGGGCGACACCGCGTGGGTCACGCTCGACGAGAACATCCTGCAGGCCGGTGAGGCCGACGATCTCTCGGGCTCGAAGGCCACGAGCATCAACGTGTTCGTGCGCGGTCACGATTCCGACGCCGACGGCGACAAGTGGAAGATGGTGGTGCACCACGCGTCGCCCGTGGCGGGCGACGGCTGACGAGGAAACGGAGCAAGCGATGTCGTACGTAGTGGACTTCAAGGACGTCTCGACGGTGGGACTGGAATCGTCGCCGGTTCCGGACGCGCTCGCCGGGTTGCGCGCCAACGAGGCGCGCTACTTCAAGAACAAGTACGACCACGTGTTCACGGTGGAACCGGCGAGCAAGGCGAAGCAGACGATCGCGTGGGTCGCGACCATCCTGCAGGAGCGCGACCTCGTCATCGCGTCGAAGCCGCTCGAGGCCACGGAGTTCGAGGCCGCCGGCATCAAGTTCGCGTACGTGTTCTACGAGAGCGGACTCTCGATCAACGTGATGTACGAGCTCGCGGACGGCGGCAAGCGCGCGGTCGGGTTCAAGCTCTCCGACGGCATGGAGATCCCGGCAGAGCTCGCCGAGAAGTTCAAGTTCGCGCGGCAGAAGTCGAAGCTCGCGGGCACGATCCGCGGGTCCTACTTCGTGATCAAGGGCAGCTATTGATCAGAGGTGTCGAGAGATCCAGGTTTCGAGCGCGGGACCGCTCTCGAAGCTGGAGATGAGCGCGTAGCGCGGCTCGGTGCCGGTGTGGCACACCACGTGCCAGAGCCGCTGCGTGTCGACGACGAAGCGCGCACCGCGGTGCAGCGGGACGCGGACTTCGGTGGCGGGGTCGGGCAGACCGTCGGGTCCCTGCTCCATGAGGACCATGAAGCTGTCGGGGTTGTCGGTGAGCTCGATCCACGAGCGCACCACCCATCCGTCGGCGTCGGGGTTGAAGCGGTTGTTGTCGTCGCGGTGGATCTGACGCAGCGCGTCGTCGTAGCTCTGGGGCTCGAGCTTGATCACGCGCACACGACCGAAGTCGGCGCCCACCGACTCGACCTCGGCGACGATGGTCGGGCAGTGCTGCGCGTTGGAGGTGAACCGGCCGCCCTTGTCGGGTCGCTCCTCGCCCGGCTTCCAGAAGCCCCGGCAGTCGAGCTCGCCGTCGGCGGTGGCGATCGGTGCGAAGTTGGTGTCGCCGCCGCTCTTCCAGTCCATGTACTCGAGGTCGATGTACTCGGACTCGGGGATGGGATCGGCGTCGCGCACCACGACGTAGCCGTGCTCGTCGAGCGCGCTCACCCGGGGGTGCGGCGTGTCGAGAGGGATGTCGCTCGACCAGTGCGGGGCCGTCAGCCAGTGCTCAGTGAGGGCCATCCGTCGAGTGTAGGGAGCCGGTGCCGTCAGGCACGTCAATGTTCACGGCGGTGCCGTCAGGCACGTGAACGTTGGAGTAGGCGGGGGAGGGTTCGAACATCCTGCGGTGCCAGCGCTTCGGGGTGAGCAGCAGGGCGCGGGGGTAGTCCTCCCACATCCAGCGGGCGAAGTTGCGCCGGGTCCAGGGCGTGAGCGACGCGGTGCGGATGGCGGCGCGCGCGCCGAGCGGCACGCGCAGCACGTGCTGCAAGAGGGAGGCGAAGCGCAGATCGGCACCGAGCTCGCGGTCGACGTCGGCGCGGTAGCGAGCGGCGACCGAGGTCGCGTCAAACGGCGAAGACGCGTGTGACGGTGACGCGGCGATCGCGCGCGCTGCGAGCAGGCCGGTCTCGATCGCCTGTGCGATCCCTTCGCCGGTCATCGGGTCGACGACGTTGCCGGCGTCGCCGGCGAAGAGCACGCGACCGTGGGTGAGACGGTCGCGGTCGTAGGCGGCCGGGATCGGCCACGCGCGCACCGTGCCCTCGGGCTTGGCGTCGGGTCCGAGCGCGCGCCGGATGCTGGGACGCTCGACCAGGCTGCGCCACTGCGCGGCCAGCGCCTTGCCGCTCGGGCCGTCGGCTCCCTTCGAAGTTGAAGCACGGAGCACACCGAAACCGACGTTGGCGCGACGCTCGCCCGGCGCGCCCACGGGGAACACCCAGGCGTAGCCGGGGAGGAGGTCTTCCTCGAACAGCACCCAGAGGCGACGGTCGTCGACCCCGGTGAAGTACTGGCGGAACGCGTGCCAGCTGCCGAGTGGCGTCGCCGATTCGGCGCCGATCATGCGCCGGACCGGCGACCAGTGACCGTCGGCGGCGACCACGAAGCGCGCGGTCACCTCGGTGCCGTCGGCCAGCGTCGCGGTGACGGTGTCGTCGCCCGCGTCGATCACGGTCACCCCCGCGCCTTCGAGCACCTCGACGCCGTGCGCGCGCGCGTGCTCGACCAGCGCGGCGTCGAGCTCGACGCGGGGGACCACCCCCGCGTACGCGCCGTCGGGGGGCAGTGGCACCTCGACCTCGCGACCGGTGGGCGAGACGAGCACGGTGTCGGTGACCGCCGCCCAGGAGGGGAGCGCGCGCACGTCGAACCCGATCTCGTCGAGCACGCGCAATGCCCCCGTGGTGAGGCCGTCGCCGCAGGTCTTGTCGCGCGGGAAGGTGGCCTTGTCGACCACGAGGGAGTCGAGCCCGAGGCGGCGGGCCTCGAGCCCGGCGGCGACCCCGGCCGGACCCGCTCCCACGACGAGGATGTCCAGCACGGCTCGTTTCGGGATGGCGGCCTCCAAGGGCTCGACGGTACCCACGTTTCGCCTGGCCGGCCCGATCGCGGCAAGAATCAGGTCATCAGTGAGGCGCGACCGGTTGATCGGCGCGCCCGGATCACGGAGCAGCACCGAATGAACATCGCAGTCTGCGTGAAGCAGATCCCCGACCCGGCCGTCCCGGGCAGCCTCGGCGGCGACCACACCCTCGACCGCTCGGGCAAGCTCATCCTCGACGACTCCGACGCCTACGGCGTCGAGATGTCGTTGCAACTGGCGGAGAAGGCCGGCGGGGGCGAGGTCGTCCTCATCTCGATGGCGCCCAACGGTGAGGTCTCCGGTCTGCGGACCGCGCTGGCCATGGGTGCGGCCCGGGCCGTCCTCGTGTCCGACGACGCGCTTGCCGGCTCCGACTCGCTGTCGACGGCCAAGGTGATCGCCAAGGCGGTCGAGCGGGCCGGCGGCATCGACCTCGTGGTCACCGCCACCGAGTCGACCGACGGCTACACCGGCACCATCCCGGCGCAGGTCGCCGAGGTGCTCGGCTGGCCGTCACTCACCTTCGCCAAGCACGTCGAGATCGGCGACGGCAAGGTCACCATCCAGCGCCAGACCGAGGAGGGCTTCGACGAGGTCGAGGCCTCGCTCCCCGCGGTCGTGAGCGTGACCGCCGGTGTCGTCGAGCCCCGCTACCCCTCGTTCAAGGGGATCATGGCGGCGAAGAACAAGCCCGTCGACCTGGTGACGGTGGCCGACCTCGGCCTCGACGCCGGGCAGGTCGGCTGGGCGGGTGCCCGCCAGAAGATCGTGAACGTCGGTGCC
>DASXXX010000313.1:0-13686 GCA_036502765.1 Acidimicrobiia bacterium | reverse complement strand
ACCTTGTCGTCGACGTGTTCTTCTCGTTGAGCGGGTGGCGCTTCATGGTCGCGAGATCCATGACGTAGGGGCGCCACGTCCACGTGTCGAGCGAACCGCGGCTGCTCACCTTGAACGCGACCTCGGTGCCGCGGGACGAGATGCTTCCCCGAGTGAGAAGCGAGTGGTGTCGCCACCGGTCCCGAGCGTCGCGCGGGTGCAACTACGCCGTACCTGAACCGAGTTCGTCACGACCCGGCGCACGCGTGCTGCATCATTGGGGGATGGCCGAAGTCAGCAGCACCTCGATCGAACCGCTCTTGCAACAGCTCTGGGACCGGCGGGCGACCGACCTTCTGATCACCGTCGGCACCCCTCCGTTGGTGCGTGTTGACGGAGCGCTGGCGCCGCTCGACTTGCCGGTACTCACCTCCGACGACACCGAGCGCCTCGTCTCCAACTTGCTCGGGACGGAGCTCGGTGATCGGTTCAAGGCGGAGTACGAGGTCGACTTCGCGTTCAGCTGGGGCGATAGAGGCCGCTTCCGTGGCAACGCCTTCCACCAGCGCGGGTGTGCCGCCCTCGCGCTGCGCCTCATCCCCTTCCAGATCCCCACGTTCGAGCAGCTCGGGCTACCGCCGATCGCCGACGAGCTCGTGGAGCTGCCGCAGGGCCTCGTCCTGGTGACCGGGCCAACCGGTTCGGGCAAGTCGACGACGCTCGCCTCGATGCTCGACGTCATCAATGCCAACCGGCCGTGCCACATCGTGACGATCGAGGATCCGATCGAATACGTGCACAACCACAAGCGGGCCGCGGTCAACCAGCGCGAGGTCGGCACCGACACCGAGAGCTTCCCCCGGGCCCTGCGCTCGGCCTTCCGCGAGGACCCCGACGTGCTGCTCGTCGGTGAGATGCGCGACAACGAGACCATCCAGACGGCGCTCACCATCGCGGAGACCGGTCACCTCGTGTTCGCGACCCTCCACACCAACGACGCCGCGCAGACGCTCGACCGCATCGTCGACGTCTTCCCGGGTGAGCAGCAATCACAGATCCGCGTGCAACTCGCCGGCGCGCTGCAGGCTGTGATGTCGCAGCGCTTGATCCCCCGCCTCGGTGGTGGTCGCGTCGCCGCGTTCGAGGTGCTGATGGCCACATTCGCGGTTCGCAACATCGTGCGCGATGGCAGGACGAACCAACTGCGCAACATCATCTCGACCGGCAGCAAGGACGGGATGCTGACGCTCGAGGCGTCATTGACCGAACTCGTAGCTAGCGGCGTGGTGTCCTATGAACAGGCGGTCACCCACACGCTCTTCCCGAATGAAGTCAGTCAGGGCTCGGCGCCGACGATCTCCGCCGCCACCTGAAACGACCGGGGCCCGCGATCAACGCCGGGGCCGCGTACCGACCCTGGCATTGATCGGAGGAGAGCTATTGCCCAGTGCAGGAACCGATCCCCGTAATCGTGTAGCTACCTGTGGGTGTTCCTGCCTGCACCTCGTGCAGCGTCGACGCCTCGTGGAGGAACTTCGGCACGAGCAGTCCGCCGCTGTTCGCGACAGTGCTGTCCACGTAGACGCCTGTCGGCAGCGAAGCGAAGTACGCCTCTTCCGCTGCTTCCAGCGTCGCCTTGTCAGCCTTGCAAGATGCCGTCTGACCCTTGTCAGTGATACCTCCCACCGCAAACACAACGATCGCGGCAAGAATCCCGAGGATGACGATGACAACGAGGAGTTCGACGAGCGTGAAACCCGCCTCGCCCGCGTGCTTCCTAGCGTTGGAACGCTGCAACACAGCCCCTACCTTCCATCATGCTGTCTTGTGGCACCACAATGCGCCCTTCCTCAGGCGCGCTTCACCACTCTCCGTAGCCTACAGGGTCCGGGCGGCGCGGGAACTCTGCCACCGAAGGTGACAGAGTTCCCGCGCCAGACAGTGTGACGTACACTCTGGGTGGTCATTGAAGCTCAGGGGCACGGTATGAACGCGAACGTTGATCGACGCGATCCCCGCTGCCACGGCGAGGCGGGGGAATCCCTCGCGGAACTCCTCGTGACCATTGCAATCTTGGGGATTGCGGTCGTGACCATCGTCGCGTCAATGGCTGCCGCGATCGCCCTGTCAACCCGGCATCGTCAGCAGGCTTCGGCTGCGACCGCTCTGGTCCACGCAGCGGAGTCGATCAAGGACAACACGGCAAATCCGTACGTCGCGTGTCCCGCGACCTACACCGCAGCCGCTGGGCCAAGCGGTTACGCGGTGACGGCTACTCCCGTCCAATACTGGGACGGATCCGCGTTCGTGTCGTCGTGTCCGGGGACGGATCTCAAGATTCAGAAGGTCACGGTCACCGTCGTGGCCCCCGGGGGTTACAAGACGAACGTCGACGTTGTGAAACGAAATCCGAACTGATGCCGGATCGATCGAACGAGGCCGGCTTCACGTTGATCGAGCTTCTACTCGTGATCGCCCTCTTGGGATTCATCGTCGCACCGATCAGCGCGGCGATAGTCGTCGGTCTGCGCACCACGAGTGCGACCGCCAACCGTGTTTCGAGCTCGCACGACGCCCAGCTCGTCGCGTTGTACCTACCCGCCGACCTTCAGAGCGTCACCACTGCGAGTGATGTCGACGCTTCGGGAACCAACGTGAGCTGCTCCCCAACCGCGAGCCAGTTGCACCTTCAGTGGAGTCAGCAGCTCGACGAAACCGGGGCCGCGGACCGCTACGAGGCCGCATACGTCGTCGCCCAGTCCGGAGGCGAATGGCAGCTGACGCGCTACTACTGCAGAAACAGCGCCTTGATCGCGCGGACGGTCGTTGCCCACAACCTGATCGGCGCCGCCGCCACCAGCTTCGTCGTCGCCCAGCCCGCGGGACCTCGCGTCACCGTGACGTTGACCGAGGCGCAAGTCACTACCGACAACGGTAGTCCCCCGTACTCGTATCAGGTCTCGGGGACCAGGAGGACACAGTGACGATCCGACGCCGTGCCAGGGGCGAAGACGGCGCGACCCTGATACTTGCGCTCGCATTTCTCATGCTGTTCGGGATCGTCATTGCGGCCGTACTCACGCAGGAACAAGCGAGCATAAAGACAACGCCAGTCGTCAGCGACCACAGCAGTAAGCTCTACGCGTCCGACGGCGGGGTCGACTACGCGATTCAGGCTGTTCGTAGCAACAGCAGCCTGTGCCCCAGCGTGTTCGGACCTACCGTTACCTCGCTTCCGCCAATTACGCTCAACGGCCATCAGGTGGACGTCACATGCAGGACGATCGAAGGCGGATTCGACACGACCGTCGCATCCGACTACTCGGTCATCGTGACCAACTATCGACCGCCCGATCCTCAGGCCACTGACAAGGGTCCAAAGTGCAAGTACCCGGTCAAGAATACGACGTTCCCTGTGAGCGCGGCATTCCTCGTCGTCACCTGTAACAATGCGCCTGCGAATACAAAGATTTACGTCGGTGGCAAGGCGATGTACAACGCTGGCGGGTTTTCGTTCGCACACGAAGGCACGGTAGATGCGCAGCTTGTGGTCCAAGGCAGGCTCGTTCAGGTTGACGACCCGGCCACATCACCTACGAAGCTCTGCACAACCAATGCGAGCCTCCCGACGCTCGTCGTCGGGAGCCGGCAATGCGTGCCACCAGGACCGCCGCCTGACCCTCAGCCGACGATCAGGGTACCGGGCACGCTCGCGCCGATCCCTACGATGAACGTGACGTGCGATGACGGCGGTGTCGGTGAAACCGGCAGCGGCGGTAACGCGATCCTGTATCCAGGAACGTACACATCGGTAGTACCGATTAGCGGGGCCGGCTCAGTTCCCATTGGTTCGTTGCAGCCTGGGCAGCTACCGAAGTTTAACAACCACAATCGTTACTACTTCACGAGCGGCGTCTACTACTTCAACTTCGCACCGCCCACCGCGAACGACAAAGAGTTCGCCATGGAGGGCGCTTCTATCTTCGGTGGAATCCACGACCCGGCAGCTGCTGCGACTCGCATTGTCACTTCAGCCGCGCCATGCAAGGTCGATTCTGACCTCGCCGCGGACAAGTACGACGGCCAAGGCACGACCTTCATCTTTGGGGGTGCATCGCTGTTCGATATCCACGCCTCGACTTCAGAGCTCTTCTATAGGATTCCTGGGTCTATGGATGCTGGGGCGACCCCCGGAACATCATTGTTCGCTTGGGCGGACTCGTCGCGCCCAGCCAAAGTCTTCGGCGGCAGCGCTGCCTACAACAGTTTCAACCCGGGCACGAGCGCCGACCGTTGTACTTGCGCATTCGTCACGGACAAGAGTGGTCAACAGATCCTCTTTCACGGGCTGACGTACGTCCCATACTCTCCGATCGACGTCTACATCAACCAGATTGGCGCGTATTCGCCGTTCCTCGGCGGAATAGTTGCGAACGCGATCGTGGCCCACGTCGAAAACGGTTCAGGAGTAGACGGCGTCTTCGCTGGCTCGTTCACGACCACGGGTCCCTCTCCGCGACGCGTGCTCATCACGGCAACAGCGCACGGCGCCACAGGCGAGCGGGACTCGCAATCAGCGGCCGTCGTTCAGATCGACGCCACGCCGCCGAAGGTCGACACGTGGCGCAATCAATCGTGACACCTATTGGATCTTCACTTGGTTGAAGATGCCGTACATCGCTGATACCAGTGCGATGGCAACAAAGCCCACGACGAGACCCATGATCACGATGACCAATGGTTCGAACAGGGTGGTGAGGCGCTTCACCTTGTACTGCAACTCTGACTCGTAGTAACCAGCCGCGGTCTCGAGTTGCTGGTCGAGCGTGCCGGACTCCTCCCCGACCCGCAGCATTTGCGCAGCGGCTCCCGGGAAGAGCCCGGTGTCGGCGAGTGGGCGCGCTAAACCCTCCCCGCGCAGCATCGCTGCAGATGCGTCGTTGAGCGCCCGCTTGTACACACGGTTGTTCGCGGCCCCACTCGACGCAGTCATCGCCTCGGGAATCGACACGCCTGCGCGGAGCATCGCGCCAAGGATGCGGCAGAACCTCTCGATCGCGGCGCACTGCACCACGTCGCCGACGGCAGGGAGCTTCAGCAGCAATTGATCCTTCCGGTATGCACCCCTCTCCGTTCGGATGTAGATGTAGGTGCCAACCACTACTACGAGGATCACCGCTGCGATCAACCACCACCATGTGCTCATGAAATTGCCAAAGCTGATCAACATGCGCGTGGGCAGCGGCAACTTCGCCTTGAAGCTCTTGAAGAACGTCTCGAAGCGGGGCAGAACGTAGGCCACGAGGATCACCACCGTGACAGCCGCCATCGCGCAGATCACCAACGGATACGTGAGCGCCGACTTCAGCGTGCGTGACGTTTCGAGATCGCGTTCGATGTAGCGCGCTAGTTGATCCATCACGATGTCAAGGTTGCCGGTGAGCTCCGCGGAGCGCAGAATGCCGACGTAGTAGCTGGGGAAGAGGCCAGCGTGTTCGGCCACTGCGTCGGAGAAGGTTGAACCACCACGAAGCGCGTCGGTGATATCGATCAGCGTCTTGCGCAGCACCTTGTTGGACGCATCCTCGGTCAGCGCCTCGAGCGCGTCGAGGATCGGGATGCCGGCGCGCAAGAACGCCGCCATCTGCCGCGAGAAGTTCATGAGGTCCGCGGGCTTGATCTTCTTGGGGGTGATCTCGATCTCGGTGAAGGGCTTGCGCTCCTTCACCTCGACCACCTGGTACTCGCGGTTCAGCAGGTCGTTGCGCACACGTAGCGCGCTTGGTGCCTCCTGGGATCCGCGGATCTTGGCTCCCGCAGGGTCAATTGCGACGTACTTGAACGTGGGCACTGGTACCTTCCGTCGCTTCAGACGAGGTAGATGCTGCGGACGACCTCGGAGATGGTTGTCACGTCTTCTTCGATCAGGCGGAGCGCTTCGTCGCGCAGCGTTCGCATGCCATCGCCAGCCGCCGCCGCTCGCAGCTCGTCGTGGGGTGCCTGCCGGAGGATGAGCCCGCGCACCTCTTCGGTGACGTGCAGCAGCTCGTAAACACCGACGCGCTCGACGTAACCGGTGTGGAGGCAGAGGTTGCAGCCCGCACCATGGAGGAACTCGTCCTTGGGCTTCCCGCCCCACTCCTCGTAGAACGCGAGCTCCTCCGAGGTCGGTTCGTAGGGCTCACGGCAAGAGATGCACGTCCGGCGCACGAGTCGCTGGGCGACGACGCCAATCACCGATGAGGCGATCAGGAACGACTCGATGCCCATGTCGAGGAAACGGTGGAGCGCGGCGGCGGCGTCGATCGCGTGCAACGAGGAGAGCACGAGGTGACCCGTGAGCGCGGACTGGACCGCGATCCGGGCGGTCTCGACGTCGCGCACCTCGCCGACGAGAATGATGTCGGGATCCTGGCGCAGGATCGAGCGCAGACCACCAGCGAAGGTGATGTCGGCGGCCTCGTTGATCTGGATCTGGTTGATCGACGGGAAGACGTACTCCACGGGGTCTTCGATCGTCGTGATGTTGCGTGACGGGTCGTTGAGCTCGCTAAGTGCGGCGTAGAGGGTGGTGGTCTTCCCGCTCCCGGTTGGTCCGGCGCAGATCACCATGCCGAACGGCGTGCGGATCATGCGCGAGAACTCATCACGTGCCTCTCGGCTCATTCCCAGTCGGCTGAGCTCCAACAATGACTTGCTCTTGTCGAGGATCCGGAGCACGGCCTTCTCGCCCCAGATCGTCGCGGCAGTGGTGATGCGCACGTCGAGCGCACGACCGTCGACGTGCGCCTCGAACTGGCCGTCCTGCGCGCGGCGGCGCTCGACGATGTTGAGGCCCGCCATGATCTTGAGTCGGCTGACCAGAGACTGGGCCATGTTTCCGGGCAGCGTGGTCGCGTCGTGCAGCGCGCCGTCGACACGGAAGCGGATGCGCAGCTCGTCGCCCTGCGGCTCGACGTGGATGTCGGACGCGCGGTCGCGCACCGCTTCAGTGAGGATGCGGGTGACCACTTGGACCACGGGCGCGTTGTCGTCAATGCTCAGCGTGATCGCTGCGCCGGTACCGCCGTCGGGGCGCGCCGCTTCCTCGCCCTGGAACGCCTCCACGATGCGGTCCATCCCCGCCATCGCCCGGTACGACCGGTCGATGAGCTGGCGGATGTCCGAGACAGGAGCGAGCACGACGCTCACGCGGCGCCCCGCGGCGGCCTCGAGTTTGGCGAGCTCGTCATCGGTTGGTGGACCGGCCATCGCCACTGCGACGCCTTCGTCGGCGACGCGCATAGGAAGCGCCTGCGTGGATCGAACGACGGATTCCGGTAGCGACGCCAGTGCCTCGTCCGTGGGGAGCGTGCGGCGCAGGTCGATGAGTGGGAGGTGCAACTGATCCGAGAGCGCCTGCATGAGCTCCCGATCTGTGAGGAACCCCGACTCCACGAGGATCTCGCCCAGCCGCCGGCCGCTCTCAGCCTGCTCCAGCAGCGCACTGCTGAGCTGGTCGGAGTTCAGCGTTCCCCGTTCGATGAGGAGGTCTCCGAGTCGCGTCCCCGTGTGGCGACCGATGGGCGTACGCCGCGGCGTCGCGGTACTCGGCGCCTCCGCGGTGCCCGTGCTCACGGCAGCGTCGGTCGCGACGTCGGGTTCCTGCTTCTGTCCTCGGAACCTCACCACGTGCCCCTCACCACCCCGCTACCGCTCTGCCCCGGGTTTTGCACTCGACCGACCAGAAGCTTACTTCCGCACCAACGACGCCACTCCTTGCGCAGGTGATCGGCCACGGCCAACACAATGTTGAGATGACCAGGCCCGCCCTCGTCGTGCGGGCTGCGTTGGGCGCCTCTGTCGGGTCGTTCGTCAACCTGGCGTTGCGGCGGGTGGCCGGTCACAACGAGTCGATCAGGCGACCGACTGTCGCATTGCGGCTCGTGCGGGACGATTCTCCCGCCACTGGACCGGTGCCCGTGTTCTGGTGGCGGTGGCTCCGCTGACAGTGCCGGACCTGTTCGACCCGCATCGAGTGCCACCGCTCTGGTCGTGGAGTCAACCGGCGCTGTCCTCGGCGCGTTTGTCGCGCTGGCGATCGTGCGCTGAATGCGTCATTGCACTGGCGCGGAGACCACCAACTTGCTCACCGTCGAACAGCGGCTCCGCGAGCGCGTCGATCACCTGGGAGAGCTTGCGGGTGTCGGCATGCGTGAGCTCCTTGTACGAGACGAACGACTCATCGCGTCGATGGGGCGCGAGCGCATCGTTGACCGCGGTGAATCGTTCGTCGATCGTCGACACCAACTCCGAGTCGCTCGCCTTGACGAGTGGCCGGACAGCTTCGAACGCGGCCAACGCACCCTCGACGTTCGCCTCGAAGTCGACGAGGTCGAGGTGTGAATAGCGCTCCTCTTCTCCGGTGATCTTGGTAGCCGTCCTCCGCGACCACAATGGCCCAATGGCCGCCCTCGCGATAGTCCTCGGCGCGGTCGTGGGCGCCGTGCTCGGCTCGTTCCTCAACGTCGTGCTGTGGCGGGTGCCGCGGGGCGAGTCGATCGTGCGACCTCCGTCACACTGCCCCTCGTGCGGCACGGAACTGACGCCGCGCGAGCTGGTCCCGGTCTTCTCGTGGGTCGTGCAACGAGGGAACTGCCGCACTTGCGGCACGCACATCTCCGCGCGCTACCCCCTGATCGAGCTGGGGTGCGCGGTCGGCGGCGCGCTCGTGGCCTGGCTGTTCATCCGCTGACCCGGACAGAAGAGAGACCCCCGGGGGCGCGGGGGTCTCTCCCGGTGATGCGTGAGGGGTCGGTTTCGCTTGACTCCCCGCCTGGCGCAGCGACCAGTTCCTCCCGGCGGATCGGTGCCTCCCCGCTCGCACCCCTCGCTCCCACCTGCCCGTTTCCGGAGAGCGACGGTCTGTGACGTCCGTCACACTAAGGACGGACTCGGGTGCCGTCAAGCCAAATCCTGCGAGATCACGCCGGAAGTCACGAGCAGCTCGAGGACCCGATCGGCCGCCGCGGCCGCCGCGACTGCACCACCGTCGATGACCAGTTCGGGTGTGAGTGGTGCTTCGTACGGATCGTCGATGCCGGTGAAGCCCTTCAGTTCGCCGGCGCGCGCCTTCTTGTAGAGCCCCTTCGGGTCGCGTTGTTCGCACACCTCGATCGGTGTGTCGACGAACACCTCGACGAACTCGAGCCCGGCAGCGTCGTGCAGTGTGCGCGCGTGGTCGCGTCCCGCGCGGTAGGGGCTGATGAGCGGCACGAGCGCGACGACACCCGCGTCGGCGAACAGCCGCGCCACTTCACCAACGCGACGCACGTTCTCGGCGCGGTCGTCGGCGGAGAAGCCGAGGTCGCCGTTCAGCCCGTGACGCAGGTTGTCGCCGTCGAGCGTGTACGTGAGCACACCGCGCGCGGTGAGCAACGTGGTGAGCGCGCTCGCGACCGTCGACTTTCCCGAACCCGAGAGCCCGGTGAGCCACACCGTGGCGCCGTGCACGCCCGACGCGTCCCAACGCTCGGCGCGCGGCACCTCGCTCTCGTGCCAGACGACGTTCGGGCTGCTGGAACTCAAGGCGCGGATTGGCCGAGGATCATCCCCGCGCCGACGGTCTCGAACGTGCCTTCGTCGATGAGGATGAAGCTGCCGGTGATCCGGTTGCGCCGGTACTCGTCGACGAACAGCGGCACCGCGGTACGGATCGAGATTCGCCCGAGCTCGTTGAGCGTGAGCGAACCCTCCGCCTCGTCGCGGTGAAGCGTGTTGATGTCGAGCCGGTAGTGCAACGACTGCACCCGCGCCTTCGCGGTGCGCGTCGTGTGCTTCACGAGATACGTACCGCCGGGACGCAGAGGCTGATCGCTGAACCAGCACACCATCGCGTCGACGTCCTGGGTGACGGTCGGCAGGTTGTTGGGACGAGCGAGCATGTCGCCGCGGCTGATGTCGATCTCGTCGGCCAGGCGCACCGCCACCGACATCGGCGGCACGGCCTCTTCGATGGGGCCGCCGAACACGTCGACGCCAGCGACCGTGGTGCTGAAGCCGCTCGGTAGCACCACCACCTCGTCACCGGGACGCAACGCCCCGCTGGCGACCTGGCCCGCGTAGCTGCGGTAGTCGTGGTGGTCGTGGCTCATCGGCCGGATCACGTACTGCACCGGGAACCGCATGTCGATGAGGTTGCGGTCCGACGCGATGTAGACGTTCTCGAGGTAGTGCAGCAGGGTCGAGCCCTCATACCACGGCATGTTCGGTGAGTGCGACGTGATGTTGTCGCCGTGCAACGCCGAGACCGGGATGAACGTGAGGTCATCGATGTCGAGCTTCGACGCGAACTCGGTGAACTCGGCGCAGATCTCCTCGAACCGGTCCTGGGAGTACTCGACCAGGTCCATCTTGTTGACGCACAGCACGAGGTGCTTGACCTGCAGCAGCGACGCGATCACCGCGTGGCGACGCGACTGCTCGAGCACACCCTTGCGGGCGTCGATGAGCACGAGCGCGAGGTCGGCGGTCGACGCGCCGGTCACCATGTTGCGCGTGTACTGCACGTGCCCGGGCGTGTCGGCGATGATGAACTTGCGCTTGGGCGTCGCGAAGTAGCGGTACGCGACATCGATGGTGATGCCCTGCTCACGCTCGGCGCGCAGGCCGTCGGTGAGCAACGCGAGATTCGTGTAATCGAACCCACGGTCGCGGCTGCTCTGCTCGACCGACTCGAGCTGATCCTCGAAGATCGCCTTGGTGTCGAGGAGCAGGCGCCCGATCAGGGTGCTCTTGCCGTCGTCGACCGATCCCGCGGTCGCGAATCGCAGCATCTCGCTCATGGCTAGAAGTACCCCTCGCGCTTGCGGTCTTCCATGGCCGCTTCGGTGAACTTGTCGTCGGCCCGCGTGGCACCGCGCTCGGTGATGCGCGACGCGGCCACCTCCGCGATCACGTCGTCGACCGTCGCCGCCGGCGACTCGACCGCGCCGGTGCACGACGCATCGCCCACCGTCCGGTAGCGCACCGTCATCTCGACCGGTTCCTCGCCGTCCATCAGCGTGATGAACGGCGACACCGCCAACCACATGCCGTCGCGGCGGAACACCTCACGCCGGTGCGCGTAGTAGATCGAAGGGATCTCGATGCCGTCGTCCTTGATGTACTGCCAGATGTCGAGCTCGGTCCAGTTCGACAACGGGAACACGCGGATGTGCTCGCCCTTGCGGTGCTTCCCGTTGTAGAGGTTCCACAACTCAGGCCGCTGGTTCTTCGGGTCCCACTGCCCGAAGTCGTCACGGAACGAGTAGACGCGCTCCTTGGCGCGCGCCTTCTCTTCGTCGCGACGGCCCCCGCCGAACACCGCGTCGAAGCCGTTGGCGGTGATCGCGTCGAGCAACGTCGTGGTCTGGAGCCGATTGCGGCTCGCCCGGGGTCCCGTCTCCTCGACCACCCGGCCCTGATCGATCGAGTCCTGCACCGACGCCACCACCAGGCTCACGCCGAGCTCCGCGACCCGCCGGTCGCGGTATGCGATGACCTCGTCGAAGTTGTGGCCGGTGTCGACGTGCATCATCGGGAACGGGATACGGGCGGGCCAGAACGCCTTCTCGGCGAGGCGGGCCATCACGATCGAGTCCTTGCCCCCGGAGAAGAGGAGCACCGGCTTCTCGAACTCGGCCGCCACCTCCCGGAAGATGTGGATCGACTCGGCCTCGAGCTCCTCGAGGTGGGAGAGCAGGATCGGCATGGGCCGAAAACCTACTGGTTTTGTCGGGAATCCGGCAAGCCGGTCGGCAAGCTGGCCCGCCAGTCGTAGACGACGGCCGAGCCGCACACGATGTCGTAGAGCGACTTGTTCTTCTTGCTCACCAGGACCCAGAGCACACCGAGGCCGAGGGTGAGCACGCCGAGCACCGCCCGCCAGAACGCGCGGCGTGACGACAGACGTCGGCCGTCGCGACCCACGACCCGCAGGCCGAGGACCGCCATCCCGGGCGCGCGGCCCGAGCCCGACCATGCCGTCCACAGCAGCGCCACGCCGATCACGAACAGGATCACGAAGTTGAGGAACGGCCCGGGCTGCGGGAACGCGTACGACTTGTCGGTGAGGAGGAAGCGCAGGAACCCGAAGACGGCGAGGGCGGCGAAGTCGAGCGCGAAGATCGCGGCCGCGTCGAGCCCGGCACCGATCGCCTGCGACACGAAGCCGGCCCGCTGTCCCTGCGCCTCGCGTGACCGCTCGCTGCGAATCTCTTTCATCGTGGCGTCTTCATTGCTTGTCGAACCCGGTGTTGCGCGGCCGCTTGCGCAGGAGCACGCGGTCGACGACGCGCGCCGTCCACTCGTCGACGCCGATCCCCTGCGAACGCACCGCGTCGACCGTCTCCATGGTGAGGCTTGCGGTCGACTCGCGGATCACGCCGCCGAGGTCGATGCGCTGCACGATCGCTTCGACGTCGATCGACGCGGCGATGTCGTCGATCGGGATCTGCTCGACGATGCGCACGAAGTCGAGCTGCGCGATCACGTTCTCGGTGACCTGCTGCACGATCACGGGGATGAGCGCGGAGGCCTGCGCCTGGTTGCGGTGCTGCTCGCGACGCGCCAACTCGTTCCAGTGCCACAGCCGGTCTTCGAGCGGCCGCAGTGCCCGCTGCACGATCGCGGGCTTGCCCACGGCACGGACCACTCCGGTCGAGTGCGCGGCCATGGAGTCGACGACCGCGGACGCGCGCTTCTCGGCCTCGATCGCGATCCCGAGCACCGCGCCGGGCAACAAGGCGGCGATGCCGGGTTCGGCGTCGGGCGCATCCCCGCCGGGATCGGGGACGCGGGCGAACACGCTGCCCGCCGCTCGCCCTGCGAGGCCGATGGCGCCGAGCCCGAGCTGGGCGCTGCGGCGCAAGACGTCGGTGACACCGGGAGGGGGCGCGGGCACGGGCATGGCGCGCGGGACGACGTCGGTGCCCGGTGTCGTGCGTCCGTCGTCGGTCCCCGCTGCCATCTCGGCCCCTTCGTCCGGTCCGCGACTGTAGGACCCGCGGGTGCCGATAGCCTCCCGCACCGTGTCGCGGCGTGCTCTCCTCCTCGTCCTCGCGCTCGTCGTCGGACTGGCCACAACGCTGGCGGCGACGGTCGCGACGCCGGCGAACGCGGCTGAGCTCCCGCGCACCGCGGCGCGGCGCACGGTCGAGAGCAGCGTGCACGCGGCGTACCCGAACCTCACCTTCGGCAACGTGGCGTGCCCGGCCGGAGTGAAGCGCGCCCGAGGCGTGTCGTTCACGTGCACCGTGCAGCTCCCGGGCACGTTCCTCGTCGTCGACGCGAAGCAGACCGACGGCAGCGGCACGATCGCGCTGTCGACCCAGCAGGCATTGATCCCGACGCAGTCCCTGCGCGATTTCGTGGCCCAGAACGCGTCGCTCCCCGCGACGGTCGACTGCGGGCCGGGACCGTTCCGTGTGGCGCGCGCGGGTCAGACCATCGACTGCCCCACGGTCCTCGCCGACGGCACGACGCGCACGGTGCAGCTCACCGTGCAGGACACCGCCGGCAACGTCACCTTGAGCGCCGTGAACTAGATGTGCTGCCCAGGAACGTTGCTGACGCGGCTGATGGGTGGGTTGCCGCCGATAGCGGTGTGGGCTCGGTGATGGTTGTAGAGGTGGAGCCATCGGTCAAGTGCAGTGGTACGCGCTTGTTCTGAGCGGTAGACGCGGACGT
>DASXXX010000312.1:0-5673 GCA_036502765.1 Acidimicrobiia bacterium | reverse complement strand
ACCTTCGGTCCCCCAGACCGACGCGCTAACCAAGCTGCGCCACAGCCCGTACACGGCCTGAGCCGCGGTCGGCAGTGTAGACGGACGCCTTCGCGCTCCCTCGGGCCGAAGCGCTGCAAAAGGTAGCGAGATGTTCCAGATCTGAAACGGATCGCTACCTTTTGGCGGGAGGGCTCAACGCACGATCGTGCCGAGGAGCCACTCGATGCCCTGCATGGCGCGATAGCCGAGGTAGACGGCCAGCGCCCCGGCGAGGAGCCACAGGTGCCACGGGATCGGCGGGAGGTCTTCTTCGTCGTCGAGGGCGGTCTCTTCGGTCTTCGCACGCGCGAGGTGGGCGTGGCCCGCGTCGACGACGCGCCCGCATGACGGGCACGTGCCGTCGACCTTCACCGTCGAGGGTGAGAGGAACCGGTCACACGCGTCGCACCAGGGCACGCCCCCATTGCAGCACGCGGCTACTGGATCAAGCGGACCGGCTCACCCAGCATGTAGGCCGACCAGGTCGTCGTGTCGGTCACGCTGGTCCCGGCCGGATAGGCGAATTTCAGCTTGCTCCAGCACCCTGTGGCCGACGCGGTGTCACAGGTGTAGTTGTTGGGGATCGGGATCTCCCACGTCACCCACTGGCCGTCGTAGCTCGGCCCCGGACTGTTCGAGGTGTTCGACACGCCGGTGATCTTGCAGCCCGAACTGGTCGCGATGAACGTGCCGAACGGGGGTCCGCTCGCGTTCCCGGGCGGCTTCGTGTAGAGGCACGACGAGAACACGCCGCCGCTGACGTTGGAGTCGGTGGGCGCCAGGATCGACAGGTCACCCGCGGCCCCGGCATCACCGGTGTCGAAGAAGTTCAGCACCAGGGTCTTGCCCGCCTCTCCGGGCAGGATCCGAGTCAGGTAGAACTGCGTGTTGGCGCCCGTGGCGTTGGCGTAGATGCCCATCCTCGCGTTGCCGTAGACGTGCAGCCCGTTGGTCGTCGAGAAATTGGTTCCGAGCCCGACCTTGATCGCGAAGCGGTTCGCGCCACCGCCGGTCGGCGTGGTCGTGCCGTCGATCTTCTTGGCCGTCTGGACCTGGAGGAAGTACGTGCCCTGCACCGGGGTCGCGACCGAGCAGAGCGTGACCCATTGCCGGAAGAACGAAGCGAACGTGCGACCCGGATTGGTGCCCGCGTAGTTCGTGCTCTGTTGCAGCAACGTCTTGAGCTGCCCCGAGTTGACGGTCCCGTTGGGTTGCCCGTTCGTCGTCTCCGGGAACACGCCCGGGAACTCGGCCTGGCAGACGATCGGGTTGTTGGTGGGATCCCAGGTCGAGATGTCGGGTGAGCGCAGCGTCCACACCGTCCACGGGTTCTGGGTGTTGCTGTTGTCGCTGTAGTACATGTCGCCGGTGCAGTACTTCGTGATGCCGGGGGCGTACCGCGCCGATGGCGCGTCGCCCGCCGGATAGCCGGGGATGCTTCCGGCGCTGAGGGTCGCGGCGTTGGTCAACGAGTTGACGGCGTTCTGATCGGTGGAGTTGCCGTCGGACCCGTTGGCACCGCACGTGTCGCCGACGTGGACGAACGCCGGGTCGAACGCCTGCACGTTGAGCGCGCCCGTCGCGCCCGCCGGCACATCGATCCCGTAGAAGTATCCGTTGGCGTCGTAGTCCTTGTTGACGTTCGACGTGCAGTTGTCGGTCGTGGTCGGGCAGAGGTTCGAGTTCGCACTCGATCCCACCGATTGGATCGCGTCGCCCTTCCCCTTGCCGGACGACGGGCCGAAGATGTTGCCCCAGAATTGTGGTTGCGTCGCGACGGATTCGGGATCGTTCCCGTAGAAGTTCTGGGGACTGCCGAGGTTCTGCGGGAGCTGGTACTCGGCGACTGCGCTCTTGACGATCGTCGTCGAGCCGTAGCCGACGATCGCGCCCCAAGGGTTCTTGGTCACGACGCTGATCGTCACCTTCAGCTGGTTGGGCAGCTTCCCTGGCGCGGTGGTGACCGTGACGCCGTTCGTGGCGTTCTTGAAGCCGTTCTGCGAAGAGATCGTCTGAGCTGTCGTGAACGCCTTGTTGCCGGCATTCTCGGGCATGAACACTGCGCCCGCGAGCGACGCGGCGTCTGCTGCCTTCTGCGCGCGCGTGGCGATCTGCTGCCAACGGTTGTATTCGAGCGCAAGCCCCGCGAAACCGACCAGGGTCACGAACGTGAGCGCGAACCAGACCATGACGAAGCCCTGCTCCGTCCGATGGCCCTCTCGTGCGCGGTTGACGAAGCGAAAGAGGTACATGCGATCAGGGGCAGAGCTGGGTCGGGGCGGGCTCGAGTCGGAACACCGCGTGGTCGGCGAGCGTGATGTTGGCACCAAACAGCTTGGTGAGGAACTTGTGCTTGAGCTTCACGTACACCCCGACCGAATCCCAGCTCGTCGAGTTGCAGGCGTTCTGCGTGTTCGACGCCCAACCGCCGCCGGTGGGGTTCGCGGTGTCGAACTTCCGTTGCGCTTGGATCCACGTGTACTTGATGCATTTCGTCGTGCAGCTCGTGAAGTTGCCCGACGCCGGGAGGCCGGTCGTGTCGTCGGCGTCGTAGACCCACATCTCCTGCGGCTCGTCTGAGCCCACTGTGCGCAGGGCGGTCCCCGTGGCAAGTGCCGCGTCCGTTGCGAAGCTCGGCAACAACGCCTCGGCCGACGCGACCCGGGCGCCTGATCGAGAGGCGGACGTCGCCACCGCTGAGGACTGGTACGCGGAGGAGAACTCGATCAATCCGAACGTGAGCAGGATGAACACGGGGATGATGATCGCGGTCTCGACCAAGACCGCGCCGCGCTCGGTCCTTCGCCTGTCGACCCTTCCACGCTTGAACATCTGCTCCTCGTCAACTTCGCTGACGCCTGCCCCAGGCCTCACGAAGAGTGTCGGCCGTCACACCCCGTTCCTTGATGCAGGAAAGGGCAAAATCGGCGCGGAGGAGCGTCAGCCGTTGCGGCGTCGCACTCGCAGCTTGATCGGAGTCGGACCGAGGTCGAACGACTCGCGGATCTTGCGCTCGAGGTACCGCAGGTACGTGGCCGGGAGCTCGTGGGTGGCGAAGAGCGTGAACGTCGGCGGGTCGGCGGCACCCTGGGTGGCGTAGAGCACGCGGGGACGGTGCTTGCGCGCCGCCGGCGCGGGATGCGACTGCTGGGCCTCCCGGATCACCCGGTTGAGCGCGGCCGTCGGCACGCGGGTGTGATACGCCTCCTCGGCCTGACGCAGCGCGGGGAGCACCTTCTGCATCATCTTGCCGGTGAGCGCCGACACGGTGAGCACCGGCGCGTACGACAGGAACGCGAGACGGTCGGCGACGTCGATCTTGGCCTGGGCGCGCCCTTCGGCGTCGAGCAGGTCCCACTTGTTCAGCACGATGACGATGGCGGTGCCGGCGGCGTCGACCCGTTCCGCGAGCCGCTGGTCCTGGTGGCTCACGCCTTCGTGCGCGTCGACCACGAGCAGCGCGGCGTCGGAGCGGTCGACGGCCTGCAGCGCGCGCACGAGGCTGAAGTACTCGGTGGGCTCGTCGATCTTGCTGCGCCGGCGCATCCCGGCGGTGTCGACGAAGCGCAGCGGGCCGTCCTCGGTCTCCACGATGGTGTCGACCGCGTCGCGCGTGGTGCCCGGCATGTCGTGCACGATCGAGCGCTCGTCGCCCACGATCCGGTTGAAGAGGGTGGACTTGCCCACGTTGGGTCGACCCACGATGGCGATCGAGAAGATGCCGTCGTCCTCGGCGTCCGACTCCTCGTCGGGTGCGGGCGGCAGCGCGTCGACCAGCGCATCGAGGAGGTCGCCGCTCCCCCGGCCGTGGATGGCCGACACCGGGTGCGCGGGGCCGAGCCCGAGGCGGGAGAACCCCCACGACTCGTTCTCGCGCCGGTCGTCGTCGACCTTGTTGACGACGAGCAGCACGGGGGTCTCGGCGCGCTGGAGGATGCGCGCGACCTGGGCGTCGTGTTCGGTGATGCCGACGTTGACGTCGACCACCATGAGGATCACGTCGGCGTCGGCCATCGCCTGCTCCGCCTGACGGCTGACCTGGCGGGCCAGCGGTTCGGCGCCCGCGCCCGAGGTCGGCGCGAGCCAGCCGCCGGTGTCGACGACGGTGAACGAGCGGCCGTTCCAGTCGGCCTCGAGCATCTTGCGGTCGCGGGTGACGCCGGGCTTCTCCTCGACGATCGCGTCGCGCCGCCCGACGAACCGGTTCACGAGGGTCGACTTGCCCACGTTGGGGCGCCCGACGATGGCGACGACGGGCAGCGGTGCGCTCATGAGCCCGTCCCCAGTCCCCGGAGTGCCTTCACGAGAGATGCCCCGTCGGTGGCGACGACCTCGACCGGACGGGGCAGGTCGGCCGGCGTGGTGTCGTCGAGGAAGCGGCCGTTCGACAGCACGACGTCGGGGAGCAGCACGCGGGTGCCGGGGTCGATCTCGCCGAGGGCGCGTGCGACATCGGGGCCGGTGAGCAGCCCGGTGACGGCGATGTTGCCGCCGAAGAAGCAGTTGGCGACGGGCTTCACCTCGACGCGTGCACCGGCGGCAGCGGCGAGGTCGTCGGCGAGCGGCGCCAGGACGCGAGCGCCGTACTCACCGGTGAGGATGGTGACCTGTTCGCGCGCTCGGCGCGTGGTGGTGGTCAGGGTCACGGGGACCGAATCTGCGAGGCGGGGCGCCCGGTAGCCCTCGGCGGGCGCGCCGTCGACCCAGGCGAAGAACCCGGTGCGGGTCCCCACGACCTCGGGCGAAGCGCCCGCGAGCTCGCTGCGCACCTCCTCGGCGAACTGCGCAGCCATGCCGATGCCGTTCTCGTGCTGTGAGAGGTCGCCGTAGTGCTCGAGCGCGGGGAACGGCCGTCCGGCCAGCAGGTAGTACTCGTCGGAGGCGAAGACGAGGGGCCGGCCGAGCGCGGCGAGATAGCGGTCCTGCCACTCCCCCACGATGTCGAGGACCCGCTCCGCCTCGGCGACCGTGTGCGGTCGCATCTCCGGTTCGGTCGTGTGGTCGCTCACCCCGAGCGGGACGACTCCCACCGAAGTCAGGGCCGGGTAGCGGTCGAGCACACCGAGCAACGTGTCGTCGAGCTCGTCGCCGTCGTTGATGCCGGGGCACACCACCACCTGGCCGTGCACCTCGATGCCGGCGTCGAGCAGCGCCGACAACCACCGGAGGCTGGTGGCGCCGCGCCGGTTGCGCAGCAGGCGCGTCCGCAGCTCGGGGTCGGTGGCGTGGATGCTCACGTAGAGCGGCGAGAGCTGTTCGGTGATCACCCGCTCGAGGTCGGCCTCGGTGAACCGGGTGAGCGTGGTGAAGTTCCCGTAGAGGAAGGAGAGGCGGTAGTCGTCGTCCTTCACCGACAGGCTCTTCCGCATGTTCGGCGGCAGCTGGTAGATGAAGCAGAACGGGCAGTGGTTGTCGCAGGTGCGCACGCGGTCGAACACCGCGCTGGCGAGATCGAGCCCCAGCGGCGCGCCCGCGGCCTTGTCGACCGTCACGAGGTGCTCGAGTCCGCCCCGGCGGACCTCGAGCTCGACGCGCGGCTCGTCGGCCTGAATCTGGTACTGGATGACGTCGCGCACCATCTCGCCGTTGAGCGTGAGCAGCTCGTCACCGGGGAGGAGCCCGGCGGCATCTGCCGGCGAGCCGGGCGCGACC
>DASXXX010000311.1:0-2099 GCA_036502765.1 Acidimicrobiia bacterium | reverse complement strand
GTGCCGTCGTTCCTCGAGACGTCGTACCTCCTCATCTACGGCGAGCTCCCCAGCCGCACCCAGCTCGACGAGTTCCGCTTCGGGATCCGCAAGCACACGCTGCTGCACGAGGACGCCAAGCGCTTCTTCGACGCCTTCCCGAAGGACGCCCACCCGATGGGCACCCTCTCGTCGGTGGTCAGTGCGCTGTCGACCTTCTACCAGGACAGCAACGACCCCCACGACCCCGACCAGGTGCACCTCTCGATCCTGCGCCTGATGGCGAAGCTGCCCACGATCGCCGCGTATGCGTACAAGAAGTCGATCGGACAGCCGTTCCTCTACCCCGACAACTCGCTCGATCTGGTCGAGAACTTCCTCACCATGATGTTCGCGGTGCCGTCGGAGCGCTACGAGGTGAGCCACAACACGGTGGTCACCCTCAAGCAGCTGCTCATCCTGCACGCCGACCACGAGCAGAACTGCTCCACCAGCACCGTCCGCCTGGTCGGTTCCAGCGAGGCCAACCTGTTCGCATCGATCGCGGCCGGCATCAACGCGCTGTGGGGACCGCTGCACGGCGGGGCCAACCAGGCCGTCATCGAGATGCTCGACCGCATCGCCACCGACGGCGGCGACGTCGACAAGTACGTCCGCATGGCCAAGGACCCCGACGACTCGTTCAAGCTCTCGGGCTTCGGTCACCGCGTGTACAAGAACTACGACCCGCGCGCTCGCATCCTCAAGGACGCCTGCCACCGCGTGATCTCCGACCTCGGCGCGATGGACCAGCAGCTCGACCTCGCGCTGCGCCTCGAAGAGGTCGCCCTCAACGACGAGTACTTCGTCGAGCGCAAGCTGTACCCGAACGTCGACTTCTACTCCGGCCTCATCTACCGGGCCATGGGCTTCCCGACGCAGATGTTCCCGGTGCTCTTCGCCATGGGCCGTCTGCCCGGCTGGATCGCGCACTGGGTGGAGATGATGGAGAGCCCGGCGACCAAGATCGGGCGCCCGCGCCAGATCTACACCGGTGCGACGAAGCGTCCGTACGTCGCCATCGACGAGCGCAACTAGTCACCGTCGCTCGCGTCCGCTCGCTCCGTCCTAACCCACGCCGAGCTTCGTGTTGTAGTCCTGGATGGCGGCGGTCGCGTTCTTCGACGCGTCCTTCAGTGCGGTCTTCGGAGCGGTGCCGTTGAGGAACATGGTGTTCTCGGCGTCACGCACCGCGTCGCGCGCGCCCGTGTAGTTGCCGATCACCGACCCCGACGTCGCCACCGTGGTGGGACCGTTGGCGAGCTGGTCGTAGGCGACCTTGAACTCCGGGTTCTGCTGCCAGTACTGCTGCATCGCGCTGCTCTCGGCCGACGCCTTGCGGATCGGCAGGTAGCCGGTGCCGATCGCCCAGGTGGTGAGGCTCTCGGGCGAGTCGAGGAACTTCAGGTACTGCCACGCGGCGGCCTGCTTCTCGGTGCCGCCCTTGTTCACCATGAACAGCTCACCGCCGCTCACCAGCACGCCGCCCTTCTTGGGTCCCGACGACGGGAACGGCGCCACGCCCAGCTCGACGTCGGGGGCGTTGCCGCCGGTGAGGACCGACTGGATGGTGCCGAGCGCGGCGCTGGTGTCGAACGCCATCGCGTGCGATCCGCTCTGGATGCCGAGCAGGTTGTCGAACGTCCCGGTGCCGAGGTCGGGGTTGGTGGTGGCGAGGCCGTCCTTCACCATGCCCGACAGCCACGTGAAGATCTGGCGCCCTGTCGCGTCGTCGTACCCGGTCTTCGTGGCCCGGGCCTTGCGCCCGTTGCTGTTGTTCACGTACAGCTGGTTCGCCAATCCGCGCCAGTGCTCGAAGAAGCCGGGCTCGGTCTTCAGTCCGAGCGGCGCCGACACGCCGTTGGCCTTCAGCTTCTCGGCTGCGGCGCGCACGTCGTCGAGTGTCTTGGGCGGCGAGTTCGGGTCGAGGCCGGCCGCGGTGAACGCCTTCTTGTTGTAGTAGAGGACCGGCCCCGACGTGTTGAACGGCATCGCGTACTGCGCGCCCTGGATCGTGAAGTACGAGATCACCCGCGGCAGGAAGTCGGAGAAGCTGTACTTGTCGGCCTTGGCGCAGACGC
>DASXXX010000310.1:0-3723 GCA_036502765.1 Acidimicrobiia bacterium | reverse complement strand
TCGGGGAATGTGGTGATCGTCGGCGCGGCGACCGCAGCCGCGACCAGTTCGAGGTAGCGCGCACGCGTCACGTCGACCGCGCCGAGCGACGCCAGGTGCGGCGTGGTCCACTGCACGTCGAGCAAGGTGCCGCCGCCACTGCGCATGAGGTCGACGAGCGCGACCACTGCAACCTTCGATGCGTCGGTGACGCGGTGGAACTTCGACTCCGCTGCGAACAGTCCGCCGATCGCGACGCCGTACAGACCACCGACCAGCGCGTCGCGTCCGCTCGCGTCGACCTGCCACGTCTCCACGCTGTGTGCCCATCCGAGTCGGTGCAGCTCGGTGTACGCGGCGACGAACTTCTTGTCGATCCATCCGTGCGGACGCTTCGGATCGGCGCACCCGCGCATCACGTCGACGAACGCAGTGTCGACCCGGATCTCGAACCCGCGCTGCGACCGGCGCAACGAACGGCTGACGTGGAGACCGTCGAGGGGGATGATTCCCCGGGGATCAGGCGACCACCAGCCCAACGGGCCCGGCCCGATCGGCCCGCGGGCCTGCAACCGCATGGGGAACAGGCCGTGACGGTAGGCCGCGAGGAGAGTTCCGGGCGCGAGATCGGCGCCCACGCCGGCGATTTCGGCCTCGTCGGCCATGCGCGCCGGTGCAGGCAGCTCCCAACGACTGGGCGGCGGCTCGACCGGCACCGCACGCACGCTACTGAACCGCTCTGACCTGCGGCTTCGCGGCGGTTCCTGGCCGTTGCCCGCGCACGACTGGCGGTCTCGCTAGCGTGTCTGGATGCCGCTGGTCCGCCAATCGGGTTCGCGCGCGCTCGTTCTCGGGGTGCTCGTGGTCCTGAGCACCATCCTCGGCACCGCGTTCGCTCCGTTCGCGCACGCGCAGACCACGAACAACGCGAGTGACCTGCGCGCACAAGCGGATGCACTGTCGTCGAAGTACTTCGACGCGCTCGAGCGCGTCTCGTCGCTCGACGACGACATCACGCGCAGCAAAGAACTGCGCGACAACCTGCTCGTGCGCGCGAAGGCCGCGCGCGCCGCGGCGCGTGCACGCGCCGCGGTCGCGTACACGTCGTCGGGCACGCAGCTCGCGACACTCGTCGACGGCAACGACACGCTCGACACCGCGCGTCGCGCGCACCTCATCGACCGGGTGAACGCGCACGACCAGGACGTGTTCGAGAAGTTGCACAAGGCGACGCGTGCGCTACAGAAGCAACAGCGCGCGTTGCGCGCCACGCGCCAGGCCCAGGCCGACGCACTCGACGAACTGAAGAGCCAGGGCGCGGCGATCGACGCCAAGCTCGCGCAGGCCGAGGCGCAGGAACAGGCCCAGGCGGCAGCCACGCAGGCGGCTGCGGCCAAGGCCGCCGACACGACGACCTCCACGACCACAGCCGGCGCACCGGCGGCCATCGCCGCGACCACCACCACGACGACGGTGCCCGCGCCGAGCACGCCGCCGCCGCCCCCCGACTACTCGGGGACCCCCGGCGTCAGCCCGCACCACGACGACCCGTTCCTCAGTTGCGTGCGCCAGCGGGAGAGCGGCGGCAACTACAACGTCGTGAACCCTTCCGGCCCCTACCTCGGCGCCTACCAGTTCCTGCAGGCCACCTGGAACGTGACCGCCGCCCACGCGGGCCGATCCGACCTGGTGGGGCTCCCGGCCAACGTGGCCTCGGCCTACGACCAGGACGAGATGGCATGGACCCTGTACCAGTGGCAGGGCAAGGGTCCGTGGGGCGGTAACTGCTGACACCCCGCCGCTGACCCGGAGTGGTCAGCCGAGGATCAGGTCGAGGATCAGGCGGGTGCCCACGCTCCGTGTCCGACCGAGGTGACGTGCGGGTGTCCAGGGCGCGGCTGCGCGCTGGTGGTGGCCGGCCCCATTGGACAACTACTCTCCGTGGTCGCTACTGTGCACGCGGAGTGGGGCATCGAATCCGGGGCCGGGACATTCGAGTGGGGCAGGAATGACTGACATCCAGGACGGGCAGGACCAGGGCCGCCAGACGGCCCGTTTCGGGAAGGGCGGGCTCACGCGCCGCCAGATGATCCGGGCGGCCGCAGCCACCGGTGCCGCCGCGTGGACCGCGCCGGTGATCATCGACAGCCTCACCAGCCCGGCGGCGGCCGGCTCGGTGTGTGTGAAGTACTACGCCAAGCTCGACACCAGCGGGAACTGCGTCGCCCACGACCCGTCCTGCGGCCTCAGCGTCGCCACGACGGTTCCGAAGACGAAGTACGTCTGCTGCTCGGACGACACGTCCAACGAGGACTGCCCCTACCCGACGAAGCTCCCGACGCGGGCCACGCTCTCGGCGAACTCCAACTACTACGAGGTGACCCTGCAGTCCGGGTGCTTCTTCGGCCCGCTGCCGGCCACCAACACCAGCTCCAACTGGCAGTTGGTCGGCAACTACGACTTCAACTGCGTCCGCCTCACCGGCTCGGCCGGCGCGACCGCGCCGGGCGCTGGCTACACCGGCGACGGCTACTTCCAGGTCGGTGGCAACAAGGGCTGGATCAAGAAGTCGCACGACTTCGGTGGCAGCATCGGCAAGAAGGACATCACGTACATCTACTTCCAGTTCTGCTGCGGAACCTGAGGGAGCGCCGCAGCCACACCATGGCGCGGCGAACTCCCAGAACTTGACCGACGCACCGCGCACGCGGTGCGTCGGTTCGCGTCAGCCCGGTTCGCGTCAAGTGGGCGTCTCACTCGCTGGTGTCGCCCGAGGCCTTCCACGACAGCGCCGGGCCGTCGGCCGTCGGCGTGGCCTCCCCGTTCGGCTTCGCCGCCACACTCGGCTTCGCCGCCACACTCGGCTTCGCCGTCCCGTTGACGTGCCCGTTCGCACGGGCTCCGTTCCCGTTGCCGTTCGCCGCGACCGGCGGGTGTTCGGTCGCGGGCAGGTTGGCGACGATCGGCGCCTCGAACGCGTCGGGATCGGGTGCGAGGCGGGGCACCTCGGTCATGGGCTCGTTGCCCGTGTAGTAGTAGGAGTACCCGCCGTCGTCGCCGCTCGGCGTGGCGACGAACACCGCGCCACCCACCGGCGCGCGCATGCGGGCGAGGAGCTCCGCGGTGCGGCGGGCGTGGTGGTTCTTGGTGACGCCGTACTTCCCCACGACGACCACGAGGTCGGCCAGCGGCGCGATGTCGATGGCGTCGTTGGTCGAGAGCAGCGGCGCGGTGTCGAGCAGGATGATGTCGTAGTGACGCCGGGTGGCCTGGATGACCCGCCGCTGCGCTTCCACCACCTGCGCGGGCGTGGCCGACGGGTTGACCGCGACGCTGGTGACCACGTGGACCCCGGGGATGCCGCTCTCGAGGATGGCGCCGGGGGTGTCGTTCACCCCGAACTGGCGGTGGAGTGCAGGTCGCCGGAAGTCGCCGTTGACCGCCAGCACCGCGGAGCCGGCTTCGGCGAAGGCAGTCGCCAGGTTCGCAGTGGTGGTGGTCTTGCCCTCGGCCGCCACGCCGGAGACGACCATCACGACGATGCCAGCCGCGGGTGAGTCGTCGCCCCGCTCGGCCAGGGCAAGCTCGAACAGGACCGCGGAACGCACGGCCCGGTACCCCTCGGCCGCGCGCGAGTACGGGGCCAGCACCGAGACGACGCCACGCTCCTCGGGGAGCTCGACGGCCGGGATCTCGGCCAGCACCGGGGTGCCGAGCGCCTGCTCGAGCTCCTCGCGGCTGCGG
>DASXXX010000309.1:0-16517 GCA_036502765.1 Acidimicrobiia bacterium | reverse complement strand
GTTGAAGTAGCACCGGTCGTAGAAGTTCTTGTCGCTGGTGCCGGCCTGGCTCATCGGGAGCGGGGTCTGGTGGACGGGGTACTCGTCGAGAGGATGCAGCATGAGCGGAAAACTACTTCTCCCGGTCAACCACTGCGGCGGGCGGATTCGGCCAGAGGACATCGTCGGAGTCACGCGTCGATAGAGTGCCGCTCATGGACGACTCGGCCGTCGCCGCCGGCCTCGACGAGGTGCGGGGGCTCGTGAGCCCCGACGGGGGCGACGTCGTGCTCGAGGGCGTCGACGGCGAGACCGTCCGCCTGCGTCTCGTGCTCGAGACCGCGCACTGCGTGGAGTGTGTGATGCCGCGCCCGTTCCTGGAGCACGTCGCCCTCGACGTGTTCCGCAGGAACGGTGCGAATGCCGACGCGGTCACGATCGACGACCCGCGCGAACGTCCCGACTTCGTGACGCCCGATCATTAGCGAACGAACCGAACCAGGGGGAGCGATGCGACTGCAGGACAAGGTGGCGATCGTCACCGGCGGGGGGAGCGGCATCGGTACCGCCTACACGCGCCGGTTCCTCGCCGAGGGCGCCAACGTGATGATCGCCGACATCGGCGAGGAGCAGGGCACCAGGACCGCAGCCGAGCTCGCAGGTGAAGCCGAGAACACGGACCGTGTCGCGTTCGTGAAGACCGACATCGCCGACCCCGAGAGCGCGCAGGCCGCGATGGACGCAACCCTCGAACGCTTCGGCACCGTCGACATCCTGGTGAACAACGCCGCCATCTACGGCGACTACGTGGGGAGCGATCACAGCCTCGAGTACCTCAAGAAGGTCTTCGACGTGAACCTGCACGGCCAGTGGGTGATGGCCAAGGTGGTCTCGCCGCACCTGGTGCAGCAGCGTTGGGGACGCATCATCAACGTGGCGTCGATCGCCGCGTACCTGCACCAGCTCAGCGCGGGCGGCGACCCCGACGACTTCGAACTCAGCAACTACGCGTACATGCAGTCGAAGTGGGGCGTGCTCGGTCTCACCCGGCACATGGCCGGCCAGCTCGGGGCGTTCAACGTGACCGTCAATTGCATCGCCCCGGGGCTCACCAACACCGCGGCCACCGAGAAGCAGGTGCCCACCGACTTCCAGCCGATGTTCGCCACCATGTCGGCGATGCGCCGCAACACCGAGCCCGAGCACATGGTCGGGCCCGCGGTGTTCTTCGCGTCGAGCGATGCCGACCTCGTGAACGGTCAGGTGCTCGTCGTCGACGGCGGCAACGTGATGCCCGTATGACGTCCAGCGCGCACGCCGACGCCGACGCGGCGATCCGGAGCCTGCTCGCCCGCATCGCGCAGCTCGCCGACAGTGGCGACCTCGACGACTACATCGGTCAGTTCACCGACGACGCGGTCTGGGCGATGCCCGCGAACCCGTTGATGGGCATGGACGCGAGCACGCGTCAGGGGCACGAGGAGATTCTCGCCGGCGTGCGCGAGCGCCGCGGCGGCGGAGTGCAGGGCCCGGGCACGAACACGCGCCACGTCATCACCACGGTCGCGGTCGTCGTGCAGGACGACCTGCACGCGACCGCGCGCTCCTACTACCTGTTCTTCGGCGACACGACCACCACGCCGACGCTGCGCACGATGGGTCAGTACGACGACGTGTTCGTGCGGGACGAGCGCGGCTGGCAGCTCGCGCACCGCACGATCACACTCGGCTAGACGATCCGCCGCTCGGTGGCCCAGCGGCTGAGCTCGTAGCGGTTCGAGAGCTGGAGCTTCCGGAGCACCGACGACACATGGCTCTCGACGGTCTTGGTGGAGATGTCGAGCTGCCGCGCGATCTCCTTGTATGCGTAGCCGCGCGCGATGTGGCGCAGGACCTCGCGCTCGCGCGGCGTGAGCTGGTCGAGGTCGGGGTCGATTGCATCGACCGGCACATGTGCGAACGCGTCGAGCACGAAACCCGCCAGGCGGGGTGAGAACACTGCGTCGTCAGCGGCGACGCGACGGATCGCGTCGACCAGTTCGGGCCCGGAGATGGTCTTGGTGACGTAGCCGCGCGCGCCGGCGCGGATCACGGAGATCACGTCTTCGGGTGCGTCCGAGACCGACAGCGCGAGGAACCGCACGTCGGGATGCACGGCCAGCACCGCCCGGATGACGGCCTCGCCGCCGCCGTCGGGCATGTGTACGTCGACGAGCACGACGTCGGGGAGCCGCTCGCCGATCATCTCGATCGCGGCGTCGACCTCCGACGCCTCGCCGACCACGTCGGCGTGGCCGGCCAGCTCCGCGCGCACCCCGCTCCGGAACAGGTGGTGGTCGTCGACGAGGAACACCCGCACCGTCGGATCGGTCATGCCTGCGTCCGGGCTGGTGTCCGACCCGGTGTGCCGGGCGTCGCGCGCGCCATCGAGAGCTCCACCTCGGTGCCGCGACCCGGGCGCGAACGGATCACTGCGTGTCCACCGTTGCGGTGCATGCGGCCGACGATCGACTCCGCGATCCCCCCGCGGTCGGTCGGCACGAGGTCGGGATCGAACCCGCAGCCGCGGTCACGCACGAACACGGTGACCTGGTCGGCCTCCACCTCTTCGTAGACGGCGACGGTGCGCGCACCCGAGTGGCGCGCCGCGTTGACGATCGCCTCCTGGCTCGCCGCCACGAGCGCGCGGAGTCCGTCGTCGAGCGCGCACGCACCGCCGACGCGCACGGTCTCGATGGTGACGCCCTGATGCTCCTCCACGTCGGCGGCGACGACTTCGAGGGCATCGCCGAGGTCGAGGTCGACGTCGATCGGTGCCCGACCGAACAGCCACGCGCGCAGTTCCCGTTCCTGATGGCGCGCGAGCCCGACGACCGCGCGCGGGTCGTCGGCCCGGCGTTGGATCAACGCGAGCGTCTGGAGGACGGAGTCGTGCAGGTGCGCGGCCATCTCGGCGCGCTCGTCGGAGCGGATGCGCTCACTCCGCTCCTCGATCAGCGCGCTCCACAGCCGCCACAGCCACGGCCCGAAGATCAACCCCAGCCCACCGAGGATGACCGCCACCGCGAGGAGGCCCTGCCCGACCGCACGGAATGCACCCTGCGTGGCGAGGAAGGCACCGACACCTGCGACGACGAGCGCTCCACCGAGCACGACGCGCAACACCGACGACGTGTCCGCAGGAGCGTCGCGCTCGGTGATCCCGCGCTCGCGCCGAACGAGCTCGCCGATCAGCTCGTCGATCGGACGCCCGCTGCGCCCCACGATCAGCGCGGTGCCCATGGCGGCGAGGACGAGCGGCCACAGGAGGGCGCCGCCGAACCCGAGTCCGATCGACCGGGCGACGAGGAGCACGCCGAGCGTGATCGTGCCGAGCGCGAGCACCTGCACCACGTCGTTGCCCTTGCGCTCGCGTGTCGGCGCGCCGTCGGTCGAGGTCGGGAGGAACAACCAGCCTCCGAGGTAGAGGACCACTCCGGCGCCACCGGCGAGGGTGAGCACGACGAACGCGAGCCGCACGAGGGTCGGCTCGATGCTGAAGTGGTCGCCGAGCCCGCTCGCCACCCCGGCGACGAGCTTGTGCCGCGAACGGCGGGCCAGGGGCGGGCGGGCGGTGGTCGGCGTACCGGTGGTGTGCTGCACGGCCCGATGATCGCACGCAGTTCCCGCGATCGGGATGCGGGCGACCCCCGACGTCGTCGGGGGCGCCTCGGGGTCGCGCTCGGGGGCATTCCCGATGGTCGCGGCGCTCCCTGCCCCGGATGATCTCGGCATGGACACACCTCCGACCCAACCGACGGCGACCCAACCGACGGCGACCCAACCGACGGCGACCCAACCGACGGCGACCCCACCGACGGCGACCCAACCGACGGCGACCCAACCGACGGCGACCCAACCGACGGCGACCCAACCGACGGCGACCCAACCGACGGCCGCCGAACCAGTCACGCCCGTCGACCCGCCGCACACGGCATCGCCGCCCCCGCGTCGGCTGGTGCGACGGCTCGACCAGCGCCTGCTGGGCGGGGTGGCGGGCGGGGTGGCCGACGCGCTCGGCATCGACGTCGTGCTGGTGCGCCTCGGCTTCGTGGTGTCGGCCTTCTTCGGTGGGCTCGGCGTCATCGCGTACGTGCTCGGCTGGTTGCTCCTCCCGGCGGCACCGGCCACCTCGCCGGCCATGTCCCAGCGGGGAGATCGTCGCCAGCTCCTCGGCTACGGCCTGGTGGCGCTCGGTCTGCTTGCAGTCGGCGGGCGACTCGGATGGTCGTTCCGGGGCGACGGCGTGTTCTGGCCCCTCGTGCTCGTCGGACTCGGTGCCGCGGTGCTCTGGCTGCGCACGCGTGACGGCGATGTCCCGTCGCCACCGTCACCACCCTCACCGCCGTCGCCTGGTGGAGGCCAGGCGTCGCCCGACGATCCGATCCGGACCGACCCGACCACCGATCTCGCCTTCGACGTGACCGAGTCGCACACGCTTCCCATGTCGATGGCCGCGGCGGTGACCATGCCGGCGGCCGAGCGTTCGTACCTCGGCGCGGTGACGGTGAGCGCGCTGCTCGTGCTCGTCGGCGTGGCGTGGGTGCTCGACGCGTCCGACCTCTGGGACGTCGATCTCGGTGTGCTGACCGCAGTGGCTCTGGCCATCGTCGGAGGCGCGCTCGTCGCGAGCGCATGGTTCGGTCGTGCGCGTGGCCTGATCGCACTGGGGGTCCCGCTCGTGCTGCTCGTCGGAGCCTTCGGTCTCGTCGACGTCCCGCTGCGCGGCGGGATCGGTGACCCCACCCACCGACCCGCCACGGTCGGCGCGGTCGACCACGAGTACGAGCTCGCGATCGGCAACCTGTCGGTCGACCTGCGCGGCGTCGACTTCTCGGGCGTGCGCCGACACGTCCGCGCGCAGCTCGGCATCGGCCAGCTCAACGTGACCGTGCCCGACGGTGTGCGGGTCGTCCTGGACGCACATGCGGGCGCAGGCGGCGTGACCGCGTTCGGCCGCTCGGCCCACGAATGCTGCCCGACCGATGTGCACCGGGTGAACCCGGGCATCGCGGGTGCTGGAACCCTGTACCTCGACGCCGACGTGGGTGCCGGCCACGTCGACGTCACTCGACGACGGGAGTCGCTCCGTGCATCGTCATGACCTGGATCTCGTCGCGCTGGTGTTCGGCGCGGCGTTCGTCGTCATCGGGCTCGCGTACGCGTGCGCGCGCTGGAACTGGGTCGAGAGCGATCCGGGCTGGCCGCTCGGTGGGTTCCTCATCGCCCTCGGCATCGCCGGCGTGGTCAGTGCGACCACCCGGAGCCGTCGTGCACCGAGCAGGCGTTAGGGAGCGCGCCGCCGTGAGCGCGCAGCCGTCACTGGGTGTCGGCGCCGACCGCTTTCGCCCATGACGGGTCGACGTGGAGCTGTCCGTTCGCATCCGTGGTGGTCACCACGACGGTTGCCGGCTGACGGTTGCCCGTCGACGGTTCGATGGTGACGTAGCCCGTCCACCCGGACCAGCCGTTCACCGTGCCGAGCTCCTTCGTCAGCGCGGTGGCATCGAAGCCGTGCGTACGGCGAACGGCGTAGGCGAAGAAGTTGAGCGAGTCGTAGGCGTACGGGCTCCAGGTGCCGGGGGCGCGGCCGAACTGCTTCCGGTACGCGGCCACGTAGGTCGAGGAGTCGACGAAGTCGTTCGGGGCGGGGACGCCGACCACCGGGCAGTTCTTCGCGGCGGCCTTGCCCGCGGTGGTGACGAAAGCCGTGTCGTAGGACCCGTAGTCGGCGACGCACTTCGACGACACCTTCTGCTGGTACATCGCCTTCGCGATCAGGCCACCCTCGGGGTAGTAGGTGGCGGCGTAGATCACGTCCGGGTTCCCTGCCGCAACCGTGGTCACGACGTCGGCGTAGCTCTTCGCACCCGGGTCGATGGGCTGGTACGTGGTGATCGTGACCCCGGCCTGCTCGAGCAGTGTCTTCAGCTGGCTCGACACCGACTGCGTGTAGAGCGCGGTCTGGTCGTAGATGATCGCGACCGACTTCGCCTGGGCCCACGTGGTGAGCGCGTCGGCAGCAATCGGCGCGATCTGCGAGGTCATCGGTTGCAGGGTGAAGCCGAGCCCGGCGGTCGCGTCGGCCGAGGACAGCCGGATCGGGACGACGCCGGCCGCGAGGTAGAGCGGCAAGGTCTCCGCGCCGACACCAGAGTTGTACGGCCCCACGACGCCGTCGAGGCCCGCCGCGATGGCGGCGGCCGCGGCCGTCTTCCCGGTGGCGGGATCGGCTGCGTCGTCGATCGGCACGATCTCGACCTTCCGTCCGAGGAGGCCTCCGCGCGCGTTCATCTCGCTGGCCGCGAGCTTCGCGCCGTCGAGCATGCCGATGCCGATGCTCTTCTGGTCGCCGGTGAGCGGCCCCTCGAGGCCGATCCGAACGGTGGTGTCGGTGGAGTCGGCGGCGACCGCCGCTGGGGCCGCGGCCGCACCGAGGGTGAGGACGGCAACCACCGTGACGAGGAACGTGCGCATTGGGGATATCCCTTTCGAGCCCGAGGAGATGGGCGAGTATCGCAGGCCATCGGCACCGAATGACGGCACCGTGAGCACGAATGTGACGTGACGAGGCAGCGATGGACATCGAGGAGCACGCCAGAGCGACGCCCGTCAACCGCGCCGTGGACTGGCTGGAGCTCTTCTACGACCTCGTGTTCGTGGCCGCGGTGGTCACGTTCAGCGACGCCATCAGCTTCGATCCGACTCTCGGTCGCATCGGTGTCGTCGATGCCGCGTTTGCCGCGATGTGGCTCATCTGGCTGGCGACGACGCTCCACGCCAACCGGTACCGCGACGACGGTGGGGTGCAGCGCGCGCTGGTGCTCGTGCAGATGCTGCTGCTCACGGTCAACGCGCTTGCGGTGGGCGACGGCTTCGACGCGCACCCCGAGCTCATCTCTGTCACGTATGCGTTGCTCGCGCTCGACGTCGCGGTGATGTACGCACGCGTCGCGCGTTCGGACGACGACGCCGGACGCCTCGCCGCCGTTCGTCGCAACCAGTACTGCGCGGCCGCGGTGCCGATCCTGGCGAGCGCGTTCCTGCCCGAGGCCGCGCGCATCGCGCTCTGGTGCATCGGCACCGCGCTCCTCGCGTGGCCGACGCTCGGCTTCCGCTTCGGGCGCGCCGGCGTCACCGCACCCTTCGACGAGCACCACTTCGTGGAGCGGCTCGGATTGCTCACGATCATCGTCTGCGGCGAGTCGTTCGTGAAGGTGTCGCTGCTCGCCGCCGACGGCTCCCTCGACGGCATCGACCTCACGGTGCTCGTCACGATGTTCGTGTTCGTGTTCGGCGTGTGGTGGTCGTACTTCGACGACGTGCCGAAGGCCGGCATCCGTCCGTCGCCCTCGCGCAGCGCGGGATGGCTGGTCGGCCACCTCGTGGTCCAGCTCGCGCTGGTCGCGAGCGCGGTCGGCTACGCCAAGGTGCTCGGGTACGAGCTCGGCACGACGCTGAGTGGTGACACGTCGCTGTTGCTCACCGTTCCACTGGTCGGCGTGTTGCTCGGCCTCGCGCTGATCGGCGTGTGCAGCCGACGGGCGCCGCAGGGTGGACTGGTGGCCGTACGACTCGGGGTCGCAGCGGCGGTCGCGCTCGGGGCGGTGTTGACCTGGCAGACCGGCTGGATCAGCGCCGACGGCGGTGCGATCGTGCTCGCACTCGCCGCCATGGCCCAGGCGTGGGCGTCGGCCCGGGCACGGCGCACCACCCGCGTCGACCCGCTGACCTGAGCTCAGCCCGACCGCCATGAGGATCGGGCCATCGGGATCGGGGAGGCGGGATCGGGTACAAAGGAACGAGGACGTTCGACGACCCGGGGGACTGTCATGGCCATGGCGACGACCGATCACTACACGCTCATCTCGGCCGACACGCACGCCGGCGCCAACCACGAGACCTACCGCGAGTTCCTCGCGCCCGAGTACGTCGCCGACTTCGACGCGTGGCGCGAGAAGTACAAGAACCCGTGGAAGGACCTGCGCGACACCAGCCTGCGCGTGCGCAACTGGGACGACGAGCGTCGCAACGCCGATCAGGAGCGCGACGGCATCGTCGGCGAGGTGATCTTCCCCAACACCGTCCCGCCGTTCTTCCCGAGCTTCGTGCTGTTCGCGCCGCCACCGAGTGACGAGGACTACGCGCACCGGCACGCCGGCATCCAGGCGCACAACCGGTGGATGGTCGACTTCTGCTCGCACTTCCCCGAGCGGCGCGCCGGCATCGGTCAGATCTTCCTGAACGACGTCGACGACGCGATCGAAGACGCGAAGTGGATCAAGGAGCACGGCCTGCGCGGTGGCGTGCTGCTCCCCAACATCCCGCCCGACGTGAAGTGGGTGAAGCCGCTCTACGACCCCGAGTACGACCGCCTGTGGGCCGTCCTGCAGGACCTCGAGATCCCGGTGAACGCGCACGGCGGCACCGGTTCACCCGACTACGGCCGCTACCCGTCGGTGCCCATGGTCATGATCAGCGAGGTGCCGTTCTACTCGCAGCGCCCGTTCGTGCACATGACGCTGGGTGGTGTGTTCGAGCGCTTCCCGCGGCTCAAGTTCGTGATGACGGAGATGGGCGCGGCGTGGATCCCGCCGCTGCTCAAGCAGCTCGACGGCATCATCGCCAATGTGAAGAAGGGCTCGATCGGTGAGCTGAAGTACACCGACGAGAACGCGCTGGCTCGCTCGGCGACCGAGTACTTCAACCAGAACTGCTGGGTGGCCGCGAGCCAGCCGGGCCCGGCCGACGCCGCCACCCGCACGGAGATGGGGGAGGACCGCTTCATGTGGGGGAGTGACTACCCGCACGACGAGGGCACCGGTCCGTTCACCACCGAGCACCTGCGGCAGGTGTTCCACGATGCCGACCCCAACGAGCTGGTGCGCGTCCTCGGCGGCAACGCGGCGAAGCTCTACGACTTCGACCTCGCCGCGCTGAAGCCGTTGGCCGACCAATTCGGCCCGACGGTGGGTGAGGTTGCACAGCCGCTGACCGAGCTCCCGGAGAACCCCAACATGGCGCTCATCCGCGGCGCCGCCGGCACCAAGCTCATCGCCTGAAGCGGCGACGACCTGGCGGTCAGGCCGCCGCGGCGTCGACCAGGCCGTAGCGCTTGCGGACCTTGCGCTCCAAGTTGCTGAACACGAGGACGTCGACCAGGACACCGATCGTGAAGAGCACCAGCATCGCGGCCTGCACTCCCGCCGCGTCGGCGTTGTCGCGGCTGTTCGCGAGCTGCTGACCCAGCGAGTAGCCGGTGATCCCACCGATGATCTCGCCCGCGAGCAGGCTGCGCCACGCGAACGCCCATCCCTGCTTGAGACCGCCGACCAACGAGGGCAGCGCGGCAGGAAGGATCACGTAGCGGAACGAGTCGAATCGCTTCGCGCCGAGCACCTTGCCCGCGCGCAGCAGCACTGGTGAGATGTTGTCGACACCCGTGATGAGCCCGTTGGCGATCGACGGCGCGGCGCCGATGACGATCACGAAGAAGATCGCGCCCTCACTGAACTTGAAGAGCAGGAGCGCCATCGGGTACCAGGCCACCGACGGCATCGTCTGGAGGCCGGTGATCATCGACCCGATGGCGGCGCGCAACACCGGAATGCGGGCCACCGCGGCGCCGATCACGCCGCCGATCACGACGGCCATCAGGTAGCCCTGCACCCCGCGCCGCAGCGTGGTCCACATGGCCTGGGAAATCACACTCCAGTTGTCGAACAACGCCGAGAAGGTGCTCTCGGGCGACGCGAACGCGCTCTGCGGCCTCCACTGGCGCCAGATCAGGAACTGCCAGAAGGCCAGGACGATCGCGATGGCCAGTAGCTTGGGCCAGGCCGACGACCACATCTTGCGGCCGCGCGACACCTTGGGCGCAAGGGGCACCTCGAGCGCGTCGAGACCCGAGGTGAGCGCACGCTCGTCAACGGCCATGACGGCGCACCTCGTCCTTGAGTCGGTCGGTGATGGTGGCCGCGAGCCCGGCGACGTCGAACGAATCGAGGCGACGGGGGCGTTCGATGGCGATCGGATACTCCTCGACGATGCGCCCGGGGCGGCTCGAGAGCAGGATCACGCGGTCGCCGAGGCGAACGGCCTCGCGCACGTTGTGGGTGACGAAGATCACCGTGAGACCGCTCTCGCTCCAGACCCGCTCGAGCTCCTCGTGCAGCACGTCCCGGGTCATGGCATCGAGCGCGCCGAACGGCTCGTCCATGAGCAGCACGTCGGCTTCCTGCGCCAGCGATCGTGCCAGCGCGACCCGTTGGCGCATGCCGCCCGAGAGCTCGTGGGGAAGCTTGGACCCGAACGCCTTGAGGTTCACGAGGTCGAGGAGCTGCTCGGCTTGCGCGTGCCGCTTCGCGCGCGGGACCTTGCGGATCTTGAGCGGAAGCTCGACGTTGCCGCGCGCCGTCAGCCACGGGAACAGCGCCGATTCCTGGAACATGAGGGTCGTGCGCGCGTCGCCCGTGTCGATGGTCCCGGCGCTCGGCCGATCGAGCCCCGCGATGAGGTTGAGCAGGGTGCTCTTCCCGCATCCGGAAGCACCGAGCAGGCACACGAACTCGCCTGGCGCGACGTCCAGGCTGATGTTGTCGAGCGCGTGCAGCGAGTTGCCCTGGGTGCCGAACACCTTCGACACGTGGTCGAGGGCGACGGCCGGACGTGTCGAGTCCTCGGCCAGGGGAATGGCCGAGGACTCCACGACGGGGTGGGGAACGTGCGTCGTCACAGCTTGGGAATCTTCACGGTCGGTTCCTTCGCCGCGGTGAGCGCCTGGCTGAGGAACGTCAGGTCGTAGATGCCCTTGAGGCTGTCGGCCGAGGTGAGTCCCTCGATCTTGCTCGCGTCTTTGTTGTTCTTCACGAGCGACGATGCGATCGGGTCGTCGGTGAACTCGATGTTCTTGAACGACGCGATCACGAGATCGCCGGGGATCGCCTTGCCCGTGACCTTGGCGATGTTGTTCGACACGTCGGTCTGCGCGTCGAACGGCTTGGACTTGATGAAGTCGTTCGCCGCCACCTGACCGGTCACCAGCTGCTGCACCACTTCGGGGTGATCCTTCAGGAAGCTGGTCGTGACGACGAGCTGGGTGGTGACGTACTGCCCTGCGGGCCAGAGGTCGGCCTCGTCGACCAGGATCTTGCCGCCCCCCTCGGTGACGAGACGGGTCGCCCACGGCTCGGGCACCCACGCACCGGCGAGGTCGCCGGCTTTGAACGCGTTGAGCGTGGTGGCGTTGTCCTGGGGCCGGATGGAGACGTCGCCACCACCAGTGGTGTCGGTGTTCAGGCCCTTCGACTTCAGCCACGTGCGCAGCGCCACGTCTTGCGTGTTGCCGAGCTGCGGCGACGCCACGCTCTTGCCCTTGAGGTCGGCCGCGCTGTTGATGGACGGGTTGACGACGAGGTAGGCGCCGCCCGACGCCGAGCCGGAGACGATCTTCACGCCCTTGTTCAACTTGGTCCACGCGGTGATGGTCGGGCTCGGCCCGATGTAGCTGGCGTCGAGCGCCTCGGCCTGGAACGCGGCGAGGGCCTCGGTGCCGGAGTTGAACGTGTGGAGGTCGAGGGTGACGTTCTTGCCCAACGACTTCTGGAAGATTCCCTCCTCGACGCCGACGATCGCCGACGCGTGGGTGACGTTGGGGAAGTAGCCGAGGCGAAGCGTCACCGGCTCCGCGCTCTGCTTCTTGGCGGCTCCGGCCGGGACGACCAGGGCGAGCAGCGCCGCCATCACGGCCACGAGGCCGAGCGCGAGAAGCTTCATCGTGCGGAACGAACGCATGCGGGGGACCTTTCCGGGTCTTCTTGTGCAGTAACTCGATGAACAAGATAGAATTACTTGGAGTCAAGTGCAAGTCGCCCGGAAGATTCGAGCGCAACCATGAGGATCTCGGCCAAGGCGGACTACGCGGTGCGGGCGGTCATCGAGCTCGCCGCCGTCCCCGAGGGCGCGAGCCTCAGTGCCCGGGAGATCGCCGCCGCCCAGGAGATCCCGCAGAACTTCCTCGAGAACATCCTCGCCGAACTGCGCCGGGCCGGGATCGTGCACACCCACCGGGGTCCCGGCGGCGGGTCCAGTCTGGCCCGATCGGCCGACACCATCACGGTGGGGGAGATCCTCCTCGCCATCGACGGGCCCCTCGCGGCGGTCCGCGATCTCCCGCCCGACACGCTCGTCTACGACGGCGCCGCCCGTCGCCTGCCGGCGGTGTGGCGGCGGGTGCAGGCTTGTCTCCACGAGGTCCTCGACGGCGTGACGGTGGCCGACGTGGTCACTGACGGCGCGTCCGCCAAAATATGAGCTTTCCGATCAGCTTTCGTGTACGGTGAGCAGATGCGCCGTCGCACTCCCATGATGAACGACCCCACGGGCGAGCTCTCGCGTCAGTCGTTCGACGAGCGCTGTCCTCGCATCTGATCCACCGATCGCGTCGGCTCTCTCGCCGCGTGGCCGGCGTGAGGTGTGCACTGCCCCCCGGTGCATCCCCCTCTGCCGCGCGCGGCGAGACGGCCGACGGCGGTCGACTTCGCCCATCTCGATCGCACGGAGGATCTCTGTGGTGCTCTTCTCGCCACCCACCCGTCCCGAAGTCACGCCGTCCGATGTCAGGCCGGCGCTGGCCCCCGCGCAGCTGTTGCGCATCGTCCGTGATCTCGCGGGCGAACGCGATCGCTGGCTCGCGCTCGTGGAGCACCGGCCCGACGAGCGTTGGTTCGCTCGGGTCGCGGTCGAAGCCGACCACGACGCCTGGTTGATCGGCTGGGATTCATTCCAGGGCGTCGAGCTCCACGATCACGGTGGTGCTGCCGGCGTCCTGTACGTCGTCGACGGGACCTTGCAGGAGACGTCAGCCGCGCGTCGCGGTCCGGGCCGACTGAGCGACCAGACGTTGCACGCGGGCACCGCGCGGGCGTTCGGCGTCGACCATGTGCACCGCGTGGTCAATCCCTCGGCGCGACCCGCGACGAGCCTGCACGTCTACTCTCCGCCGTTGGTGACGATGGACTTCTACCGGCCCGGGCCTGCACACGAGCTGACGCACCTCTACACCGAGGCCGCGTTGGCGCCGCGCTCGGGACCCGCCGAGCTCCGGTGAGCGACACGGTCGACGACCTGCTCGCGCGCGCCCGCGCGCGGTTGCACCGGCTCGAGCCAGCCGACGCGGCAGCCGCGGCCACGCGCGGTGCATTGCTCGTCGACATCCGACCTGCGTGGCAACGCGCCGACGAGGGCGAGATCCCCGGCGCGCTCCTGATCGAGCGCAACCACCTCGAGTGGCGGCTCGACCCGGCGAGCGGCGCGCGGATCCCGGAGGCGGTCGACCATGACGTCGAGATCGTCGTCGTCTGCTCGGAGGGCTACTCGTCGAGTCTGGCCGCCGCGAGCCTGCAAGACCTCGGCCTGCACCACGCGACCGATCTCGTCGGTGGGTTCCGCGCGTGGCGCGACGAGGGTCTTCCCACGGTCTGACGTCGCGCTCACCCCTTGAGGCCGCCGTCTCAGCCGAGCGCCAGTTCCCGGAACGCTGCCGCCGCGGGCGACAGTGGACCGGCGCGGTGGAAGAGGTGCACCGGCCGGGTGAGGCGGGGACGGAGTGCGACCACGACGGCACCCAATGCCGCGGCCTGCTCGGCCAACGGGCGCGGGAACAGCGTGGCACCGGCTCCCGCGAGCACGAGCGGGAGGATGGCCTCGCGCTGCGCGGTGACCACGGCGATGCGTGGCGTGACGTGAGCTTCGGCGAACGCGTCCTCGAGCTGGGTGCGCGTCGTGGTGCCCGCCGGGGCCGCGACGAGCGGGAGGCGGGCCAGCGTCGTCACTGCCATCGTGTGCGACGAGTTCGAGCCTGGCGGGAGGACGGCCAGGAGATCCTGGTGGACGAGCGCGTGGCTCGTGAGGCTGCTGTCGACCACCGGTTCGGCCGTGATGCCGATCTCGCACGCACCACTCGCGACGAGGTCGACCAGCTCGGTCGCGTCGGCCGGGTCGGCGAGCGCGATGTCGATGCCGGGATGGTCGACACGGAACGCACCGACGAGCGGCGCGACCGGATCCGCCGCGAGCGTGGGCAGCGCCACGAGGTCGAGACGACCTGCGGTGAGCCCGGCCACGGCCTCGACCGCGGCCCGTCCGGTGTCGAGGTCGCGCAGCACCTGTCGCGCCGGCTCGACCAGCGCCTCGCCTGCGGGCGTGAGCACCACGCCCCGACCCACCCGGTGGAAGAGCGGGGTGCCGAGCTCGGTCTCGAGCTCCCGGATGGCCTGCGACACCGAGGGCTGCGACACGTGCTCGGCCTCGGCGGCGCGGGTCATGCCGCCGCCGTCGACCACCGCGAGGAACAAGCGGAGCCGCCGCAGATCCATAGGTAACTCCAATGTAGTTCACAAGAACCACGTCTTGGACTTCTGGATGCGACGAGCGGACGATGGACTCGTGCAGCTCGTGTGGATCGCGGTCGTGGGTGCCCTGGTGGGGTTCCTCGGCGGCCTGTTCGGCAAGGGTGGCTCGGCCATCGCCACTCCGCTGCTCGACGTCGGCGGCGTCACGCCGATCTCGGCCGTCGCGTCGCCGCTCCCGGCGACCATCCCGGGCACGCTGGCCGCGGCGTACGCCTACTGGCAGGCGCGCCTCGTCGACTGGGAAGTGGTGCGGTGGTCGGTGGGCTTCGGTGTCCCCGCGACTGTCGCCGGCGCCTACGCGACGCGATGGATCGGGGGGACCGCGCTCGTCGTCACCAGCGAGGTCATCGTCACCGCGCTCGGTGCGCGCTTCCTGCTGAACCCGTCCGACCCGCACGAGCACCTCGCGGTCCCCCCTCGCGCGCCACGCACACGGATGGTCGCGGTCGCGCTCACCGTCGGTCTGCTCTCGGGACTCCTCGCCAACAGCGGCGGGTTCCTGCTCGCGCCGCTCTACATCGTCGTGCTCCGCAAGTCGATCAAGGTCGCCTTCGCGTGCTCCCTCGTGGTTTCCGCGGTGCTCGCGGTGCCCGGCACGATCGTCCACGCGCTGCTCGGGCACATCGACTGGGGCGTGGTCGCGGTGTTCGGTGTGACGTCCATCCCGCTGTCGCACCTCGGTGGGCGTGTCGCCGTGCGCACGCACGCGCCGAAGTTGGAGCGCCTGTACGGCGCGGGGCTCCTCGCGATCGGGCTGGTCACCCTTGCGCTGACCGCCTGAGCCAGGTCAGCTCGGCTGATCGCGCGTGATCGCCAGCACCGCGTCGCGGAGCTCCGGGCGGCAGATGAGGAGGTCGGGGAGGTAGGGCTCGGGCCGGTTGTACTCGAGCGGGGCACCGTCGAGGCGTGAGACGTGGAGGCCGGCGGCCTCGGCGACTCCGACCGGAGCGGCCGAGTCCCACTCGTACTGCCCGCCGCTGTGCGCGTACACGTCGACGTCGCCGAGCACGACGGCCATGGCCTTGGCGCCTGCGGAGCCCATGGCCACCAGCTCACCGTCCAGGCGCTCGGCAAGCAGCTCCGCGATCGCAGGGGGCCGGGTGCGGCTCACGACGAGGCGCGGCAGCCCGCCGTACGGTGGCGCAAGCGGCGGCGCGGGCGACGCGTTCAGGGTGATCCCCCGCGCGGGTAGCGCGACCGCGGCGGCTTCGATCCGGCCGTCGATCCAGAGGGCGACGTGCACGGCCCAGTCGGTGCGACCCTCCTCACCGAACTCGCGCGTGCCGTCGAGCGGATCGACGATCCAGACCCGCGACGCCGACAGCCGCGCCGCGTCGTCGACGCCCTCCTCCGACAGCACGGCATCGTCGGGATGGGACTCGGCCAGCGCGGCCACGATGAAGTCGTGCGACGACTGGTCGCCCGCGTCCTTGACCTCGGTGGGGTCGGCACCGGCCGCGAACAGGGTGGCGCGCAGCGTGACGAGACGCTGGCCCGCCTCGGTGGCGATGGCGGCGGCGTCGCGATGGTCGTCGGGGGTGGCGTCGCGATGGTCGTCGGGGGTGGCGGTCACGGCGGGCGACGCTACCCCGGTCCTGGCGCTCGGGCGCCCGTCGGCGAGAATGGGGGCATGGACGACGAGCGCGATCCGGCACGCGACAGGCTGCCCCGGCCCTGGATCGCACTGGTCGGTGACGTCGCCGTCCTCGTGGTGTTCGTCCTCGTCGGACGGCGCAGCCACCACGAGGACGCCGGCCTCGCCGGGTTCCTCCGGGTGTGGTGGCCGTTCGCGGTCGCCCTCGGCGTCGCGTGGCTGGTGGCCGGGCTCTGGCGGTTGCCGCTCGCCTGGTCGCGTGCCATCGCCGCGTGGCTGATCACCGTGGCGCTGGGCATGGCCCTGCGCATCGCGGTGCAGGGCCGCGACTTCAAGGTCGCGTTCACGATCGTGACCCTGCTCTTCGTCGGCGCCGGCATGCTCGGGTGGCGAGCCGTGGTCCGCGGGCGCCGCGCCCGCGCGCACTCACCGGCGTCAGGCGAGAGCCCGAAGAGACGCGACTGAGCCCCCGAGACTCCGGGGCGGGAGTCTCG
>DASXXX010000308.1:0-35226 GCA_036502765.1 Acidimicrobiia bacterium | reverse complement strand
GGTGTACCGGTCGAGGGTCCTCGATGCTGAACTCGAGTCGCGGCTCCGATCCGCTGGTGCTGTCCTGATCGAAGGCCCGAAGGCCTGCGGCAAGACCGAGACCGCTCGACGGCAGGCGGCCAGCGAAGTCCTCCTCGACGTCGACACCAATGCGCGAGCCGCGCTCGACGTCGACCCCATGATCGTGCTCGATGGGCCGGCGCCGCGCCTCGTCGACGAGTGGCAACTCGCCCCCGACATCATCTGGAACCGGGTGCGACGTCTGGTCGACGAGCGAGAGTCCCCGGGTCAGTTCATCCTGACCGGCTCGGCTGCGCCCGACGACAACCCGCGCCGCCACAGCGGCGCGGGGCGGTTCGCCACCCTCCGCATGCGCCCGATGAGCCTGTTCGAACTCGGACGTTCGACTGGGGAGATCTCGATCCGCGAGCTTCTCGATGGGGCGCTCGAAGTCCGCAGCGGCGAGACCGGTCTCGACGTCACGGCTGTGTCCGAGCTCGTGTCCGTCGGCGGCTGGCCGGCCAATCTCGGACTCACCACCGACGACGCGCTCCAGGCGAACCGCGACTATCTCACCCAGATCGAACAGGTCGACATCAGCCTGCTGCAGGACACGCGTCGCGACCCGCGACGCATCGGCCGCCTTCTCCGCTCTCTCGCCCGCAACGTCGCCACCGAGGTGAGCGTCTCGGTGCTCGCGGCCGACGCGGCCGAACCCGGCGCGGCACCGCTCGCGCGGACCACCGTGTACGACTACCTGTCGGTGCTGGAACGGCTCATGCTCGTCGAGGACCAGCCTGCGTGGTCCGTGCACCTGCGTTCGGCGGCGACGCTGCGCAAGCGCGCGAAGCGCCACTTCGTCGATCCGTCACTCGCGGTGGCTGCGCTCGGCGCCAGTCCCACACGTCTTCTCGACGACCTCCACGCGTTCGGATACCTCTTCGAATCGCTCGTCGTGCGAGATCTCCGCGTGCTCAGCGGCCCACTCGGCGGCGAGGTCTTCCACTATCGCGACTCGAACGGCACCGAAGTCGACATCATCGTGATGCTGCCCGGCGGCACATGGGGCGCGTTCGAGGTCAAGCTCGGTGCCGGACAGATCGACACCGCGGCCGAGTCGCTCCACCGCTTCATGAAGCAGATCGACACGACCAGAGTTGGTGAGCCCGCCGTTCTCGGCGTCGTCACGATCGCGGGGTTCGGCTACACCCGTCCTGACGGGATCAGCGTCATCCCGGTCGCCGCGCTCGCTCCGTGACGATGCGGTTGGTGCCTCGGTTCAGAGGGGGTCGCGCCGACCGCTACCGTTTTCGGCGTGAACGGGGCAGCTGAATCCACAGAATTTGCGGCGAAGGTGGCATCGCGCGACGCAGTGGTCGGGGTGATGGGTCTCGGCTATGTCGGGCTGCCGCTCGCCATCGAATACGCGCAGGCCGGTTTCCGTGTCATCGGCTTCGACGTCGTGGCCGAGCGCGTGGCGGCACTGCGCGACGGACGCAGCCACGTCGATGATGTGCCCGACGCGCAGCTCGCAGCTGCCGTCGCATCGGGTCACTTCGAGGCCACCGCCGACCCCGACGACCTCCGGCGCGCCGACGCGGTCTACCTCTGCGTGCCCACCCCGTTCGACGCCACCAAGACGCCCGACCTCTCGTTCGTGCAGTCGGCCGCCACCACACTCGGTGCGATCCTCGCCCCCGGGCAGCTGGTGATCCTGCAGTCGACGACGTACCCGGGCACCACCGAGGAGATCGTGCGCCCCCTGCTCGAGGCGGGCAGCGGCATGACCGCGGGCGAGGGGTTCCTCCTCTCCTACTCCCCCGAGCGCGTCGACCCCGGCAACACCACGTGGACGCTCGCCAACACGCCGAAGATCGCGGGTGGCGTCACGCCCGCGAGCGGCGAGGCGACGCGCGTGCTGCTCGAAGCGATGATGGGCGAGCCCGGCCTCGTGACCGTGGTCTCGTCGCCGAGGGTGGCGGAGATGGCGAAGCTCGCCGAGAACACGTACCGCGCGGTGAACATCGCGTACGTGAACGAGTTGGCGATGCTCGCGCACGAGATGGACGTCGACATCTGGGAGGTCATGGAGGCCGCGGCGACGAAGCCGTTCGGCTACCAGTCGTTCCTCCCCGGCATCGGCCCGGGCGGCCAGTGCATCCCGGTGAACCCGTACTACATCTCGTGGAAGGCGCGTGAGTTCGACTTCCACACGTCGTTCATCGAGCTGGCCGGCGACATCAACCTGCGCATGGCTTCGTACGCGGTGTCGCGCGTGCACAGCTTCATGAGTCGCATCGGTCGTTCGGTGTCGGGCGCGCGTGTGCTGTGCCTCGGCGCCGCGTTCAAGGCCAACGTGAGCGACGTGCGCAACTCGCGCGCGGTGAAGGTGATGGAGCTGCTCGAGCACGAAGGTGCGCACATCGAGTACTGCGACCCGCTGGTCGAGTCCCTCACGCTCGACGGCGTGGAGCGCAAGGCGGTGCCGCTCGACGACGCACCCTTCGGCGACTACGACCTCATCGTGGCGCTGGTGCGCAACCCGGCTTGGCCGGTCGACGCGGTCACGGGCGCCGGGGTGCCGGTGTTCGACGCGGTCGACGCCCTCGGCCGCGCCAACGGGCCCCTGCACGAACGCCTGTGACGGTCCGCGTCCTGTGGCTCCTCAAGGGCCTGGGACCCGGCGGCGCCGAGCGTCTGCTCGTGGAGCACGCCGCGGTCGGCGACCGCGACGCGTTCACCTACGAGGTCGCGTACGTGCTCGACTGGAAGCAGCACCTCGTGCCCGAGCTCGAGTCGCTCGGCGTGCGGACGCACTGCCTGGGCGTGTCACGGGAGACCGATCTGCGTTGGGTGACGCGGCTGGCGACGTTGCTGCGCCGCGGGCGCTACGACGTCGTGCACGCGCACTCACCACTGCCGGCGGCGGTCGGGCGAGTGCTGGTGCGCGCGGTGGTACCGCGATCGCGCCGCCCCGCCTTCGTGACGACCGAGCACAACCGGTGGCCGTCGTACCAGCGCGCGACGCGCACCGCCGACGACCTGACGTTCGGCCTCGACGCCGCCAGCTTAGCGGTGTCGGCGGAAGTGCGCGACTCGATCAGCGCGCGCTGGCGCGACCGCGTGGAGGTGCTCCAGCACGGCGTCGACGTGACGCGCGTCCGCGCCAGCACGTCGGAACGCGCCTCGGTGCGCGCCGAGCTCGGCGTGCGCGACGGCGACGTGCTCGCGCTCACCGTCGCCAACCTGCGACGCACGAAGAACTACCCGGGTCTGCTCGAAGCGGCGCGCCTGGTCCTCGCCGACGACGCGCGCGTGCGGTTCGCCGCCGCCGGTCAGGGGCCGATGGAGGCGGAGATCCGCAACCAGCTCGACGCGCTCACCCTCGACGACCGCTTCCAGTTGCTCGGCTACCGCGACGACGCCACGCGCCTGCTCGCTGGTGCCGATCTGTTCGTGCTGGCGTCGGACCACGAGGGGCTGCCGGTGACGGTGATGGAGGCACTCACGCTCGGTGTGCCCGTGGTGGCGACCGCAGTGGGCGGCATCCCGGAGGTCGTGCGCGACGGCGAGAACGGACTCCTCGTGCCACCGGGCAACCCGCGCGCGCTCGCCGACGCGATCACGCGCGCGTCGGATCCCGAGCTGCACGCGCGCCTTGCCGCCGGTGCCGCCGAGACCGGCGACCGCTTCTCGTCGCGCACGGCAGTCGATCGCCTCGAAACGACCTACCGCGCCCTCACCCCGCGCTGAATCGGGACCTTCCTTCGCCCGAAGTAGCTCGGTAGCCTGGTCACGCGCCGACGGGCGTCATCGCTTCCCCCAGCCGTACCGATCTGGAAGGGCGACGATGGCCGTCGACGAACTTCGTGCGCGACTCCGAGAGCGACTCGAACGGGAGTACGGAGTGGAAGAAGCCGGGATCCTCATGGACCGCCCGCCGGGAGGCTGGAGCGATCTGGTGACCCGCGATTTCACGAGGCAGGAGTTCGACCGCTTCGAGGATCGCTTCGAAGCGAAGCTGGACCTGAAGTTCGACGCGATCGACCTGAAGTTCGCCGCGATGAGGTCGGACCTCACAGCTCAGATGGAACGCTCTTTCCGAGAACAGACGTGGAAGCTCATCACTGCGCTGCTCGGGACCATGACGGTCCTAGTAGCGGCGATGAGCGTGCTCTTCGCCTTGGCCCGCTGAACCGGCGGCGAACCACAGCGCGAGGAACGCCAGCGCGAACGCCGGGATCGCAAGCACCAGGGCGAGCAGTGCGCCGTCCCGCAGTCCGGCGACACGCGACACCCACACCACCAGCGCGGCCTGCACCACGAGCAGGGTGACCACTGCCTCCGGCGTGCGCCACCGGGGCCGCACGAACGGCAGCAGGAGCAGCACGCCGAAGCACGCCAGGCTGCCGACCACCGCGCCGGGGCGCCCGTGGCCACCGAGCACCGCCGACCACACCACCAACGCAAGCAGCGCGCCAGTCGGTGGCCCACCGCGCGTCTCGGGGTCGATGGCGAGGAACATGCAGGGTCCGATCGCCCCCAGCAAGATCTTGGGCGTCTCGGTGTCGGGCGCGCACGCGTAGATCCCGACCGCGGTCGCGAACAGGAGCAGCGGCAGGAAGCGCGGGATGCGCGCGTCGAGCGCGGCACCGAGGGGCACGCTCGCGATCGCACCCACGAACGCGAGCATTCGCATCCACCCGGCCGCGCCGTGCAGCGTGCTCACGAGCAGCAGCGCGCCCACGATCAGCAACGCGAACCGGATGAGTCGGTCGCGCGACTCGACGACGGGGCGCCCCGCGAACCCGAGCGCGAGCAATGCGAGGGGGAGGCGCAGCACCACGTGGAAGTCGACACGCAGCGCGACCGCCGCTGCCACCAACACGACGATCGCGAACCCGACGCTGGCCGCGAGACGGTTCGCGACGATCACCACGGCGCACACCCCGATGGTCGACAGGACGAGCGCGAGGCGAAACCCGTCGTCGCCGAGGACCGACCGCACGCCTCGTAGCATCGCAGCCCATGCGCGGCCCGCGACGTGATGCACACCACCGGTTCACCGTCGCGCACCTCACGACCGTCGACCTGAGCCTCTGGTTCCTGCTGCTCGCGCAGCTCCGAGCGGTGCGCGACGCCGGAGGTGTGGCCATCGGCATCAGCGCGCCGGGGCCGTGGGTCGAGCAGCTCGAGGCCGAGGGCATCCGTCACCTGCCCCTGCGATCGTCGACCCGCAGTGCCGATCCGCTCGCCGACCTCCGCGCCGCGCGCGAGCTCGCAACCATCCTGCGCCGTGAGCCGATCGACGTGCTCCACACCCACAACCCCAAGCCCGGGGTGTACGGGCGCGTCACCGGCCGGCTGGTCGGCGTGCCGATCGTGGTGAACACGGTGCACGGTCTCTACGCGCAGGAGACCGACCCGTGGACGCGGCGCGCCGCCGTCTACGGGCTCGAGGCGATCGCGGCGCGCTGCTCCGACGCCGAGCTGCTCCAGAACTCCGAGGACCTCGCGCTGATGGAGCGCCTGCACCTCACCCGTCGGGCGCGCCTCCTCGGCAACGGCATCGATCTCGCCCGCTTCGACCGTGCACGCATCGGCGACGCGACGCGCGCCGAGGTACGCGCCGAGTGGGGCGTCGACGACACGACCATCGTGATCGGCGCGGTCGGTCGCCTCGTCACCGAGAAGGGCTACCCCGAGCTGTTCGACGCGTTCGCCACGCTCCCACGCGATCGATACCGGCTCGTGGTCGCGGGCGACGACGATCCGCAGAAGCCCGACACGCTCGACCGCGCCACGGTGCAACGCGCCCGCGATCTCGGGGTTGTGTTCCTCGGCCAGCGCACCGATGTCGAACGCGTGTACATCGGCTTCGATCTCTTCGCACAACCGTCGCACCGCGAGGGGTTCCCCCGTGCGGCCATGGAGGCGGCGGCGATGGGCCTGCCCATCGTGGCCACCGACATCCGGGGCTGTCGACAGGTCGTCGACGACGGTCGCAACGGACTCCTCGTCCCCGTGCGCGACGCCACCAGGCTCGCCGCCGCGCTCACGACCCTCGGTGACGACGGCGAACGCCGCGCGGCCATGGCCCGCGCGGCGCGGACGATCGCGCAGGAGCGCTTCGACGAGCGCGACGTGGTCACGCGCGTGCTCGACACCTACCGCGACGTCGCGGCCCGCAAGCAGGTGGCACTCTCGGCCTTCGACGCGTGAGCACGCGCAACGCGTGGTTCGTCGCCTGCGGGTTCGCCGCGGTTGCAGTGGTGCTCGTCGTCGTTGCGAGCGCGCACGGCATCGGCCTCACTCCTGACTCCGGGGAGTACCTCTTCGGGGCGAAGCACCTCGCCGCGACCGGCGAGTACCGCGCGCTCTCGGGCGATTGGCAGAGCACCTTCCCTGTCGGCTTCCCCGCGCTGGTCGCGGTGGTCCATCTCCTCGGCGCCGACGTCGAGACCGCGGCGGTCATCGTGAACGCGCTTGCCATTGCTGCGTTGGTGCTCGTCACGTTCGCGATCCTGTGGAGGTACCTCCGTTCGACGGTGGTGGTCTTCGCCACTCTCGGGGTTGTCACGATCGCGCCGCCGCTCATCGCCAACGGCTCGACTGCGTGGAGCGAACCGCTCTTCATCGCCGTGACCATGGTGTTCCTGCTCACCCTCACGTCGGCGCTCGCCGCTCCGGCCCTCCGGGTCCAGTCGCTGTGCGTGGCCGGTCTCGTCGGTGGTGCCACGGTGCTCGTGCGCTACCCGGGCCTGAGCCTGCTGCCGGCGGGCGTGCTCGCGATCGTGCTCGTGGCGTGGCACCGCCGTGTCCCACTCGGGCACGCCGCGGCGCGGGTCGGCGCGTTCGCGGCGACGTTCGCGGTGATCCCGGCCTCCTGGATGCTCCGGAACGTGCTCCACGGCCACGCGATGACCGGCGTCCACGGTGATCCGGTGAAGGGTCTGCTGAGCAACACGAAGGTGATCGCAGCGAACACCACGGGATTCCTGCTCCCGGACTCGATCCCCTGGCCGGCGCGCGTCGTGCTCGTCGTCGCGGTCGTCGGTGGGCTCCTCGCACTCGTCGCGAGACGTGCGTCGCCCGGCATCGTGGTGGTGACCAGTGGTTGCGTGGTCGGCGGGTACCTCGCGTTCTGCGCCATCTCGGCCTCGCTGGCCTGGGCCGACGTCACGCCGCGCGTCCTGTCGCCGGTGGTCGCACCAACCATCGTGTTGCTCGGTGCGCTGGTCGATCAGGTCGTCGCACGGTCGTCGACCCGCCCGGTGCTCGCGCTGGTGGTGCTGGGCGCCGTGGCGCTCGGTGGCCTGTTCGCGTGGCGGACGGCCGACCTCGTGCACGACCGCGCCGAGCATGGCTACGGGTTCGCCACCGACGTGTGGCAGGACTCACCCGTGCTCGCCGCGGTGCGGCGGACCGACCCCGACGCCCTGATCTACACGACCAGCCCCTCGGCGACGTGGTTCGTCACGGGCGCGCACCCCGTCCGCCGCTGGCCGATCGCCACGAGTGACCTCCGCGGCACCCCCGACGTCGACGACCAGGACGAGTTCGTCCGCCGCCTCCGCTGCCTGCCAGGAGGTGAGGCCTACCTGCTCCACCTCGACCGCAGTGCCGACGAACGCCGGTTCCTGCCACGGAGCGCGCTCGCCGACGACGTCGACCTCGAACGGGTCGCCACGGCCCCCGACGGCACCCTCTGGCTCGCTCACGCCCATGGGACAAGGAAGTCCGTTTCCTGCCCGGAATGACAAGGGTGTGATTTGTAACAATTGTCGGGTGACTTTGCGCGCGGGCCCTACTTGCGCGAACATCACTCTCCGTAGCAACACGAACCACACCCGGTACTGGGGGGCACTGGGAGCGAGAAGGGCAGAACCGGGTCACCGGTTCGGACACGGGTGGGTACCTTGGCAACGACGCAGCATCCCGGGCAGGGGGATCGAGCGAGCACCCGGCTGGCGCGTGCCGCCAGCCAGCTGCGAGGCGATCTTCCGCTCGCGTTCCTCGACCTCGTCATGATCGTGGCCGTCTACACCGGCCTCTTCCTGGCGCGCTTCGACTTCGACGTGCCGAGCGCGTACTGGTCGCGCTTCGCGATCTTCCTCCCGATCGCTGCGCTCGTCAGCCTGACCGCCAACGGCATGTTCGGTTGCTACGGCTGCTCGTGGCGCCACGCGAGCATCGACGAAGCGCTGCGCCTCCTCGGCGCCGGCCTCTCCACCGCGGTCCTGCTCATCGCCGCCTTCGTGTGGGGCACCGAGCGCGTGCCGCTCACGGTGCTCGTCGCGGGACCGATCATCGCCACCTTTCTCTTCGGCATGCTGCGCTTCCAGTCACGCCTCTTCGCGTACCGACGCGCGAGCTACCGCGCCAGCGGTGTGCGCGTGGCGGTCGTCGGCGTGGGCAGCGACGGCGCGGCCGCGCTGCGCGAGATGCAGCAGACCCCGAGCCTGGGGCTCATGCCGGTGGTGGCCGTCGACGACGACCCCTCACTCATGGGTCGGGCGGTGCACGGCATCCCGATCGCAGGACCGATCGCCGCCCTCCCCGAGATCGTCGCGCAGTACGAGGTGCACCAGATCCTGCTCGCGATCCCGTCGGCCGATCGCGAGTTGGTGCAGACCGTGGCCACCGCAGCCGAGGTCGCGGGCGTGCCGGTACGCGTGCTGCGCACGTCGTCGTCGTGGGTCCACGGCATGCCCCGCCTGCGCGACGTCCGCGAGCTCGACATCCAGGATGTCCTGCGCCGCAACCAGGTGGACATCGACCTCGAGCCGGTGCGGCGCCTCCTCGCCGGCCGGCGGGTGCTCGTGACCGGTGGCGGCGGCTGGATCGGGTCGGAGATCGCACGTCAGGCGGCGGAGTACGAGCCCGCCTCGCTGGTGCTGCTCGACCACGACGAGACCCACCTCCACGACACGCTGCAGACCATCCGCGACCGCGGCTTCGAGGCCGACCTCGCGCTCGCCGACATCCGCGAGTCGGCCACGCTCGACGGCGTGTTCGACAAGTTCCGGCCCGAGGTGGTGTTCCACGCCGCCGCGCACAAGCACGTGCCGATCCTCGAGGACTTCGCCGCCGAAGCGGTGCGGACGAACGTGTTCGGCACGCTGAACGTCCTGCGTGCGTGCAACCGCGCCGGGACCCCGCACCTCGTGTGCATCTCCACCGACAAGGCCGCCAAGCCGACCAGCGTCATGGGCGCGTCGAAGTGGCTGGCCGAGCAGGTCCTGCTGGCGCGTCGCGGCGGCCACGACGGCTACTGCTCGGTGCGCTTCGGCAACGTGCTGGGCAGCCGGGGCAGCGTGATCCCCACGTTCCAGCACCAGATCGCCGAGGGCGGCCCGGTGACGGTCACCGACCCGCGCATGACCCGCTTCTTCATGAGCACCGACGAAGCCGTCCGGCTCGTGCTCCTCGCGGCCGCGCAGTCGGGCGACCGCACGATGCTGGCCCTCGACATGGGCGAGCAGGTCAACATCTACGAGCTCGCCGAGCGCATGATCCGGCTGTGCGGCTACCAGCCCCATCGCGACATCGAGATCCGCACCACGGGCCTGCGGCCGGGCGAGAACCTCACCGAGGCGGTGATCGGGCCCAACGAGACCAGCCAGCTGCTGCCCGGCGGGTCGATCATGGAGCTCCATCCGGTGCGCATCCCCTCGGGGGTGCTCGACGAGGCGCTCGACCATCTCGACACGCTGTCGGTGAAGGGCGATCACGAGGCGACCAAGATCGCGTTGCTCGAGCTGGCGTCGCCGGCGTACGAGGCCGACGCCACCTCCATCTCGGCGCAGGCATCCACCCGCTGAGTCGGCTGTGGCGCGGGTCGCACCCGCGCCGATCCGCTCGGCCAGCCCGCGTAGCATGACCGGCCGATGATTACGGCCGCTCTGCTCGCCGTGGCGGCCTGGAACCGCTGGTTGCTGACGTTCTCCGTCAGCGCGGTGCTCGTCCTCGTTTTGGGCGCCTACGCGCGCAAGCTGGCGCGCCGCACTCCGAAGCCGGCCGAACGTTCCTCCCGCCGTGAGTTCCGTCACGGCGGCGTGCGGCGCCGGGCCGGCGGGCTGATCGCGCTCGGGCCGCTCCTCGGGTTGGCGTTCGCCCCGGTCCTCGGGAAGGAAGCGGTGCTCGTCGGCGTCGGCACCGCGCTCGTCGCGATCTTCGGGATGGTCGTCGAGCGTTCCGACCACGTCAGCGGACTCACCCTCATCGGGGTCACGGTGGCCGCGCTGGCCGCAGTGCTCACCGGACTCGAGCTCGGGCCCACCGGTGTCCCCGCGCTCGACGTCGCCGGCGCGTTCCTGTTCGTGTTCGCGGTGACGAAGTCGATCGACGGCCTCGGCAACGTCGACGGCCTGGTCGCCGAGACCGGCAGCGCGAGCGCGCTGTCGCTGTTCGCCATCGCCGGGTTCGCCGGTCAGGTCGGCCTCGCCACGGTGTTGGTCGGACTCGCGGCGACGTGCCTCGCGTTCCTCGCCTTCAACCTGCGGCCGGCGTCGTTGTTCATGGGTCGTGGCGGACGCCTCGCGGTTGGGTTCGCGCTGTCGACGGGCGCGCTCGCGGTGCACCCGGTTTCCGGCAACGGCCGCACGCTCGCGGTGCCGCTGATCCTGCTGGCGCTGTTCTGGTTCGACGCACTGGTCGTCGTGGTCGACCGGGCCCGCCGTCGTCACCGCCTCACCGTGCACCGCTCCGACCACCTCGTGCACCGACTCGCCGCTCTGGGGTGGACGCCACGCGAGGCCGTGAGCGCTTTGGTGCTCGCGCAGGTGGTGCTCGGTGTCGTCGCGCTGTTCACCGCCCGTGCGGTCATGCCGGTGTGGCTGGGCGCGGCCATCACTGCGGTCGTGCTCCTCGTGCTCGGCATCGAGGTCGCGCGCGCCCGCATCGAGCGCGACCGCGCCGTCGGCCTCCCTCGTTGGGTGAAGGTCGGGCTCGGCGTGGTGGTGATCGCGCTGCTGGCGTCGATGCTGCCGCTCGCGCTGGCGGCGAAGGACAGCGTCGGCCTGATGAAGGACGGGCGCGACGCGGCGAAGCAGGCGTTGAGTGCGGCGCGCGACGGCGACGCCACCACCGCGAGGGCGGAGTTCACGGCGGCCGCGGGATCGTTCTCGGCCGCGCGCGACAAGCTCGAGTCGCCGACGTTGGCAGGTGGCCTCGCGGTGCCGTTCCTGGCGTCGAACGTGCGGGCAGCGCGCACGTTGTCAGAGGTCGGTACCGACCTCGCCCAGGCGGGCACCTCGATCACCAACGCGGTGAACCCCGACGCGCTCGAGGTCGTCAACGGCCGACTGCCGCTCGAGGAGGTCGCTAAGGTCGAGCCCGAGCTGCAGCACGGCTCCGCAGTGCTCGACGACGCGCTGCGCCGCATCGACGACCTCCGTCAGGACCCCTACCTCCTCGCGCCGGTGCAGGACGCGATCGACAAGGTGCACACGCAGCTCGCGCAGGCCGCGGGCGAAGCGCGCCGCGCCGCTGCGGCAGCCACGCTCGCGCCCGCCATCTTCGGCGGCGGCGGTCCCCGCCGGTACCTGCTCGTGGTGCAGAACAACGCCGAGTCGCGCGCCACCGGCGGGTTCATCGGCAGCTTCGGGGTGATCACCGCCACCAACGGCGACCTCGAGGTCAGCGACCTGCTGCGCACCAAGGAGTGGAACGACCCCATCCGGGCGGCCGGCGGCACGGCCGACCTGAAGGCGCCGCAGGACTACCTCAACCGCTACGCCCAGTTCCGCCCCAACGACACCATGCAGAACATCAACATGTCGCCCGACTTCCCGAGCGTCTCCCAGGCGCTGTTGAGCCTCGCGCCGGCCGCGGGGCAGGGACAGTTCGACGGCGTGATGGGAGTCGACCCGCAGGGCCTCGCCGCCCTGCTCGAGCTCACCGGACCGGTGCGGGTCGAGCAGTGGCCCGACGAGATCACGGCGCAGAACGTCGTGAACGTGACCCTGCGCGACGCCTACGCGGCCTACGCAGACCAGTCGCCCGAGCGCGCCGACTTCCTCGGTGACGTCGCCCATGCCGCAGTCGACAAGGCGACCAGCGGCACGCTGGGCAAGCCCGCCCAGATCGCCAAGGTGCTCGGCAAGGCCGCCCACGAGGGACACCTCACCCTCGCGTTCGCCCGGCCCGAGGAACAGGCACTCGCCGAGCAGCTCGGCATCGCGCAGGAGATGGCGCCCGTGCACTCCGACGCGGTCGCGGTGACGTCGTCGAACTCGGCCGGCAACAAGATCGACTACTACCTGAAGCGCACGGTCGACTACCAAGTCACGCTCACGCCCGAGGACGACGGGCGCGTGGCGCAGGCCAAGGGCGACCTCTCGGTGGTGATGGACAACACCGCGCCCGACACCGGCCTGCCCCAGTACGTGATCGGCCCGTACGACAACCGGTTCGTCGCCGGCCAGAACCGTTCGTTCCTGTCGCTCTACTCGCCGCTCGACTTCGCCAGCGCGAGCGTCGACGGGCAGGCCGCTGCGGTCGCGCCCGGTCGCGAGCGCGGTCGCAACGTGTACTCGCTGTTCACCAGCGAGCTGTCGAAGCAGCAGAAGACGGTGGCAGTGAAGCTCGACGGCACGGTCAAGCTGCACAAGGGTTGGTACGACGTGGTGGTGCGCAACCAGCCGTCGATCATCCCCGACACCGTGCGGGTGTCGGTCGACGTGCCCGAGGGCTGGAAGATCGACCAGGCACCGGGCATGGAACGGCCGTTCGCACGCCGAGCGTCGCTCAACAACCCGAACTTCACCAAGACGACCACCTACCGCGTGCACATCGTGCGCGACCCCGGCACCTGGGAGATCTGGGACCGGCTCGAGGCAGGCGTGTGACCGACCCGGACCTGCAGTTCGTGCTCGTGGTCTGCAGTGCCAATCAGTGTCGCTCTCCGTACGCCGCGGCCGCGCTGCGCGACGCGTTCGCGCGTCGTGGCCTCGAGGTGGCGGTGGCATCGTCGGGGACGCACGCGTACCTCGGCAGTCCGGCGACGAAGAACACGATCGACGCGGCGCGCCGTCGCGGGATCGACCTGACGCACCACCGCAGCGCACTGCTCGACCCGGCCATCACCGCGGAGGCCGATCTGGTGATCGGCATGGAACGCGCCCACGTGCGCGAGGTGGTGACGCAGGACGCGCGGGCGTGGCCGCGCACCTTCACCCTCAAAGAGCTCGTGCGGCGCGGGGAGGCGGTCGGCCCGCGGGGCGCCGACGAATCGCTCGACGCGTGGCTGGCACGGGTGGCCGCCGGCCGGCGACCGCTCGACCTGCTCGGCGCGTCGCCCGATGACGATGTGGCCGATCCCACGGGGAGCCTCACCACCGACCACGAGTCGATGACCGCCGACGTGGCGTCCCTCACCGACCGCGTCGCCTTCCTCACCACCGGCCGGTAGCTGTCGTTTCGGCGCCCCTCGACCCACATATATGAGGATCGAGCGGCGCCAAAACGTTCAGGGGGTGAGGATCTCGATGGCGCCGGAAGAGAGGAGCTGGTCGAGGACGGGTTCGACGTCGGCGCGGACCTGCTCGGGGTCGGCACCGTGCGCGGCGGCCAGGAGGGTGACGAGTGCGTCGAGCGTGCGGGGCTCGAGCAGCAGCTCCCAGATCTCGGGACCGCTGCCGGCGAGGGTGAGCGGATCGGGCGCACCGGGCGGCAGGAACAGCACCGCGGCGCCGGAGCGGCGCCAGAGCACCGCCGGGACGCGTCGGAGCGGTGTGTCGGGGTTCATGCCGGCGCCTCCCGTCCGTCGCGCACGAGATCCTGTGCGACGAGGTCGCGCACGACCGCGACGGTGTCGGCGAACACAGTGGCGAAGGGTGAGTGCAGCTCCTCGCTGGCTTCGGTGGCGAGCTGCTCGACGGTTGCGTCGCCGTCGAAGCAGCTCCACAGGAGCGCGGCTGTCGGGTTGAGGTGGTGGAGACGGTCGTGCGTCTCGTCGAGCAGCACCGCCTCGCCGTCGATGGCGACGGTGTAGACGGCGCCGGCGCGCACGGGGACGAACTCGGCGTCGATCATCCGAGGTCCTCGATGCGCGCGACGGCGTCGTCGAGCGACCCGACGGTCAGGCGACCGCACTCGGCGACCCGCACGACCCGCGCGAGCGCGTCGAGTGCGAAGCGACCCTGCTCGTTGAACGCGAACGTGTTGCGCGCCAACTCGACCAGCGCCTCGCCGCGCGTCATGGCCACGAACTCGGTGGTCGCGCCCGCTCGGTACACGGGGAACACCACGAACCGCGCCGGGCACGGACCACCGATCGCGTCGGCGCGCAATGCCGCGACCGGCACCTGCCACTGGTCGAGGGCCGCGCCGTGGCGCAGCGCGGGATCGGGCTCGGCCTCGGGGAACAACGACCACGACCCGGGGTCGAGCGACAACGGCTTGGGGTACGGCTCGATCAACGAGGTCACGGGATCGAACGCCACCGCTTCGTCGGTGAGGTAGTCGAACCCGGCCCGCACGAGGCCCGCGGCCAACGTGGTCTTGCCCGACTCCATGTGCGCGGGGAACACGTACGCGGCACCGTTGCGCTCGACACCCGACGCGTGCGCGCAGACGAAACCGGGCGACGCCGTCGCGAGCGTGTTCAGGCGTTGCACCAGCCGGTTCACCACCGTGAAGGGCTCGGAGTCGTCGAGCACGGTGTCGTCACCGATCGCGAGCCGGTAGTCGCCGCGCTCACCATCGACGGTGATCGTCGTGTCGGCCCGGTCGGCCCGCGGCAACGCCGCGAACAACTCGTCGAGGTACCCCCCGAGCCAGGCATCGTCGAGCGTGACGTCGAAGCAACAGCCGATGGCGCGCCGCGGCGCGGTGGCGTAGCGGTTCACGGCTTCCGCCTGAGCAGCCGGCGCGACGCGCGTCGTAGGTGTTGCGTGGTCGACGAGCCGCGGACCCGCAGGTACTCGGGCTGCGGGAACGCAACTGCGTGCAGATATGCGGCGCGGCTCCCGAGGTCGGGCAGCACGACCACCGCGGCCGCGTGCCGGGTGATCGCGCGCGCCGGCCCGCGGTGGGCACCGAACAGGAAGCGGTCGGTGCGGCTGGGCTGGTGGCGCGCCGCCCACTCCACGATCGGGGGCCGGGCCTGCGGGCGCAGCATCGCCCACGTGTCGCTCACGGCCCGGGCGACGACCGTCTCGCAGCGCCAGCGCCGCGCCATGAGCAGCACGTCGACCAGGTTGGGTTGCTCCCGCACGACGATCTGGGCGAGGTCGCGCTGAGCCATGAGCCGGGGCGGCCAGTCGCCGAGCGCGGCCACGTAGCAGGCGTGCAGGAGTCGCTGGGGCATGGGCAGCGCCTCGAGCTCGAAGCTCCCGAGCGCGAACCGGTACGGCGGCGCGAACAGGTCGTCGACGTCGATGGTGAGACCGAAGGCGCCGTCCACGAACACACGGTGGAGGTCGAGCTCCAGCGGGCCGGACGGAAGAGGGACGCGCAGCATGACTTCCTTGCCGAAGCGGTCGTCGAAGCCCGGGCGCAACTCAGGAAGAAAGCGCTGCGCGTCGAGCCGGTCGGCGATCACCGCCGCCGCGCGCGAGAAGTGCGGTCCGGGCACGAGCACGTCGGCGTCGCCGAAGACGCGCACCGCTGGGTCGGAGTACGCGGTGTGCGCGAGGGCGACACCCTTCAGGACGCGCGCAGGGATACCCGCGCCCGCGAGCTCGTGGAGCGTGTCGAGGAGGAGGCGCTCGATGCGCAGGTCGTGCGCGAGCCAGCGCTGCCATTCCTCCTCGAGCGTGTCGCGAGCGGCGTCGCTCACCTCCAGCGCGCCGTCGCGCACCGCCGCCGCGAGCAGACCGACCAGGCGGTCCGCTTCGCAGCGGTCGAACAGCAGACCGAACTCGGCGTCGGGGAGCGGCGCATCGGGGAGCGCGAGCTCCGATGGCAGCCCGTGCATCGCGACCGCTGCCGCGATTGCGGCGAGCGTCATCGGGAAATGACGACGTTCATCGCGGTTGCGGACGTGGTTGTGGACGCGGTCGCGGCGGTGGGCGTTGTGGCATGGACGCGCTCGGACCGATCTGTCGCCTGTGACGCCACGACCAGTCGAGGCGCGCGGCCTTGGGGAGGGCGAGCAGCACGAAGATGTACGGCACCACCTGTGATCGCTCACGGGCGAGGATGCCGAAGTTGCCGATCGTCCCGAACGCGAAGACGAACGCGAGGATGTATCCGAGCGCGAGCGTCACGTACGGATCGGATCGCAATCGGCGCGGGATCGATCTCAACCGCGGTACGGAGATCACGATCAAGCCGAGCAGCATCAGGGCCTCGATCGACGTCGCGATCGACTCCAGGCCGTGCGCTTCGAACGGGAACGGCCGGAAGAGCACGGTGACCGCGGCCTTCGCGTAGCCGACCGGGTTGGTGGGATCGGCGGGGATGAACGCCGATCCGCCCTGGGTCGTTCGGGTACCCGCCTGCGCGATGGCGGTGTCGACGCCGCCGGTGATGTCGTTGGCGTTGAGGAAATCTGCGGTGCGGGTGGCGAGCACCGCGCCGAGGAGGAGGATCACCAGCAGGCCGGCGATCTTCCCGACGGTGCCTGCGCTCAGCGCGTCGGGCCGCGACTGGCGCCGACCGACGAGGAGCGCGATCGCGAACGCCACCACGAGCAGCAGCGAGACGTGCGGGCGTACGAAGCTGCCGAGGAGCAGACCGACGATGAACAGCGAGTAGCCACCCCGCCGCCGCGCCAGGATGCGCGCGGCACCGAGCGACGCGATGCCGAGCGTGAAGAGCAGCCAGCAGTCCTTGCCGATGCTCGACGGCCAGAACACGAGCGTGGGCCACAGGAAGATGAGCAGTGCGTAGCGGTGGTGATCGGCGTCGGGCATCGCGGTGACGAACGCCCGGTAGAAGAGGTAGCAGCCGATGAAGCCGAGCCATGTGAACAGCAGGAACGTCGCGAACGCGTTGGAGTTGGTGAACACCTCGGCGATGCCGGCGAGGATCTTCATGCCGCCGGTCCCGGGGACCGGACTGCCGGGGTCGACGTTGAAGTCGAGGTGGCGGAAGCTGCGCGCGAGCTCCGCGCCGCTGTTGTGGTACACCGCGGCATCGGCCGCGTGGGTGAACCGGTAGTAGCCACCGAAGAGCCGCAGCGCGAACCCGGTGACGAGGAGGCCGGCGAGGTCGAAGCGGCGTTCGGTGCGCGCCGCGGTGACGATGAGGGGCGCGGTGAGCAGGAGGAGCAACGGCACCTCCACGAGGGCCACGCCCACCGGCTTGCCTGCACCCAGCCACATGGCGCCGAGCCAGCCGACGGCCATCAGCATCAGCACCAGTCCGACGACCTGCCACCCCGAGGGCGCCTTCTCCGGGGGCGGTGGCAACCGCCAGGCGATCGAGCGCCGGCCGTCGACCGCGCCGCCGGGGTCAGGGCCGGGGCCGGGGCCGGGCGCGGTCATCGGTCGGGAGCGGTCGACGGGGGCTCGAACAGCTCGGATCCGGTCTCGGGCTCGGACTTCCGGCGCGATCGCCGGCTGCCGTTGCTCTTCGCTCCGGCGTCACCGTTGGTCGACTCGCGGCCCCGACGCGAGCCGCTGGCACCGGAGGTGTTGGCGTAGGAGTAGTAGTAGTCGTTCTGCACCTCGGTGGTGCCGGTGAGCACGAGGCCCCCGAGCGGTGCGTCGAGCCGGGTGAGCACGTCGAGCGCGCGACCGGCATCGTCACTCGTAGACACCTCGGCCTTGGCCACGAGCAGCACGAGGTCGGCGCTGCCCACGAGCTCGATGGCGTCGTTGGCGCTGAGGATCGGCGCGGTGTCGAGGATGATCACGTCGAAGCGGCCGTGGGCGGCTGCGACCACGTGACGCTGCGCGGCGACCACCTGCGCGGGGTTGGGCGAGAGCTCGGCGACCACGTTGGTGACGAGCTTGACCCCGGAGATCTTGGTCTCGTGCACCCGGCGGGGTTCGTCGTCGATGCCGAAGTACTTGTGCAGGGTGGGACGGCGGAAGTCGCAGTTCACGAGCAAGACGCTCGAGCCCGCCTCGGCGAACACGGCCGCGAGGTTGGCCGACGTGGTGGTCTTGCCCTCGCGGGGCGCGGCCGAGGTGACCATGATGACGAAGGGGTCGGGGTGCTCGGGCTCGAACAACGCGGCGTCGCTGTCGTCCGGCGTGATCGCCGCCACGTCGCCGAGCAACCCGATCCGTTGGAACACCAGCGACGAGCGAACGGCTCGGAACCCCTCCGCCGCGGGCGAGATCGGATTCGAGTACGACACGATGTTGAACGCGTTGGCCTCCGCGTTGGAGATGCGCGGGATCTCGGCCAGCACCGGCAGGCCGTAGGCCGCTTCGGCATCGGCGCGGGTGCGGATGCGCCGGTCGAGGCGCTCCATGATGAGCGCGAGCCCGACACCCGCGAGCAAGCCGAGCAATGCGCCGAGCAGTCCGCGCGACACCGGGCCCTTGAACGTCGAGGAGGTCGACGTGGTCAGGACTGCATCCGTCGGCTGACTGCTGTTGTTGGTCACGACGAGATGGTTCTGACCGAGCTGCCCGAGTCGGAGGCGCGCGTCGTACTCGTCGGAGTCGATCGGGATCGCCTGCGCGCGCTCGAGGTCGGACAGACGCACCGCCGGTGGTCCACCCGACGTGAGCTGACTGAAGTCGGTGAGCACGCTGCCGAGCTCGTTCTGCGCAGACGTGAACGTCGCTCGCGCGACGCCGTCGTTGGGATTGGCGGCGATCTGCAGCGCGAGTTGGTTGACCTGGGTGGTGAGCGCGTCGATGCGCCGGCTCAGCGCGTCGCGCTGCGCGTTGTAGCGGGCCTGGTCGCGGTCGGTGAGGTTGAGGTTGAGCTGCTTCGCGAAGTCGTTCGCGAGATCGCTCGCCTCGCCGGGCGTCTCCGCGGACGCGGTGATCTCGAGTGTGTTGGCGATGCCGTTGGTGGTGGTGACGATGTGCTCAGCGAGCTGGCGACCGGTCTGCCCGTTGTCGAGCTGCTTGGCCACGAGATCGGGTACGTCGCCGGTGGTCGTGAGCACTGCGATCTGGTCGAGGCTGGTGAACGCGCTCGCGAAGGTGCCCGAGCCGGAGCTCGGGTCGAGGTACTGCGTGTTGGTGGCCTTGTAGAAGGTGCGCGACTTCTTGTCGTCGCTCTCGAGGCGCGTCGACGCGGCGCCGATCACCGCGCCGACGACGGTGAGGACGAGGATGAGCAACCACCGGCGCCGGAGCACCCTGAACGATCCGAGAAGATCCATCGTCCTCGTTGTGTGTACTGACCGGAGACCTGCCGACCGGGCAGTCTACCCCTGGCCCGGTACGCCCTTTTTCGCGGCATCGGCCACGATCCCGGTCTCGATGAGGGCGTCGAGCGCGTCCAGGACCGACACGTCGATCCGTTCGTCGAACTTGCGCGCGAAGAAGCACCCGCTCGCCGCGAGCTCGGGGAGCTCGGCGGTCGTCCACACCACGGGATGGTCCGTCGACACCGCTCGGTCGAACCGTACGTACGTGAGGAGCGGGGCAATTCGTGACGCGAAGCGTGGTTCGTTCATCATGATGGTCTGCACGTACGCCTCGTCAGCACAGGCCGTGGTGCGAAAGAACCGATCAGCGCGCGCGCGCTTCTCGGGCGCACGCAGGTGTTCGAGTGCGTCCCGCGTCAACGACCACCAGGTGGAACCGCCGTACAGCTCGAGGTCATCGGGGGGTTCGCGACGCGGGAGCACCGTGTTGGCGACGCGCTCCGCCGTGTTGCACACCCAATCGGGTTTGACGTCGGGGAAGTAGTAGCGATCGAAGCGTGCCAGCGCGGCGGGCCATTCCGTGCGCAGCAACCTGGCGTCGACGAACTCGCGGTCAGCGTTCTCCTCGAAGAGTGCGACCAACTCGGCCGCGGGCCGGATCGGGTAGCACTGCTCGCTCAACAAGACGGCGCGGTCACACCCCGATGCGAGTGCGGCGTCGGCGAGGAGACCGATCGCACGCGTCGCCGAGAACGCGCCCCAGTGCACCTTCTGACGCGAGCGCAGGAACTGCACGTCGACGTCGGGATGTGTCGCGGCGACGAACGGCACGACGTCGTACTTGGCGTCGACGTGCACGTGCTGCGAGCACCCGGGGAACGACGTCGCGAGTCGTCGGGTGAGGCGCGCCAGTTGGTCGGGGTACTTGTACGCGGTGATCAGGAACGCGAGCTTCACTTCGCCCCCTGCCGTCGCGCCGCGTCGGGCGTGATCGTACGCCCGAGCGTGCCCCGCCAACCGTCGAACGACGCGCGGACACCGAGCTTCAGGTGCTGCCACGCGGGGCGCGGCGCGAACGGCAGGTTGGCCACGGGCTTGGCCACGCCGACGGTCAGCGCGACGCGGGCGGCGACGGCGGAACGGTCGTGCTCGCGGAGGAGCCACACGAGGTTGCGCAGCGAGTAGTAACGACGCCAGTCGACGGGACCGATCCGTCGCGCCGGGCCCGCGCTGGGGTCGCGCACCGTGCGCCCGTGCGGATCGGCGCGTAGCTCCCAGTTCGCCGCACGCAGGCGCAGTCCGAACTCGAGGTCGTCGAAGCCGAAGAAGAGGCGGGGGTCGAACGTACCGACCGCGCGCAGGGCGGCCACCCGGTAGAGCGGGGCCCAGTTCGACTTGAGGTAGTCGACCGTGCCCCAGCTGCCCGCCGGAGGTTCGACCGGCACCAGCCGGCCCTTCGACCAGTCGAAGCGGGCGCCGCCAGCGCCGACCCCCGCGGTCGTGGCGGGGGCGGCCGCTGCATCGCGGGCGTGATCGGCCAGGATGGCGGTGTCGGGGAGCGGGTCGTCGTCGTCGAGCACGCACACCCAGTCGGCGTCGCCGGCGTGGCCGAGCACGTGGTCCATGCCGCGGGCGATGCCCCCGGCGGGCCCGAGGTTGTCGGGGGCGGCGACGTAGTCGACGCGCGAAGCGGCGGCGCAGGCGGCCACGATGGCCGCGACCGCGGGATCGGGCGCGTTGTCGACGACCACCAGTGACGCGAGGGGGTGCTCCTGGTCACCGAGCGCGGCGAGCGAACGGGCCAGGTCGGCGGGCCGTCGGAACGTGACCATCACCCCGTGCACCACGGGCAGTTCCGAGCTGCCGGCGTCAGACATGCAGGCTCCGCGTCTGCAGCGCACCGCGCAGCACTCCGATCCGGTTGGCGAAGACCCAGGTCCACGCGAGCCGCCCGTCGCGGGTCAGGGTGTCGGGGAGGTGCACCACCAGCCACGCCCACGACCGCAGGCCCGCGAACCGGTCGGGCGGACGCAGTCCGAGACGGCGGGCGCGGCGGGCGAGCTCGGGGAGGCTGCCGCCGTAGAAGAGACCCTGACGCCACAGCGCGCCGAAGCCGTCGCGGTAGCGGTACCGCAGGCGTGCCGCGGGCACGAGGGTGACGGTGGCACCGAGCGCGGCGGCACGCAGGGAGAGCTCGATGTCCTCGAGCCCGAGGAACGACTCGTCGTACCCGCCGAGGGTGTCGAACAGCGTGCGCTGCATCCCGCCGTTGTTGCCGCGCGCGAACGGCACCGCGCCGAAGTGCGGGACGGCGTCGGCACTGGCGTGACCACGCGAGCGCGCGAGGCCGGGCGGGTTGAGCGACGTGAGGTCGAGCGTTCCGGTGACGAGCTCGTGGTCGCGGAGCGCGTCACCCATCGCCGCGACCCACCCGCGCTCGACGATGTCGTCGCCGTCGCAGAACACCACCGCGTGCGCGATCGACGCTCGCACGCCCGCGTTGCGCACGTACGACACTCCCGTGCCGTCGAGCGCGGCGACCACGCGCACGCGGCCGTGGGAGTCGCGCGCGTACCGGTCGGCGATGACGACGGTGTCGTCGCGCGAGCCGTTGTCGACGATCACCACTTCCCACCCGCCGTCCCATTCCTGCGCGACGAGCGCGTCGAGTTGCGCGGGAAGCGTGGACGCCACGTCGCGGCACGGGACAACGACGGTGAGGTCGAGCGGCCCGGTCATCGGCGGAGCTGCTTTGCGGCGGTGGCCGAAGCGTCGCCGACGAGCATCCCGAGGGTGAACTCCCACTGCGCGCGCCGCGCGGGGTCGCCGAGGTGGATGGATTCCTTCGCCAACCACGCGACGCGTCGCGCCGAATGCTCCACGTGCTCGCGTCGGTCGACGGCGCCGGGCACGAGGGCGCGGAGGATCGGTTGCGCACGACCGTAGGAACGGGCCTGGCGCCAGCGGGCGGCGCGATCGAGCCGGTGGCGGTAGTGCACGCACGCGTTCGGTACCCAGGCCAGCGCGACGTCGTGCTGCCAGCACCGCACCGAGAACTCGATGTCCATCCCCGCGGGGACGTCGGCCCGGAACGGCCCGACCCGGTCGATGGCGGCGCGGGTGACCCCGAAATTGCAGCCGTGCGCGAACGGCACTTGGTCGAACAGCATCGGCATCGCGTCGAAGAGCCGGCGGCCGCGTACGGCGGCCAACCACGGCGGGTTCAGGAGGTCGAGCTCCACCGGCCCGGTGACGAAGTCGTGCTCGCGCAGCGCGGTCGCCATCGCCGGGACCCACGTGGGCGCGACGATGTCGTCGCCGTCGCAACACGCGATCGCGTCGGCGCGTGCAGCGGCCACGCCCACGTTGCGCGCGTAGCCCTCGCTGGCCTCGTCGTCGGCTGCGACCACCCGGAGGTCGGGCGCACGCGACATCCACGTGCGGGCGATGGCGGCGCTGGCGTCGGACGACCGGTTGTCGACCACCACGATCTCGACGTCGGGGGTGTTGGCCGCTCCCGCGGCCACGGCTGCGAGCTGGGCGTCGAGGAAGGCGGCGTTGTCGTGGACCGGGATCACCACCGACAGGCGCGGGGTCATCGTCCGGCTCCGGTCGCAGACGCGCCGGCCAGGAGCACTTCGAAGCGCTCGGCGATGTGGTCGGGATCGAGCTCGGGCCGGCGGTCGTGCTCACGCGCGCGGTGCGAGAGGTCGGCGTAGCGCGCATCGTCGTCCCACAACGCGGCGAGCGCGTCGAGCCACACCGACGCAGGCGCGTCGAGGTCGACCAGCGCGCCACCGTCACCCACCGCTTCGGCCAACGCCGGTTGGGTGGCGGCGAGCACCGGGATGCCGTTGTGCTGCGCTTCGGGCACGACGCGCGGACGGCCCGACGGATAGGGCGCGAACAGGATCCGCGCGTCGCGGTAGAGATCGGTGGGATCGTCGACGCGCGGGCGAAACTCGACGTTGCTGCGCGCGCCGACCACGCGGTCGACCTCCGCGCGCGCGTCGGGCTCGAGCGGCCACGACTCCTGGAGGACGAACGGGATGTCGGGCCGGGCCTGCGCGAGCGCGTCGACGAGGTCGACGCGGTGTTCGGGCACCGGGTTCACCAACAACACCGTGCGCCGGGTCGACTCGATCGCGCTCGCGGTGCGGTCGATCACCGACGGGAGCACGACGGCCTCGTGCCCGGCCGCCGCGAGGCGCGTGGCGTGGGCCTCGGCATTGGCGACCAGCACGTCGGGTGGGGCGTCGGACACGGTGAGGTGGCTGAGCGCGTGGTCCTCCCGCACGTACAGCACGCTCGGGATGGCACGCCGGTCGAGATCGGCGCGGATCCAGCGCCACGGCGCGCGCCACGTGCTGCTGACCACGACCGCGTCGGGACGAGGGTCGAGGAACTCGAGGTAGGCGTTCTCGGGGACGAATGCGAGCCGCACGTCGGCGCCCGACGTGTCGTCGACGACGGCCGCGGAGCCGTGCCCGACCCACCGCAGCGCGGCGAGCACCGGCACCGACGCCGGCCCCGGTTCGAGCTTCACCCACGCGTTCACCCCGCGCTGGAACACGCGGTCGGCCCACGCGGGGCGGGGTCGGCCGAGGACGACGGTCACGTCGTGGCCGCGGCGCGCGAGGGCACCGGCCAGCTCGCGCGTGCTGCGCGCGGAACCGCCGACGGACACGCCGGACACGAACACCACCTTCACGACCGCCCCACGCTCCTCACGGTGCAACAATGCCATCGACCACGCCCGTTGACGTTGTCGACCGGCGAGCGCACCCACCTGACCGGATTTGCCCGAGGTGCGTCGTAGCCTGCACGGGTGCCGAACCCCCGTGCCGCCGCGGCGAGAGCTGTCATGTCGGCGTCACGGTGGGTCACGGCCGAGTTCTCGCCGAAACTGCGCGATGCCGACCGCGCCTCGTGCGTCGTCGTGGCGCCGCATCCCGACGACGAGTCGCTCGGGTGCGGTGGCACCATCGCCCGCAGAGCGGCCCGGGGCACGCCGGTGACGGTGGTGCTCGCGACCGACGGTGGCGACGCCGAGGTGCGCGTCGCCGAGGTCCGCGCCGCGATCGCGGCACTCGGGCTCACCGACGACGACCTCGTCGTGCTCGGCTTCCCCGACGGCGCGCTGGCCGACCACGACGCTGAGCTGCGGCATGCGCTGGCCCACGTCCTGGCCGACCGGCAGCCCGACCAGGTGCTGGTGTGCAGCGCGGCCGACGCGCACCCCGACCACGTCGCGCTGCACCACGCGACGATCGCGGTGTGTGCCGAGCTGGGGCGTCCGCCGCGGGTGCTCGAGTACCCGGTGTGGGCGTGGGTGCGGTGGCCGTTCTCGTTGGCGCCGGCCGCGGTCGAGGCGCCGACCGGCTCTCGCTGGTCGCGCGTCCGGGACCTCCGGCGCGGCGTGCGCAGGGAACGACCGGTGCGCGTCCCGCTCGGGGCGGATGCGGTGCGCGCCAAGGCCGCAGCCATCGCCGCGCACCGGAGCCAGCACGCGGTCGAGGGTGCGACGTCGGGAGAGGGACTCCCCCCGTCGGTCCTGGCGTGCTTCCGCGGTCGCAACGAGGTGTTCCTGCGGCCGTGGCGGCGAGACTCGCGGCCGCGACTCGCGGTGCTGAGCCATCGGGCCGACCGTTCGGGTGCGCCGAGCGCGCTGGCCCTCGCGCTCGACGGCTTGGGGGCGCGGCTCGGTGCGGAGATCACGCTGGTGCTCGGCGCTCCCGGCGTGTTGTCGGCGCGGGTGCTCGTCGACCGGTTGGTGATCGTGCCGCGCACGCTGCGGTCGGTTGCGGCGCGGCTGCGCACCGTGCCACGCGCGTCGGCGGCGGTCGCGGCCCGCCGACGCGCCTGGCTGCAGCGCCACGTCGAACCGGTCGATGCCGTGTACGTCAACAGCCTGCTCTCCACCCCGTTGGCCGACGCGTTCGCCGATCACCCGACCATCGTCCATGTGCACGAGGTGGGCGAGTTCGCGGCCGCGTCGGGCGCGCCCGGGCGCGCGTTGCTCGAGCGTGCCGCGGCGGTGATCGCGGTGTCCGAGGCCGCCGCGGCGTGGGTGGCCGACCACACCGCAGTCGACCCGGCCCGGGTGCACGTGGTGCCAGGACCGGTTGCTCCCACCGCGTCGCGTCCGGTCACGACCGCCGAGGTCGACGCGCTGCGGGCCGAGTGGGACGTGCCGCCCGACGCGTTCGTGGTGCTGGGCGTCGGCTGGTTCGGCGCGATGAAGGGCAGCGACCGCTTCCTCGACGTCGCGCGCGCGACGCGCGACGCGATCGACCCCACGCGGCCGGTGCGGTTCGTGTGGGTCGGCGGCGAGGTGGACACCGACGCGGGACGCGCCTTCATCATCACTGCGTCGTCTCCCGACCTCCGAGACATCGTGCGCAGTGAGCCCGGGCGCGACGACCTCCGCGTCGCGTACGCGCTCGCCGACGTGGTCGTCGTGGCGTCGCGCGAAGAGTCGCTGTCGATGGTCGCGCTCGAAGGCGCCGCCGCGGGGAAGCCCGTGTTCGCGTTCCCGGGTGCGGGGGGACCCGACGAGCTCGCCGCGCACGGCATCGTCGAGCTCGCCGCCGACGCATCCGCGATGGCCGACGCGCTGCGCGTGGTTGCCGCCGACGAGCACCAGGCCGTCGAGCGCGGCGCGCGAGCGCGCGACGCCGTGCTCATCCGCCACGACGCCGAGCGTTCACGTGCGGCCATCGCCACGATCGTCGGCGACGTCCTGACCCCGGTGCGGGGCGTGCGATGAGCCTGCACCACGTGGTGACCACGTACGGCAACCACGAGCACCTGGCCCGCTTGACCCGCACGCTGCAACGGCTCGACGACGAGGCGGGCATCACCGTGCAACACGACATCGGCAAGCCCGCGCCCGGGCCGGGTGTGCTCCCGGCCGGGGTCGATCTCCTCGCCACTGCCGCCCCCGTCACCTGGGGAGACGGCTCGTACCTCACCGAGCTCCTCCGCACCTTCCGCCGCGCCCTCGACTCCCAGTGGCGCTGGCTGGCGGTGCTCTCCGGCCAGGACTACCCCTTGCGCCCCACGGCCGAGCTGCTCGCCCACCTCGAGGGCGACGGCACTCCCGGGAACGGGCCCACGGAGGGCCTGCTCTGGAACGTGACCGTCCCCCTTCCAGATGACCGGGCGACCTGGACCGAGGAGCAGCGGCGCTACTGGTTCCGCCACCACTGGATCGCGCCCGGCACCTGGCGAGCCGGCGGTGGTGCCCGCGGCATCGGACGCGCCGTCCGCGGCGCGGTCGCACTGCCCAGGCTGCGCGACCGCGCGTACTTCCGTTCGCGTCCGCGTGGTGAACCCGGGGGTGTCGGCACCCTCGTCCGCCGCGCGCCATTCTCGAGCGCGCGCCCCTGTCGCAAGGGATCCGACTACGTGTTGCTCGCCCGCCCACTGATCGAGGAGCTCCTCGACGCGGCCAGGCGGGAGCCCGAACTGCTCGAGTACTTCCGCCACACGGCGATCCCGAGCGAGTCGTGGTTCCACACCGTGCTCGGCACGCAGCACGCGGCCACCCTGCGCGACGAGCTCCTGCACTTCACCCGATTCGAAGGCGGGGTGAACCCGCGCGTCCTCGTCGACGACGACTTCGACGACGCGCGGGCGTCGGGCCGCTTCTACACCCGCAAGTTCGACGCGCACAGCAGCGCGCTGCTCGACCGCATCGACCGCGAGCTCCTGGGTCTGGCCTCCACGTGAGCGGCGGCAACCCGTTGGAGCCGGGCTCGTCGTTCCGCACGTCGCTGCGGACGCGCTTCCCTCACCTGCGCGCAGTGGTGCTGGCACCGCGCCGGTGGTGGCACGACCGCCACTGGCGCCGCCTCCACCAGGAGCTGTCGGGCCCCGACCGCGCCCTGCTCGAGGGTCAGGTGCTCCCCGCGCTGGCAGCGAGCGCGACCGCAGACGCGCCCGTGCTCTTCATCGGCGTCGACTGGTACACCGCCGACTATCCCGCGCGCTTCGAGCCCGGTGCGCTGGTCACCGTGGACATCGATCCCGCGCACGCGCAGTGGGGCGCGCCCGAGCACCACACGCTCGACGCTCGCGAGCTGGCCGATGCGTTTCCCCCGTCGCGCTTCGCCGTGGTGGTCGCCAACGGCGTGTTCGGCCACGGCCTCGACGGTGTCGACGGCATCGCCCGCGCGCTCGCCGGATGTCATTCGGTCCTCACCGACGGCGGCGTGCTCCTCGTGGGCTGGAACGACCACGACGCGTTCCGGCCGCCGCCGCTCGAGCCGCTCGCGCGTGCGGCCGGGTTCGTGCCCGAACCCGCACTCGGGTTCCGCGAGTGGCGCACCGCGGTGGAAGGCCCGCTGCACCACGTCTACGACGTCTACCGGCGCGTCACTCCCGCAACCCCGACAGCTTGAGCGCCTCCGCGTAGAACGGATTGGCCGCCTCGAGCCGGGCGGGGGCGTCGAAGCCCTGCAGCTCGCCACCGTGCACGACCATGATCCGGTCGCACGCTTCGAGCGTCGACATGCGGTGGGCGATCACGAAGATCGTCGTGCGGGGCGCGAGGCCGGCGAGGGTCTCGCGGATGAGCGACTCCGACCGGACGTCGAGCGAGCTGGTGGGCTCGTCGAGCACCAGCACGTCGGGTTCTTCGGCGAGCGAGCGTGCGATCGACAAGCGCTGGCGCTGCCCGCCCGACAGCGCGCTCCCGCGCTCCCCCACCGAGGTGTCGTACCCGTCGGCGAGGGCGGTGATCTCCTCGTGCAGGTTGGCGAGCTTGGCCGCGCGCTCGACCGCGGCGTCGTCGATGTCGTCGCGGTAGAAGCGGATGTTCTCGGCCACGGTGCCGGCGAAGAAGCGCGGCTCCTGGGGCACGAAGCTGACCCGCTTGTACCAGTCGGAGAGGGCAGTGCCGGCGACGTCTTCGCCGTCGGCGAGCACGCGGCCGATCGTGGGCTCGCGCAGCCGGAGCAGCAACTGCACGAGGGTCGACTTGCCCGAGCCGGACGGACCGATGATGCCGATCATCTCGCCCGGCCGCACCGCGAACGACAGGTGATGGAGCACCGGACGGTCCGCCACGTACTCGTACGAGACGTCCTCGAACACGAGCTCTCCGATGTGGTCGATCGGGCCTCCCGTGCGCAGGACCGCGGCGGCGGCGTACCGCGCCTCCTCGTCGCGCAACGTCTCGAAGTACGGAGCGGACGCGAACAGGCTCTGGTAGTTGCTCTGCAGCTGCTGGCCGTACGAGAGCGAGCGCACCATGATCAACACGATGCCGCCCAACGACGCGAGGCGGGTCACCCCCGACGCGTACACCACGCCGACCGCGCCGATCACCAGCAACATCGCCATGCCCTGATAGAGCGCGGGCGTCAGCTGGGCGATGAAGTGCGCGCGCTGTTGCAGCCGCGACGCGTCTTCGATCCCCACGGTGATACGCCCCGCGACCGTGTCCTCCACGTCGAACACGCGCATCTCCTGCACGTTCGCCGCGAACTCGGTGATGTCGGTGGCGAACGCGAGGTTCGCCTGCGCGGCCGCGCGAGAACGGCGACGCACCAGGGTGCGCAGCGGCCGCAGCAGCATCGCCACCACCACCGCGGCAACGACGACCGCCAGTGCGGCGAGCGCATTCACGAAGAACGCGGTGCACAGGAATGCGATGAGGCTGAGCAGCGCGACGAGCGCGCTGGAGAGCGACGCCAAGGTGTCGGCGGCGCGCATGGCGTAGGTGGTGAGGAGCTCCTGCAGACGGCCCTGGCGTTCGCCCGACTGCAGGGCCCACGACGCACCCACGTAGAGGAGCATCATGCGGGTGCGCACCCCGCTCCAGACGTCGGCAAAGAGCTTCGTCATGATCTGCGACTGCGTCACTTGCAACGCGACCCGGAAGATCGCCAGGGCCGCGGCGACGGCGATCACCGCCGGCACCGAGAGCGAGATGCTGCCGAGCGGACCGGGATCGACCGTCACCTGCGACTCGCCGGCCGCGAGCACGAACGCAAGGCGGGCGATGATCACGAGCACGCCCGCTTCGGCGAACCCACCCACGAAGGCCAGGACCGAGACCGCGACCAGCTTCCCCCGGTGACCGTCAGCGATCCGATCGATCAACTGCCGAGTGGAGAGTTGCCCGTCGTCGGCGGACGGCGTGTCGGACGTGCTCGTGCGCTGCATGGGCAGTGGCCGAGTGTAGATGCCGTGTGCAGGGGCCCGGTTCAGGGGCCCGGTTCATGGACCCGATTCAAGTTCGGCGCGTACCGGGAGTTGCCGCTCGCAGCAGCGGGCGAGCGACGAGCATCGTCACCGCGACCGCGACGGCGACGACGGCCGCGGCCCAGGGGGCACGGTCGGCGAGGCCGGGCGCGGCGAGCAGGACCCCGACGCCGGTCAGCGCGACCGCGGTCGCGTCCCGCGCGCGTCGACGCGGCGCGAACCGCCATTGCCGCACGAGTGCGAGCACGATCGCGAGGTCGGTCTCGGCGATCGCAACTGCGGCGCATGCCCATGCGGTTCGGTGGTCGTCGACCGTCCACACGGTTGCGGTCGCGGCGAGCGCGGCGAGCGCGGTGGCTGCCACCGCGACGCGAGGCACACGACCGGTGGCGGGGACGAGGGATGCGAGGCGTCGGCTCCGCCACACCGGCACCCCACCGGTGACGATCACGGCGAGCGCGACCACTCCTGCCACGCTCGCGACCAGCGCGCCGCTCCGGTCGAGCGGACGCGCCGCGGCTCCGAGGGCCGCTGCCACCGCCAGGAGCGGGCCGCTCCACACCACGAGGCTCGGGCGCCGGGTCACGACCAGCACGGCGGTCGCCCCGGCGAGCACGATCCCGACGAGCGCCTCGAGGCCGACCGCGACGCCACCCGCGACGACGAGACCGGCCACGAGCGCGCCGAGCAGCGCCCGCGTCGCGACGCCTGCACTCGCGTGACGCGCGGCGACGCCCGCCGTGATCACTGCGACACCGCCGACCGCGAGCGCGGCGTCGACGGGCACCAGCGCGACGACGAGCGCGCTGACGGCAACCGCGAGCAGCGGGACGGCGTGCTCGGCGTCGATCCGGCTCTCCCATCCCGCGAACGCAGCCAGCGCGGCGATCGCCACCACGAGCAGCGGTGACGCGTCGACGACCACCGCGCCGGTCACCACGAGACCGATCCCGACCAACACCCCCGCCGCCGCCACCGCGCCGGGCACCCGGGCGGCCGACAGGCGGCGCGGAACCCGGACGAGGAGGAGCTCGGGCACGAGCGGCACCGGGAGCAACAGCACCAGCGTCCACCCGAGGCCGAGCTCCACGCCCGCGAGGGCGGCGAGCGCGCCGTACCCTGCGAGCGGCAGCGCGATCGCGTTCAGCGGGAGCTGGTGGCGCAGCGCGGTGGCGGGCGACTCGCCCAGGAGCACCACCAGGGTGACGCCGAACGTCGACTCGGCGGCGACGTAGGGCAGCGCAGCCACCACCGCGGCCACGAGGAGCGCGCCGGGCGAACCACCCAGCGCCGCCACCACCGGCGTGAACACCGCCACCGCGAGGAGCGTGACCAGCGCGCTGCTCCCCGAGTTGTACGCCATGCGCACGAACGCGCGCGATTCCCAGTGACGGGCGTCGAGCGGACCGGCGAGGAGCGCGAGCAGGATCGGTCCCGTCCACGCCGCGCCGTCGTGGAAGACGACGATCGCGGCGAGCACCACCGCGGCATCGGCGGTCACACCGACTTCGTTGGGGAAGAACACGAAGCGGTTCATGCACAGGCCGAGCGGCACCGCGAACAGGAGGAGCACACCTGGTGTCGGCCACACGCCGTCGACGACACCGGCGACCACCAGCGCCGCGAGCGCCAGCGCGAGCAGCGCGCACGCGTAGACGCGTACTCGCCGCGGGGTGCCGGTGACGTGCAGGACGTCGAGGTCGAGGTGCGCGTCGGGCGCGCCGGCGTGGCGGAGCGTGGGGCTCACCGCGAGCTGCGCTCCGCGTCGACTGTCTCGCGCAGGCGTCGCGCCGGGACGCGTGCGAGCGCGACGGTCACCACCATGAGCACCGCGGTCAACGCCGGCGCGGCGACGCGCACGTCCGTGGTCGCGAGCTCGGGCACCCCGAGCACCAGCGCGACCACGACCGCGAGCAGCGCGGCCAGCGCGCGCCGGCGGGCCACCGCGACGAACCGCCACTGCCGCACGCCCCATGCGGTCATCGCCACCGCGGCCTCGCCGCACGCCACACCGAGCCACACGCACACGAGCAGGGCGTCGCCGTGGAACGACGCCGGCCCGAGCGCCGCCAGCGCCACCGCCGCCAGCGCGGTGCCCACCGCGACGCGATCGACGTGCCGAGGTGGGCTCGGGGTCAGGCCGCGGGCGATCCGGCTCGGCCACGACGGCGTGCCCCACCAACCCGCCGCCACGACGGTGAGCGCGAGCACGGCGGCGAACACCAGCCCGCCGCCGGTGCCGACGAGCGCCCACACCGACGCGCCGGCCAGCGCGCTGCCCCACAACGGGGCGCGCCAGCCGATGTTGGACAGGCCGATGCCGGACCGGGCGAGGTCGGACCGGGCGAGGCCGGACCGGGCGAGGTCGGGCAGGGGTCGACGGCGGCGGGCGCCGGCCAGCGTGCTGGTGGCGTCGAAGACCACGCCCGCGGCGAGCACCACCGCCGCTCGCCCGACGGCCGACCCCGGGGCGAGCTGGGCGATCCCGGCCGCCGCCGCCCCGGCGACCACCGCCGTCAGCAGCGCGCACACCAGGTGCGGCCGCGCCCGTCCGAGGCGGGTGGCGGCGGTGCCGATCGTCGCCACGAGCAGCGCCGCGATCCAGGCGCGATCGCCGTCGGTGACCACCAGCGCGGCGACCACGATCGCGGCGAGCAGCGGCGGCACCGAGACGCGCGCGTCGTCACCGAGCTCCGCGCCCACGACGACCGCGAGGGCGACGAGCGTCGCCAGCGTGACCGCGTCGGGGACGTCGAGCAGCACGGCCAGCGCGCCGACGACCGCGACCGCAGCGACCGCGAGCACGACATCTCGTGCCGCGGTTGCCCGCCAGCGCGCGCGGACGAGCACGATCTCGGGGACGAAGGCGACGGGCACGAGCGCGAGCGCGGTTGCCCACCAACCGACCTCACCCGCCAGCGCGCCGGTCGCCGCGCCGTAGAGCGCCAACGGCAACGTCAGCGCGTCGATCGCGAGCACGTGGTGGAGCGCGGCGCCGGGTGCGGCGCCTTGCAGCCGCAGCAGCATGACCGACAGGACCACGTCGACCACCGCGAACGCGAGCGCCGCCGCGCCCGCAGCGAGCGCGATCGCGACGGTTCCGGTGCCGACGCCGGTGACGGCCGCGAACGTGCCCGCCGCCGCGAGCGCGGCCAGCGCGCGGTTGCCTGCATTGTGCGCCATGCGCAGGTACGAGCGTTGCTCCCAGTGCAGCGCGTCGAGCACACCGACGAGCAGGCCGAGCACCACCGGCCCGAGGAACGCGGCATCGGCGCGGAATGCCACGACCGCGGCGACGAGGACTGCGGCCTCCGCGGTCGCCGCCTGCTCGGTGGGGAACAGCGCGACCCGGTTGACGCAGAGCGCGAGCACGAGCGCCAGGAGCAGCACGGGACCCGCGGGTGGCAACGGCGCGCCGACGACGAGGAGCGCGGCGACTGCCGTCAGCGCGGCACCGAGGAGCAGGCCGCAGTAGACGACAACGCCACGTGGCTCTCTGGGCGGTTCGCCCGGCGCGGTGGATGCCGGCGGCCTCGTGAGCTCGACTGCGCGTCGGCGCACCTGCTGTCCCTCTTCCGTCCGGCCGTGCGGGCCGGCGACGCCGCCGGGCTCAGAAGAGCTCGACGTCCCCCATCGTGAGCGCCCACCCCGACAGGTCGGGAGCCGACGCGGTACCCAGGGTCCGGCACGCGAGCACCGGTCCCACCCGGGGTAGACGCACGAACGGGCCGCGCGTCACGGGGCGGGGGTCGAGACGGAGGAGATAATCGGCGTCGGCGGCCTTCCGGACCTGCCGGAGCAGCTCCGATGCGGCCTTGCGGTCACCCTGGGGCGCGAGGACCTCACAGACCACGCCTTCCACCGCGTCTCCCCTGCGCCGCCGCCGGAACACCGCCAGGCCGTCGGCCGGACCGGGCCCGAGGCGCACCACCCGGTAGCCGAGCGGCTCCAGGCCGTAGCGCCAGCGGAGCAGCGCGGCGCTGCGGCGGGTGGTGAGGCCACGGGGTGAGGGCTGCCCGGCGAGGAGGGCGTCAAGGGCGTCGCCGTCGGCGAACGCGACGGCGGGGTCGTCGCCCGCGGTGGTGGGCAGCGGCCAGCGGCCAGCCGGTTGGCGAGCAGTCGCGATCACCCGCGGGAACCGCAGGCTGGTCGGTTGCACGGCCACCGGGAGGCGCCCGAGCTCACGCCATCCCATCTTGAGGTAGCCGGGGAGGCTCTTCTCGTTCGGTGTGTTGAAGACGAGCGCCACGCCGTCGTCGAGGAGGTCGGCCAACGCCTCCAGCGTCAGCTGCGTGAAGATGCCGCGACCCTGGTGGTCGGGATCGGTGGCGGTGTCGACGGCGCGCACCGCGTCGACCACCGTTCCCGCCGAGCCCGCCGTTCCCGCCGAGCCCGCCGTGCCGTCGGGCGTGACGAGCTGCCAGCGGAGGAAGGCGCGGAAGCCGACGATGCGGTCGTCGTCGAGCGCGACCCACATCGGTGACACACCGAACGGGTTCTCGAGGTGCTTCCACTCGAGGAAGCGCGCGTCGTCGTCGGTCCAGCCGAGGGCGCGGCGCGCGAGCTCGAGGATGTCGGGGAAGTCGTGGGTGTCGGCGCGGCGGACGGCCGCCGGAGCGGTGCTCACCCCGGCGTAACCTCGTGGCAGTGAGCGCCGCGCGCACCGCCCTCAAGGCCACCGCGGCCGCGCTCGACCGCACGCGACCGCGTCGCGACGGCCTCGTCGTGCTGATCTACCACCGCGTGGGGCGACGTTCGCCCATCGAGGTCGACCTCCCGGTGTCGTTGTTCGCCGAACAAATGGCGTACCTAGCTTCGCAGACGCGCGTGGTGACGTTGACCGACGGGCTCGCGGCGCTGCGCGACGGCAACCACGACCCGATGGTCGCGGTCACGTTCGACGACGGCACCGCCGACTTCGCCGAGGTCGCGCTGCCCGTGCTCGTGCAGCACCGCGTGCCCGCGACCTTGTACGTGGCCACCGACTTCGTCGACCACGGCGTTGCGTTCCCCGACGACGGCGTGCCGCTGTCATGGGCAGCACTGGGTGATGCGGTCGGTACGGGACTGGTCGACGTGGGGTCGCACACCGACCACCACGCGCTGCTCGACCGGCTGCCCGCGCCCGAGATCGACGACGAGCTCGACCGGTCGATCGAGCTGATCGGTGCACACGTCGGGGTGCGGGCGGCGCACTTCGCGTACCCGAAGGCGGTCATGGGTTCACCCGCGGCCGACGCCGCGGTGCGGGCGCGGTTCGACTCCGCCGCCGTCGCCGGTACGCGAGTGAACGTCGCCGGCGCCACCGACCCGTACCGGCTCGCACGGTCACCCGTGCAGTTGAGCGACCAGATGCGGTGGTTCCGGCACAAGGTCGAGGGCGGCATGGCGTTCGAGGACACCCTCCGCCGCACGATCAACCGCAAGCGCTACGCCGGCGCCACCAGTTAGCTCAGCGCGGCACGCAGGTCAGCGCGGGCGGGCGACCTGCAGCATCCGCACGAGCGCCTCGAAGCGCTCGACGAACCGATCCGGAGCGAGATCGCCCAGGTCGCGCTCGGCGCGCGTGAAGTCGTCGCGCTGCAAGAACGCGACCAACTCGTCGCACGACGCGAACTGCGTGCAGCCGGTGCGGTCGACGCCCGGAAGCGACATCACGCCGTGACCACGTGACAGGATCGGCGCTCCGTACTGCAGCGCGTCGGCGAGCGACCAGCCGAACCCCTGGTTCTGGTCGAAGCAGACGTACGCCCGGCAGCGCTCGTAGAGGAACCGCAGCTGCGCCT
>DASXXX010000307.1:0-3025 GCA_036502765.1 Acidimicrobiia bacterium | reverse complement strand
GTAGCGGGAGAATCACCATCATCCGGTGAGGACGGCTCACCTGGGTCGGGGCGATCGTGAGCGCTGTGCAACAGAGCCCGCAGGTCCAGGTCCACGGAGGTCTCAGATGAAGCTTGTCGTCAACGGCGCCGAGGTCGAGGTTGACGACCGGCACGCGAAGACCCCGCTGCTGTGGGTGCTCCGGGACGTCCTCGGTCTGCACGGCACGAAGTTCGGCTGCGGCGCTGGCTTCTGCGCGGCGTGCACTGTGCTGATCGATGGGCGCAACATGAAGTCCTGCCAGACCGCGAGCGAGCGAGCGGTGGGCAAGGCCGTTACGACGGTCGAGGGGGCCTCCGGCCCTGTGGTCGACGCAGTCCGCGACGCGTGGCACTTCGCCAACGTCGTGCAGTGCGGTTACTGCCAGCCGGGGCAGACACTGGCCGCGGTCTCGCTGCTCACGTCCAACCCGGCGCCTGACGACGCAGCGATCGACACCGGGATGACCGGGAACCTGTGCCGCTGCGGCACGTACCCTCGGATCCGCGCGGCGATCCACGCTGCATCCGACGCGTTGGGCAAGGGCCCCGCACCTGCGCCGCTCATCGCGCCGGAGGAGATCGAAGACCGCACGCTCACGGAGGAGGAGCTGGTCGACCCGGTCCATCCGTACGTGCGGATCCTCTCGGACGGGACAGTCGTCGCGTACTCGAGTCAGATCGAGATGGGGCAGGGGATTCATACCGGTCTCGCGACAATCGTCGCCGAGGAGCTCGACGCAGAGTTCGAATGCGTCCGGGTCGTCAACGCTGCGAACGGGCGGGGTCCGAACGGCGACGTCTACGGAAACCCTGACCTCGGTAGCGCCTTCCAGCTCACCGGCGCGTCGAACTCGATGAAGGGGTTCTGGGTCCGCTACCGCCTGGTGGCGGCGAAGGCGCGGGCCCGGCTCGCGGCCGCAGCGGCAGAGCTCTGGGGTGTGCCCGCCGACGAGGTCGAGTTCGAGCGTGGTGTCGTGCGCCACGCGAGCGGCAAGCAGGCGACGTTCGCGCAGTTGGCCGCGCGCGCGGAGCAGCTGCCGGTTCCGGACGGCGTCCAGCCCAAGGACCCCTCGGAGTACAAGCTAATCGGGGGCGAAGGGCGGTTGCGCGTCGACTCCGTGCCGAAAATCCTCGGCAGCACGCGGTACACGATCGACGTCACCGTCCCCGGGATGTTGACGGCGCTGGTGTTGCACCCGCCGCGGTTCGGCGCCACGGCTGCCTCGGTCGATGACGAGGCGGCGCTCGCGGAGCCCGGCGTGACCGCGGTCGTCCCGATCGAGGAGGGCGTCGCTGTCGTGGCCGAGACGGTCGCCGACGCGCAGCGTGGGCTGCGGGCTCTCGTCGTCGACTGGGACGACACGAACGCCGAGCGGCGGAGCACCGACGAGCTGCTCGCCGAGCACCTGCGGCTGCTCGAATCCGGCGAGAACGCCGTGACGGCTCGCGACGACGGCAACGTCGACGCGGCCCTGGCAGACGCAGCATCGACGGTCGATGGGACATACACGTTGCCGTACCTCGCTCACGCCCCGATGGAGCCGAACAACGCGGCCTGCCGGATGCGCGAGGACGGCGTGCTCGAGGTGTGGGTCGCGTCAGAGGCTCCCGAGTACGTGAAGATGAACGCCTCGTCGATCGCTGGCATCGACAAGGAGCAGGTGGTTGTGCACATCACCTTCGCCGGCGGATCGTTCGGGCTCCACTCGAGCGCGGAGCGCGATCCGATGGCTGAAGCGGTGCAAATCGCGCGAGCGCTCGACTGGAAGCACCCGATCAAGGTCCAGTCGCTGCGGGAGGAGGAATTCAAAGTCGGCCGCTACCGCGCGATGGCCGCTCACCGCGTCCGGGCCGGCGCCGACGCCGACGGTCGCTTGACCGCGTGGCATCAGCAAATCGTCGCCGAGCCGACGTCCGTGAACCTGCCGTTCGTCCGCGATGTCATGTTCACGAACGGCGTCGACTTCTTCACGACCACCGGCGCAGTCGACCCGCCCTACGCGGTGGAGAACTTCCGGCTCGAGTCGACCAACTTCGAGTCGCGGATTCCGACGATGGTGTGGCGATCGGTCGGCAACTCCCATACAGAGTTTGCGCGCGAGTCGGCGATCGACGAGCTCGCGATCGCGGCCGGTCGGGACCCTGTCGTTCTGCGACGCGAGCTCCTCGCCGGCAGTCCGCGGACGCTACGCGCCCTCGAGCTTGCAGCCGAGCGCGCCGACTGGGGATCGCCAATGCCCGAAGGCCGCGCCCGCGGAATCACGAGCTCGGGTTTCCTCGGCCACAGCGCTCAGGTCACGGAGGTCTCTCTTGACGACCGCGGCCGGGTCCACGTCGATCGGATCGTGTTCGCGCTCGACTGCGGGCGAAACGTCAACCCCGACCTGATCCGCGCGCAGGTCGAAGGCGGGCTCCTGTGGGGATTGAGCGCCGCCGCGTGGGGCGAGGTCGTCCTCGGTGAGAGCGGTGAGATCGTCACCCAGAACTTCGACGCCTACCCCGTGATGCGGATGCGCTCAGTCCCGCGGATGGAGGTGCACCTGATCGACTCGGCCGAGCCCCCAACCGGAGTCGGCGAGGTCAGCGTCCCGTCCGTCGCGCCGGCGTTCGCGAACGCGATCGCCGCCCTGACCGGCACCCGGATTCGCCAGCTCCCCTTCTCCAAGACGATCAAGGTCTACTAACGAAAGGTCATCCCAATGCCCGACGTCACCATCACCCCCAGCGAGAACGGTCCCTACATCGTCTCCGGCCCCGTGGTCCTGACCGCCCCGGACGGGCATGTGATCGAACATCCCGACCCGATGGCGATGTGCCGCTGCGGAGGCTCTTCGAATAAGCCGTTCTGCGACGGGACCCACGCCACGATTGACTTCGACGGAACCCTGGCGAACTGACCGCAGCGAAGTCGCGGCGGGTCACCTACCGCCCACCAGCGGACGAGCCGTCGCCGCCTGACGGCATGCGGGAAGGAGGCCAAGCCATAGTCGCCGAGAGGAGCAGCC
>DASXXX010000306.1:0-3805 GCA_036502765.1 Acidimicrobiia bacterium | reverse complement strand
AAGGCGGCCCAAGCCGACCAAGCCGAGAAGGATCTGCCCGACCAGGTCGACACCGACAATGAGCAGCATGCCGCTCTGCTCTCCAAGTTCGGCATTGACCTGAACGAAATCGCCGGCAAGCTCGGCGGGCTGGGCAACATTTTCTGACGCGCGCGTTGTGCGGTCATCCGCCGCACGCTCTCGTGAGAGCGAAGTGTCGAGGCCACGTTTCGGCTGCGCTCACCAGCCCGGATCGGCCACGAGCGGCCTGGACCTCCCCGGCCGCGACAACGAACACAATCACGAAGGAGTTCCACCGATGACCCAGCCGCAGACCAGCAAGCCGTCGACTTCGGCCAAGGCCGAAACCGGCGGTTCAAGTACGGAGGTGATGAGCAACGACCGGCTCACCACCGACGAGGGCAAGATCAGCGTCGCCCAGGGCGTCGTTTCGAAGATCGCTGGCGTCGCCTGCCGCGAGATCAGCGGAGTGCACTCAATGGGGACCTTGAGCGGACGGGCGTTCGGCGCGCTCCGCGAGCGGATCCCAGGCAGCTCGGGCCCCAGCGTGTCCCAGGGTGTGGGCGTCGAGGTGGGCGAGACCCAAGCTGCGATCGACCTCGACGTGGTGGTCGAGTACGGCGTGAGCATCGCCGATCTCGGTCGGAGCATTCAACGCAACGTCAAGCAGGCCGTCGAGCGCATGACCGGGCTTGAGGTCGTCGAAGTGAATGTCAGCATCGACGACGTGTACCTGCCCACCGACGACCAGGACACCCAGTCCCGCGTGGCATGACCGGCAGCTCGGCTCAGGTGACTGACGGCGTCGATCTCGACGCTGTCAGTGCCGCTGTCCGCTCGTGCCCCGCAGTCGAGGACTTGGACGGCGGTGCCACCGGTTCGGTCGTGACATACCTGCCTGGTCGGCAGATCCTCGGACTGCGGGTCGACCGCCGTCGCCTGACCATCCAGGTACGCGGACGCTGGGGGGTGCCGGTCGCTGAGCTGGCTCGTCAAGTGACCTCGGCCGTCGCCGGGCTCGCGCGCGGCAGGCGCATCGACATCGTCGTCTCGGACATCAGCACGCCCAACGACGAGGCAACCGCCGACCTACCCTCGACGATGACGGACGGAGGCGGCGGGTGGACAGCGACGAGCGCAGGCAACGACGCGCGTTCATCCGCGCGCACCACCCCGACGCCGGCGGGGACACCGCCGACTTCATAGCCGGCCTCGCGCGGTTCGACAGGCCGGTCGCGAAGCGCGCTGGGACCGAGCAGCCACGGGTCTACGTGGTGCCTCACCGGCCGTGGCCGGTCGGCGTGGTCACCGCGGTCATGCGGCGGATAAGGCGCGCACGACACTCGCGGGTGCGCTGAACGCCCTTCATAACCCGTCCGTCCTATCAACTGAATGTGGGAAGACATGACACACACCGCTCTCGGAACGATCGTGGGCCTGATCCTTGGGCTCGCCTTGGCGTTCGGGACCTTCGGCCAGATGCTCATCGTCGCGCTGTTCGCTGCGATCGGTTTCGTCGTCGCCAAGGTCGTCGAAGGGGAGATCGACCTGAGCTCGTACTTCTCGGGTCGACGCAGTAACCGATGACCAGCCTCGCTCACCGTCCCGAGAATGTGAGTGTCGGACAGGTCGAGTTGGGACGCATCGACATTGCCGACAAAGTCGTCGCGAAAATCGCGGCCCAGGCTGCCGTCGAGATTCCGGATGCCGGTGCCGCCGCACCGCGCATTCTCGGCCGAGCCGTCAGCGGCGTTGGGGCGCTCGGCATTCGTCGGACCGACCTGCAGTCGACCCCCAAGACGTCCGCCGAGGTAGACGGTTCCTCGGTCCGAGTCGAACTGACCATCAGCGTCCGTTGGCCGCATTCGGTCCCTGACGTATGCGCCGCGGTTCGCCGCAACGTCATCGAACGCGTCACACAGTTGGCAGGTTTGCAGATTACCGAGGTTCGCCTGGACGTCACCGACCTCGCGACCGAGATAGCGGCAGCGCCGCGCGTGCGGTGAGCGGGTTGCCTAACAACGTTCGAAAGGAGCTGGTCCGTTGAGACTGGTCAATCGCTTCCTGGCCGCGCTACTCAGCGTGGCGCTCATCGCGCTCGCCGTCTTGATCGTCATCGAGGTCGTCGCCAACCGGACCACGCACGAATACGCCGCCGTCCGTTGGCACAGCGCGTATGAGTGGATGAACCGCACGATCTGGCAGGCGGGCAGCGTCCGCGCCGCCTCTATCGTGCTGCTGGTCGTCGGCCTAGGACTTCTCGTGCTCGAGCTCAAGCGACCACGACCTCGCCGGCTCCAGATCGCGGCTAACAAAAACATCGACGCGGCCTACACCCGCCGCGGCGTCGTCGCCACGCTGCGGTCATCGGTCACCGACGTCGACGGCATCACGTCGGCCGCGGTCAAGCTCAGCAGGCGTCGGGCACGGGTGCGTGCCGTCGCCTCGGCGCAGGACGCCAAGGTCGCAGCGCAGCTGCGCGAGCCGGCGCGCGCCGCCGCCCAAGACCGCCTCGACGCCCTCCGCCTCAAGAACGCGCCGAAGTTGACCGTGCACGTCGCCCACAGGAGCCACTGATGCACGCCGACCGTTCCAACCGCGCCGCGCTGATCGTCCTCGCCGTCCTGCTAAGCGCTGTCGGCGCCCTCGGCGTCGCGACGTCCTACGGCCTGTTCGGAAGCGCGGTTGAGCACGAGTCGCTGCTCGACAACGGTTTTGCTCGTTTCGTCGGACGCAACGGTGAATGGTTGTGGGTCGTCGTCGCGGTGCTGGGGCTGCTCGTCGCCGCGTTCGCGCTGCGCTGGCTACTCACGATCCTCTTCTCGACGGACCGCACCGCAACGATTCGGATCAGGACCGACGGTCCTGGACGCACCGAACTCGCCTCCGGAGCCCTCGCCGACGCGGTGAGCGCCGAGATCGACAGCTACCGGGGCGTCGACGCGGCCCGCACCCGCGTGACCGGTGATCCGCAGGACGCGCGACTCGTCGTGATCGTGACCGTCGAGGACAGCGCCGACCTGCCCGGACTTGTCGGTCGGATCGAAGAACAAGCGCTCGCACATGCCCGCACAGCGCTCGACAACCCCTCGCTGCCGATCACCCTGGACCTCTCGGTCGCGACCACCCAATCCAGCCGAGTGAGCTGACCCATTTCCGTCCTCTGCGCGACCGCATTCGCGCCGGCACTGCGTGTATTCGGTGGTTGCTCGCAGACACTCCGGCGCGCCACCCCGAGGCCAATGCCGGCCCGTGGATATGATCGCGAACGCCTCGGTGCCGATCGCTCATGTCGACGGAAGTTCGCCGGTGCAGACGAGTTCCGCCGAGACGTCAGCGAGCTTGCGATGACTGTGCTGGCTGGTGGATACGAGTACTGGCGAAGGCCTCCTCGGTTGAGATCTCAGCGGCGCTCGCGAATTTGGCTAAACTCGCCCCCCGCTGCGCTCGGCGTCGTGCGCACCATCCGGACCGCCGGCAAACGGAGGCGACGGCCCTGCCGGCACTACCGACCCGCCTGGATCATCGTCGGTCAGCGGCGGGTCGAGCGGGACCTGCTGCTCGAGGAGGTCCGCTTTGGGGACTTGCTCGCTGGGACGGGTGTGGTCTTCAGCCTGGGTTGGTCCTCGGTCTCCGCGCGCAGTTGGGTGTTCTCGTCCTGCAGGTCCATGACCATCGCGATGCCGGCCAGGTTGACCCCGGCATCGAGCAGCTCGCCGATGCGGCGCAGCCGGTCCAGGTCGTTGGCGCTATAACGGCGGGTGCCGCCCTCGGTGCGCTCCGGTTCCAGCAGGCCACGCGCTTC
>DASXXX010000305.1:0-5208 GCA_036502765.1 Acidimicrobiia bacterium | reverse complement strand
GCGTACGGATCGATCGACGTGCTGCACGGTGTGAACATCACCATCAGGCCGGGCACCGTGTACGCGCTGCTCGGTCCCAACGGCGCGGGCAAGACCACCACGCTGAAGGTCGCGAGTGGCCAGCTGAAGCCGACGGCCGGCGAGGTGCGCTATCTCGGCGAGAAGATCAACGGCCGTCCCGCCGACAAGGTCGCCCGTGCGGGCCTGTGCACCATTCCCGAGGGCCGTGGCATCTTCCCGAACCTCTCAGTGCTCGAGAACCTGCGCACGATGACCTACACGGGCACGTCGTTGTCGGAGATCGAGGACCAGGCGTACTCGCGCTTCCCTCGGCTCAAAGAACGGCGCAAGCAGATGGCGGGCACGCTCTCCGGTGGTGAGCAGCAGATGCTGGCCATCGCTCGCGCCATCGGCACCGAGCCGAAGGTCCTCCTCCTCGACGAGCTCTCGATGGGGCTCGCACCGCTCGTGGTGTCGGAGCTCTACGACGTCGTGAAGCGCATCGCCGCCGACGACGTGTCCATCCTCGTGGTCGAGCAGTTCGCCCACGAGGTGCTCGGTGTCGCCGACGTCGCCGCGATCATCCTGCACGGCAAGGTGCAGTTCGAGGGTTCTCCGCCCGAGGTCGCCGACGCCCTGCACGACGCCTACCTCGGCGGCAGCGTCAACCTCTGACGCCCGCGCTCGTTCCGCGTCGGCGACGGCCTATGCTGCCGTCGCCGATCTGACGCTCCGTCAGATTCGGGGGGAATCGAGCAGGAGCGTTGAGCATGAAGCGAGTGTGGGGGGCGGCTCTCTGTGCCGTCATCATCGCTGGGATCGCGGGGGTCACGACGACCGCCGGCGCCCAGTCGTCCAACGAGAGTCCGAAGGCCACCGATGTGGGGATCACCGCCAAGGAGATCCACATCGCGGTCATCGCAGACGTCGACAACACGATCGTCCCGAACCTGTTCAAGGGTTCGAAGGACGCGATGTTGGGCATGGCGAAGTACCTGAACAGCAAGGAAGGCGGCGGCGGTCTCGCCGGCCGCAAGGTGGTCGTGGACTTCTACGACTCGAAGTTGAACCCGAACGAGACCACCAACGCCATGATCACGGCGTGTGAGAACGACGTCGCGACCGTGGGCACGTCCGCGGTGTTCGTGGCCAACGTCGACAACCTGCGCAACTGCAAGGACTCGACCGGCGCGGTGACCGGCGTGCCCGACATCCCGTTCGTGTCGACGGCGTTGGTGCACCAGTGCTCCGACGAGTCGTTCCCGATCGCCCCGCCGCTGGTTGACTGCACGACGAAGGACCAGCACCCGCAGACCTTCAACGTCAACGTCGCCCGTGGCCGCTACTACAACGAGAAGTTCGGCAAGAACAAGCTGCACGGCGTCTACGTGTTCGGCAGCGACTCGAAGCAGGCCCGTGACTCGTCGTTCGCGAGCCTCGGTGCGCTGCGCGACATCGGGATCAAGTCCGACAAGGACTTCGACGTGCGCGGCGCCGACCCGCAGTCGGCCTACACGCCGATCGTCGCGGAGATGAAGGCCGACGGCTCGAACTACGGGCAGGCCATCACCGCCCCCAACATGGTGCTCTTGCGGAAGGAAGCCGCGCTCCAGGGTCTCACCAGCGTGAAGGTCTGGGACTGTGGCGTCGGGTGCTACGACCAAGAGAACTTCCTGAAGGCCGGCGGCTCCGACGTCGAGGGCCAGTACGTCGACACCCTGTTCCTCCCCTTCCTCAGCAAGGCCGACCAGAAGGCGAACAAGCAGCTCGCCAACTACGTGAAGTTCACCGGCAAGGACAACGTCGCGGGCTTCGGTGCGTACGCCTGGGCTGCGGGCATCGCCTTCCGTGACGCGGTGAACGCGCAGGTGAAGGCCGGGGGCGTCAACAGCGTGACCCGCAAGACGCTCTTCGAACAGCTCAACAAGATCCACAAGTTCGACGCCGACGGGATGTTGGCGCCGATCGACCTCGCCGGTCGGAAGGCCTCGAACTGCAGCGTGACCCTGCAGGTGAAGAACGGTGAGTACGTGCGGGTGAGCCCCACGAAGCCGGGCACGTTCAAGTGCTGGCCCGACGGGCTCATCCAGCGCAAGCTCGACATCTTCACTTCGAGCTGACCCGAACGGGTACGTTCACTCGAACGTCACGGTGCCCCCGCTCGTGCGGGGGCACCGTCGCGTTCACGGCCGATGTACGCGATGCCTTGTCGCGCTGGACCGACCGTTCTATGCTGCGCCGCGAACCTGACGGGCCGTCAGATTGACGAGCCGAACGGTTCGCACGAATTGTTTCGAACCGCACGGTTCGAGGGGGGACAGTCGATGCAACGACCGCGCACGATGTCGCATGACGTCGTCGACGCGCGCTCGTTTGGTCGCGGTCAGGCTCGACCCCTGCTGATCACCAGGTGGCATGATGCGATTCGCACGACTGTGAGCGCAGATCGGTGGGAGTGACATGACCGCAGCCGTCCAACGCAAGCGCACCATCTCGTCGGAGACGCGTCGCACGCTCATCGCGGGAATCATCGTCGTCGCGTTCACGGTGTTCGTGTGTGTCCAGTCGTGGGCCGGTAGCCCGATCACGTTCAACTCGCTCCTGTTCTGGTTGATCGTCGGCGTCACCTACGGCTCCGTGTACGCGGTCGCGGCCACAGGTCTCGTCGTCACGTACACCACATCGGGCATCTTCAACTTCGCCCAGGGCGCGATCGGGATGTTCCTCGCGTACGTGTTCTGGCAGCTCCAGGTCGACTGGGGGATCCAGACCTTCGTCGCGCTCATGCTCACGGTGTTCGTCGCCGCGCCGATCATGGGCGCGCTGATCGAGCGTGTGCTGATGCGTGCGATCGCCGATGCGCCGCTCGTCGCGCAGATCGTCACCACGATCGGTCTCATGCTGGCGCTCATGGGCCTCGCCGGGCTCATCTGGGACCCGCAGGAGACGCGCCACATCAACCGCTTCTTCGGTACGAGCGGGTTCCAGATCGCCGACACGCTGATGCCGTGGTCGCGCTTCATCACCATCGTCGTCGGCCTCGGACTCGCCATCGGCCTCAAGATCCTCCTGTCGCGCACGCGACTCGGTGTCGCGATGCGTGCGGTCGTCGACAACCGTGAGCTCGCCGCACTCAACGGCATCAAGCCCGGCCGGGTGTCGATGTTCTCGTGGGCCCTCGGCTCGTCGATGGCCGCAGTCGCCGGCATCTTCCTCGCCGAGGAGCTCGCCACTCTCGACGTGCAGACGCTCACGCTGCTGATCCTCTCCGCCTTCGCCGCCGCGATCATCGGCCGGCTGAAGAGCCTGCCACTCACGTTCATGGGCGGTCTCCTCATCGGCCTCGTGTTCGAGTTCCAGCAGAACTTCCTCAGCTGGACGGGCCGCTGGACCACCGCCCCGCTCGCGATCCCGCAGATCATGTTGTTCCTCGCGCTGCTGTTCCTGCCGCAAGCACGCATCGAGGGCAAGAAGCTCGTGCGTCAGGTCGCGCCGCGGATCCCCTCGATCCCCAAGGCCATCCTGGGCATGGGGATCGTGTTCATCGTCGTCGCCGCCCTCGGGTTGGTGTTCGAGCGCACCGACGTGCGCACGCTCACCCTCGCACTGCTCACGATGCTGATCATGGTGTCGCTGGTACCGCTGACCGGCTGGTCGAAGCAGATCTCGCTCGCGCAGATCACCTTCGTCGGCGCCGGTGCGTTCGCGTTCCTGCAGTGGGCGCCGAGCCTCGGCACGATCGGTGGCCTCGTGGTCGCGTCGCTGTTCGCCGTCCCGTTCGGCGTGGCGATGGCGCTGCCCGCGCTGCGCTTGCAAGGCTTGTACCTCGCGTTGGCCACGATGGCATTCGCGCAGATGGCCGCGATCCTGTTCTTCCCGCAACCGGAGATCCTCGGGTTCGACGGCAAGCCCATCCGCTCGCTCCGGATCCTCGGCTTCGACTTCAGCAAGCCGTTCCACTTCCTCGGTCTCAACTTCGACCAGGACGTCGGTACGATGCTGTTCATCGCCGCCGCGCTCGGCGTGGTCGGCGTCCTCGTGGTGTGGCTGCACAAGAGCGCCTTCGGCCGTCGTCTCACTGCGCTGGGCGACAGCCCCGCCGCGTGCGCCACGCTCGGCGTGAACCCGATCGTCACCAAGCTCGGCGTGTTCGTGATCTCCGCCGCCATCGCCGGCTTCGCCGGCGCGCTGCTCGGTGTGTTCCAGGGCACAGCGACCGTGCAGGATTTCGAGATGCTCCAGGGCCTGGCGTACCTGCTGCTGCTCGTGGTCGGCGGTGTTGCGGTCGTGAGCGGTGCCGTGCTCGGTGGCTCGATCTTCACGCTGTTCTCGTGGCTGCCCACCGTGCTCCCGAGCTGGGCGTGGCTCACCACGTTCGGAACATGGCAGCAGCGCCTCGGGCCGGGCCTCGCCGGTATCGGGATCGGTCGTCAGCCGTCGGGCATCATCCCGACCGTCGGCGAAGACCTCCGCGCCCAGAACGCGCGCAAGCGCGCCGAACGCGCGGCGTTGGCCGAGGGCACGCCGCCCGATGCCGCGTCACCACCGGCGGCGCCGCCCAGCGTCACCGAGACGGTGTCGTCACCCGGCGCGTAGTCGGCGCGACGGGGGTCAGGCGACGGGGGTCCGGCAACGGGTTTCAGGCGACGGGGTCAGGCGTCGAGCTCGGCCTTGATCTCGTCGGTGTGCTCGCCCAGACCCGGGGCCGGCCGCACCTTCACGGCCTCGTCGAAGGTCACGGCCGGTCTCGGGTGCAACATCTCGCCGACCACCGGATGCACCTCGCGCACGAGGTAGCCGGGGGAGATGCGCTCGATCACCGCGGGCAGGTCGTCGAGGTCGGTGACCGCGGCGTGGGGCACGCCCTGCTCGGTGAGCCGGGCGGTGACCTCGGCGGTGGTGAGAGTCGCGAGCTGCGCGCCGATCTCCTTCATCAACGGGCCGCCGTTGCGCCCGCGCTGCTGCGGTGAGTCGTAGTCCGGGTGACCGACCAGCTCGTCGCGACCGGTGGCGCGCAGGAGACCGTTCCACTGCGGCGTCGTCACCGTGATCATGGCCACGTAGCCGTCGGCGGTGGGGGAGAGGCGGAAGGTGCGCGACTGCGGCGGCAGCTTGTCGAAGTCGCCCTGCAGCGTCACGTTGGTCGACACGTCGGGCCACAGGAACGAGAGGCCGGCGTGGAGCATCGGCACCTCGATCACCTGCCCG
>DASXXX010000304.1:0-7070 GCA_036502765.1 Acidimicrobiia bacterium | reverse complement strand
CCATGCGGCCGCGGGCGACGTACGACTCGGCATCTTCGCCGCGGGCGACCAGTGCGTCGCCGATGGGATCGGCGTCATCGCCGATCCGGGCGAACGTCTCCCCCAGCCAGGTGCGGGCGCGTGCCGCGAACTCGTCGACCGCTTCGTCGACTCCGGCGGTGGTCTCGGTCACTGGATCACATCCCCAAGAGTGCGGCGGTTCGCTCACGGTGATCGCGCGCCGATCCGTACAGCGCGGCGTTCTGAGCGACGCGCCGGAGGTAGAGGTGCAGGTCGTGTTCCCAGGTCACACCGATCCCGCCGTGGAGCTGTACGCAGTCCTGCACGATGGCCGGCGCGCGGTCCGCGATGTACGCCTTGGCCACGCTCGCGAGTTCGGACGCGTTTGGTGCTTCGGCCTGCACCGCACGGGCCGAGACAGCTGCAGTGGCGAGGCACGCCTCCGACCACATCTTCAAGTCGGCGAAGCGGTGCTTGAGCGCCTGGTAGCTCGCGATGGGACGGCCGAACGCGATGCGGTCGCGGGCGTAGTCGATGGTGAATTCGAGCACGTGATCGACCGCGCCGACGGTCTCGGCGTTCTGCAACACGAGCGCGACCTGCAACTGTCGCTCGACGTCGTCTCCGGCGCCGCCCACATTGCCGACCACGTCGGTTGCGGAGACCGTGACGCTCGCGAAGACCACGTCGGCGAAGTGCCTCACCATGTCGAGCGACCCCCGCGGCACGACCGTGACACCGTCTGCCGTTCTCGGGACCAGGAACTGGGTGAGCGCGTCACCTGTCCGCGCGGTCACCAGGAACACCTCGGCGACGTCGGCGTCGGCGACGAACGCCTTGGTGCCGTCGAGCACCCAGCGGTCGCCTTGGCGGTTGGCCGTCAGCACCACCGAGGCGGCATCCCAGTGACCGCTCGGCTCCGAGAACGCCCATGTTGCCACGCACTCGCCGGTGGTGAGCGGGCCGAGGAGCTCGGCCCGTTGCCGCGCGTCGCCGCGACGGCCGAGCGTGTCGGCCACGACGTTCACGGTGGCGAGCGGCCCCGGCGCGACGAGCCTGCCCATCTCCTCGGCCACGATGGTGAGGTCGACCAACCCGTGGCCGCTGATGGTGCCACCGCCGTCGGCTTCGGGCACGAGCATCGCCGCCCAGCCCAGCTCGCAGCCCGCGCGCCAGTAGGCCGGATCGAAGCCACCGCCTGCGTCGTGCAGCTCGCGCACGGCAGTGAGCGGCGACTCCTTCTCGATGAACCGGCGAGTCGTGCTGCGGAACAGCTGCTGGTCGTCGTCGAGCTCGAGCTCCACTCTCGGGCTCCCTAGGCCGGGAGGTCGAGGAACCGGGCGAGGTTGTCGCGCATGATCGCCTTGGTGTCGTCGTCGCCGAGGTTCTTCAACTGTCCGAGGTACATCTCGGGTTCGGGCAGGCCCTCGCCATGGGGGAAGTCGGATCCGAACGTGAGGGGCTTCGTGCCGACCACCTCCACCACGCGGTCCACGTTCTCCTCGGGGAACGGCGCGACGAAGCAGTGGTCCTTGAAGTAGTCGCTCGGGCGACGGTCGAGCGTGCCCCAGGTGGCGCGTCGGCCCATCAGGAAGGCGTGGTCGAGCTTGCGCACGGTGTACGGCACCCACACCGTGCCCTGCTCGGACAGCAGCAGCTGCATCTGAGGAAAGCGCGCGAACCAGCCCTGCAGGATCGCGGCGCCGACGGTCTCCATCGCCGGACGGTCGCCGTAGTAGAAGGCCCACTGGAACGCGTCCATGTCGCCCAGCATCACCTCTTCCTCGTTCCACTCGAGCCCCTGCGCGCCGTAGCGCGTCACGGTGGCGAGGTGGGTGCACAGCTTGATGCCGGCCTCCGAGCAGATCGACCAGAACCGGTCGTTCTCCGGTCGGAACGGCGACGTGTGCATCGACGGGCCGGTCGAGGTCTGGATGACCTTGGGCACCTCGATCTTCATGATCTCTTCGAGGAGCATGAGCGCGGCGTCGGGATCCGCGAAGGAGACGAACGGCGGCGTGTACAGCCGCTGCTCGTAGTTGTAGCCCCACTCGGTGCCCAGGTAGCGGTTGAGCGCGACCAGGTTCGCGTAGAGCCCGTCGAAGTCGTCCTCGAACTCGACCTCCATCCCCGGGATCGCCGCGTAGTTCACCGCGCACTGGATGCCCTGCGCGTCCATGACCGTGAGGCGATCGGCAGGGTTGTCGAGCTGCGGCTGGAGCTCGCGGTAGCGGCGCGCGAATTCCTTGCGGCCCTCGGCATCGAGCTCCTTGAGCGGGTTCAGCCGGGTGAGCAGCGAGCCGGGGATCACCTGGCCGCCCATGTCGTCGGAGGCGCCGAGATCCTTGACGCCGACCTCCGCGAGCTGCTCGTTCGACCCGACCACCTGGAAGTTCTTGAACGTGAAGCGTGCGGGCCGCCCGTTGTAGGTGACGGTCGATCGGCCGGAGTCGCCACGCTCGATCCGAATTGCCATGTCCTTCTTGTCCGGATCGATGTAGCGCTCGTAGGCCGAGAAGTTCGGCGTGGAGTGCTCGTCGGCGTCGTTGATGAGGTAGGGAAGGGCCCGGGCGGCGGTCTGCGGTTCGCTCATGATGCACTGCTCCTTGGGTTCTGCGAAAGAGTCGGCACTGGTCAGCCAGCGGGCCGCTGTCCTGATGCCATCGCCAGCATCCACGGTGCGACGGGGTGCTCCTTGGTGGGCCCCTCCAACCCCAGTTGGATCTGGTACAGCAGGGCGGTGTCGTAGAACGCGTGGACGAGCTTGATCTTTCGGTCCTCGATGTCGATGCGATCCAGGAACCGCAGCTTGATGTCGGATCCCGTCGCTGCTTCCGCGATCGAGCCTCCGAGCTTGCTCCCGCTGAAGAAGCCCTCGACGAATGCCGTGTTCCCGACGACCCACAGATCGACGATCGTCTGCCTGAGATCGATGAAGTGCGCCTCGTCCTTCTCCAACGTCTTCTCGAGAAAGTCCTTGCCCGCGCTCAGATCCGGGTCGACGAAGCACATCTCCGGATACACGACGACGGCGTCGGGATGGATCAACGCGTTGTGCGCGTCGAAGTCCTTCTCCGAATAGGTGCGAAACCACTCCCGAACGATGCGCTCGACCTCGGTCGGTTCGTAGACGCTCTCGTCACGACTGTCTTGGGTCATCGGGGTCGCCTCATCCTCGTTCGCGTTCCTCGTTCGCGTTCCTCGTTCGCGGCCGCAAGCTTGAGAAACAGTTTTTCACGCGTGCGTCGGCATGGCAAGTGTCCGCGCCATGGTTGCGTCGCCGGGGGCTCGGGCGTACGCTGTGAAAAGCGGTTTTTCGCTCGACTCCGAACTGCCGTGAAGGAGCTCCCATGGACAAGATCTGGACCAACTCGGGCGACTCCCACAGCATGGAGCCGCCCGACCTCTACCGCAGCCGCATGTCGAGCCGGTTCGCCGAGCGCATGCCGCGGACCGAGATCGCCGACGGGCAGATGGTCACGCACATCGACGGCAAGACGATCACCCGCCGCATCCCTGGGGGCGCCAACCTCGAGATGATGGAAGCGATGCGGGCGCAGGGCACCTACGACAACAGCAAGCGCCTCGCCGATCTCGACGACCAGGGTGTGTGGGGCGAGGTGATCTTCCCGTCGTTGGGTCTCTGGTACGGCGAGATCGAGAGCCCCGACCTCGCACAGGCGGCGGCCGAGGTGCTCAACGACTGGGTCGGCGAGGATCTCATCGCGCGCTCACCGCGGTTCGTGCCGTGCGCAACCTTGCCCCTGCAGTCGATCGAGTCGTCCGTCGCCGAGGTCGAGCGGTGCGCAGCGAACGGCTTCCAGGCCGTGTTCCTTCCGACGAAGCCGCCGGTGATGCACGGCCACTGGAACTCCGACGAATGGGAGCCGCTGTGGGACGTGCTCGAGAGCACGGGCACCGTGCTCGCGTTCCACATCGGCACCGAGTCCGGCGAGAAGCCGCAGAAGTACCGCGGTCCGGGCGGAGCGATGATCAACTACGTGCAGACCACGTTCGGTGGGCAGATCGCGGTGGTGATGATGATCGCGTCGGGTGCACTCGATCGCCATCCCGACCTGAAGGTGCTCGTGTCGGAGGGCGGCGCGACCTGGGCGCCCTTCCTCGGTGACCGCATGAACGAGGCCTACCGGCAGCACCACATGTTCAACCAGGGCGAAGTGTCGATGCTCCCGAAGGAGTACATCAACCGTCAGGTGTACGCGTCGTTCCAGCACGACGAGACCGCCGTCCCGGCGATGACCGCCATGGGCTACACGAACGTGATGTTCGGCAGCGACTACCCGCACCTCGAGGGCACGTTCCCGCACACGCAGAAGGTGCTCCACGAGCTGTTCGACGGGGTCGACGACGCGACGCGCGACCGCATCACCATCGGCGCGTTCCTCGACTTGTTCCCCTCGGTCGGTCGTCCGCCGGGCGCGTGACCACGATCGAAGACACCCTCGACGGCGACGACTACGACGAGTTCGGCCTCCTCCACGAGAACGCGTCGGAGTGGGGTCTGTCCGGCCCCCTCCCCAAGGTGCGGCGGGAGGTCGTGGAGGTCGCTCCCGGCCAGCTCGTGAGTGCCATCGTGTGGGGCGACGGCCCACCTCAGATCGTCTTGCTGCACGGCGGCGGACAGAACGCGCACACGTGGGACACGCTGGCACTGGTCCTCGGTCGCCCGGCCGTGGCGATCGATCTCCCCGGACATGGTCGGTCGTCACGGCGCGCCGATCGCAACTACGGCCCGTGGTGGAACACCGAGGCGCTCGAGGTCGCGCTGCCGATGCTCGCGCCCGATGCTGACGTCGTCGTGGGGATGTCGCTGGGGGGTGCCACCCTGATCCGCCTCGCTGCGGTCCGCCCCGACCTCGCCCCCGCTGCAGTGATCGTCGATGTCACCCCGCAGGTGAACGATCCGACGCGCGCGTTCACCACCGAGGAGCGCGGATCCGTCGCCCTGATCGGAGGGCCCCCGACATACCCGTCGTTCGCGGCGATGGCCGATGCCACCGTCGCGCTGAGTCCGCACCGCGCGGCGGCGGCCGTGCGCCGCGGCGTGCGCCACAACTCCGTGCGTCTCGACGACGGAACCTGGCGCTGGCGCTACGACCTCTTCGGTGCGCGCGACGCGAGCGCCGGCAACTGGTCCGACTTCGTTCCGCTGTGGTCGGACGTCAACCACATCACGGTGCCGACCATGCTCGTCCGCGGTGGTGCATCGAAGTTCGTCACCGACGCCGACTCGGCAGAGATGCGTCGCCGGCTGCCGTCGGTCCGGATCGAGAGCGTCGCCGGTGCCGGGCACGCGGTGCAGAGCGATCGTCCGCTCGAGCTCGCGTCGCTGATCGAGGCGCACGCGTTCGCAACCTGAAAGGGAGTGCAATGGGGGGACCTCTCGACGGCCTGCGCGTCGTCGACGTGACGACGACGCTCACGGGCGCGCACATCTCGCAGACGCTCGCCGACTTCGGCGCCGATGTCGTGCAGGTGGAGCCGCCCGGAGGGTCGCCGTTGCGCCGGCAACCAGCCTGGCCGTTCTGGGCTCGCGGCAAGCGCAGCGTCATCTTCGACCTCGGGGTCTCCGATGACCGCGCCGCGGCGCAGGAGCTCGCGTCGGGTGCCGACGTCTTCGTGGAGACCTGGCGACCGGGCGTCGCCGAGCGTCTCGGCCTCGGCCACGACGAGCTGCGATCACACAACCCGCGGCTGGTGTACGCGTCGGTCACCGGGTTCGGGCGCGAGAACCCGTGGTCGCAGCTCAAGGGCTACGAACCGATCGTGCTGGCGAAGATCGGTGGGCTCCACGCGTTCTCCGGCTTGTCCGACCGGCCGGGACCGTCGTACGTCGCCGCTCCGTACTGCACCTTCACCGCCAGTCAGCTCGCGCTGCACGGCATCCTCGCGGCACTGTTCGAGCGCGAGACGAGTGGTCTCGGTCAGCGCGTCGACACCACCTTGGTGCAGGGGATCCTCGCCCACGACACGTGGAACTGGCTCATCATGGAGATCATCGCCAAGTTCGGCGCCGCGTTCACCGCCGCACCGCCCGCGGAACAGGACCGGCTGATCCCCCACTCACCGCTGTTCTTCCGGCTGATGGTCGCCCAGTCGGCCGACGGCCGGTTCATGCAGTTCTCGCAGACCACCGATCGGCTCTGGGACGCCTTCACCCGCATCACCGGGCTGGACGAACTGCTCGCCCAGCCTGAATGGAAGGACGCCCCCGGCTCGGACGATCCCGACGTTCGCATCGCGTTCTGGGAACGCGCGCTGCTCGCCGTGCGCGCGAAGACCTACGACGAGTGGCTCGTCGAGTTCGACGCCGAACCGGACGTGTGGGCCGAGGTCTTCCGCTACGGCAGCGAACTGCTCCACCACCCGCAGATGGTGCACGACGGTCGGACGGTCGTCATCGACGACCCCGCTGTCGGAGCGGTGCTGCAACCGGGTCCGATCGTGCAGATGACCGCGACTCCGGCGGTACTGACGAACCCCGCGCCGACGCTCGGTGAGCACAACGACGTCGTCCTCGGGTCGCGTGCGCAGCACAGCGATGCACATGCCGAAGCGCCCGCAGACGCGCCATCACAGCCACCGCTCGCAGGCATCACCGTGATCGAGTTGGGGACCTTCTTCGCCGCACCGTTCGGCACCACGCTGCTCGCCGACCTCGGCGCCCGTGTCATCAAGGTCGAGCAGCTCGACGGTGATCCCATCCGCCACATCATGCCGTTCCCGGAGGTCGGCGGGATCAAGGTGTTGCAGGGGAAGGAGAGCGTCGCCGTCGACATGGCGTCGGAGGATGGTCGCGAGATCGTGCTCGAACTCGTGCGGCGGGCCGACGTCGTGCTGCAGAGCTTCCGGGCCGGCGTCGCCGGACGTCACGGGTACACCGCGGCAGACCTGCTCGCCGTGAACCCGGACCTCGTGTACCTCAACGCTCCCGGCTACGGCATCGACGGACCGTGCGGCCACCGGCCCGCGTTCGCGCCCACCATCGGCGCGGGGTCGGGGCTCGCGTACCGGAACATCGGCGGCATCGACAACCTGCCGCAGGATCC